>JAKPFT010000042.1 GCA_029551285.1 bacterium | reverse complement strand
AGTCAGGGTTCGTGAAGAGAGAAAGCGGCGGCAGCAGGAAGAAAAGCAGGCTAAGTTAGTCAGAAAAGTCATCCCTCCGGCAGCAGTTGGTGTTTCCCCAAAACCAGAAGTTGACCGCCGCTCTATTGCCAGGCAGCAACTGCTCCGGCTTCTCAGCCAGGCCAGACAGGAACACGAAAGAGCCAGGCTGAAACTTACCCGGGTGACAAAGATTCTTGAGAGAGTGGCTCCTTCGCCGGTCCAGAGGCCACCAGCCAGAAAAATAGAGCGAAAATGGAAAAAATTAGAGGAGAACCGGCTGCGGGAACTGCGCCGTTTGCAGTTGAGACATCAACTCCAATTTCTCAGGGAAAAACATCAGGCTGCACCGGTGAAGATTTCCCCGCGTCCAGCCATTCCCGCGGCGGCCAGACCCATCCCTGCGGAAAAACCTGTTGTTCTTCCGGTCAAACCGGCTATCCCTCGGCCGCCGGCTATTAAACCGGTCAAACTTTCCTCCTCCCTGAGAAGACAGATAAACACCCTGACCGCTTTAACTCAAAAACAGCAGAGTCTGGCTGAAGCAAAAACCAGGGATGCCGAGAAGGTCCTGGTTTCCCTCCGGCCGCTTCTCAGAAGGAAACCGGCATTGCCTCCAGTCTCTGCCGTTCCGGCCAGGCCAGTACTTGTCAGGGCTACGGCCATTAAACCTCCAGTTCCTCCTCCGGCCCTGAAGAAGCAACTTGAGCAGCTGGTAAAAGTAGCGCAAGCGGAGCAAAGATCAGCCCTGGAAAAAGTAGCCAGCGCCAGGAAGGTTTTCCCCTCACTCCTGCCCCTCCTTAAAAAGAAACTCCCGGAAAAGGCAGCCCGGCTACCCGCCGTTCCCACCAGGCCAGCAAAACGCTACAAGGAGCCAGTGGATTGGGGCCGGTTGCTGAGAAGGAATGCCTTCCGTCTGGTCTTCCTCCTCCTCTTGCTTATCTGGGTCGGCGAAATAGTCTTTTTCACCATGCGCTCAAAGTCAGCCGATGAACTTTTCCAGGAGATTACCGGCGCAGCCAGAGAAGAGACCGCGGCAGCCCCTGCGGCCCCACCGGTAGAGAAACCGGGGGTGGATATCACCTTCAAGTCTGCCCGGGTGGATATTGAAGGTCGCCGCGACCCATTTTCCCCCGGTGTGTTGAAAATGGAAGTCATCCGCCGACCCTTCCCGACCCAGATTGCCCTCGCCAGGCCACCGGAGGTCATCTCCATTCTGAAAACTCCTAAAATCGCCACGCCCTCCACGACCGAGGAAAAAACGCCGGTTGTCCCCAGGACCGCTACTGTGCCGCAGATCACACCACCACCCAGACCCCAGATAACCGCACCGGCTAAACCTCCGGAAGTGGCTGCCGCCAGAGTAACATCAGAGCGCGTCCTGCCCACTCCGGAAGTCCAGGCTCCAACTGTTTCACCTTTGATTGTGCCTGAACGCAAGTGCACCCTGACCTACCGTGGCCGAATGTTGATGGAGGGCATGGAGTACTTTTTCCTGGAAGGGGAGAAGAGAACCTACCGGGCTACCTTAGGGGAGGAGGTGGAGGGATACCGGTTGCTTAAGAAAGAGCAGGATAAACTTTATCTGTCCAAAGATGGTCATATTTATGAGATGGGGACAAAGTAGTTGACTTGTCCCCGCTATAGGGGGTAAAATAACAGCGGAGAAAGTATGAACTGGCTGAAAATGAGGCCGAAAACAGCTAAAGCATGTCTGGTGCTTATCCTCTGTGCCGGCGGTCTTCTGCTGGCTGAGCCCACCAAACCAGAAGACCTCTTCCGGCAGGGGCGTGACTTCTACAGTCAGCGGCAATACCAGGAAGCCATTATTTCTTTTGAAACCCTGCAGCAAGTTGACCCGCAGTATCGGCGCCGCGAAGTGGAGATGTACCTGAAGTCAGCCAGGCAGAAATTAACCCCGGCCAAACCCGGCGCTAAATATGAACTCAGGGAAGAACGTCCGCCGGTAGTGGAGATTAAGAAGGAAGAACAGTTAGAAGTTTTAGCCAGGGAAGCCGAGCGCGTTCTTCTGGATAGTTCCTCCTATATTGACAACCTCAAACGGCAGAAGACGGTGCATGAGTTCAAACTTTTAGATGCTTACTCCTCCCTGCGGATGGCCAGAGAAGCGTATGAAAACAAGCGTTATACTGAAGCCGTTCGCCTGGCCAATAAAGCCAGGTTTCTGGCCGAACTCTTAGCCGAAGGGACAGAAAAACAGCAGCAGCCCTTGCTGGGAGAAATCGGTTCTGTCCCGGTGACACTGAACCTGACCGATGCTGACTTAGAGCAGACCCTGAAACTGATTTACGAACTCACCGGTGCCAACATCATCCTTTCCCGTGGAGTTAGTGGCCGGGTGACCCTGAACGTTAAAAACCTGCCGCTTCAGCAGGTGCTCAATTTAATCTGCGAGGCGAACGGACTGCGTTATGTGGAAGAAGATAAAGTAATTAAAGTCATGACTGCCGCTGAATACCAGCAGCGGCCTGATGTCCAGCGGGCGATGAACCGGAAGGTATTCTCTGTTCTTTATGGAGACGGTCAGGCGATTGTTAAGGCCCTCAAAGAAACCTTCAAACTTGAATCCATCGTCTACGAACCCAGGACCAATTCCATCGTGGTTGATGTAAGTTCAGCCGCCCAGGCACAGCAACTGGCCGATGTCATTTCCTCCCTGGACACGCCCATTTCTCAGGTGCTGCTGGAATGCAAGATTATTTCTGTCTCAGGTTCCGAAGAGGACATCTTTGGTATTGACTGGCTGGTGAGTTCCCGGCTGATCACCAGTCTGGGTACGCCCACAACCCTCACCGGTCCCAGGTTTGGCGGTGATGTCACCTTTACGCCTGGAGTTACCAACACCCTTCCAGGGGGCTTTTCCTTCGGCATCACCAATAGCGAGGTCAATAGTCTCATCACTGCCCTGACAACGAAAGGTCAGGTGAAGTTACTGCAGGCGCCTAAAATTATGTGCTTAAACGGTACCAACGCCATTATCAGCGTTACCCAGAATTATCCCTACATCATCCCGGAATATGAGGAAATCTATAATGACCAGGGCGTGCGCACCGGCACCAGACAGACCGTGAATACCTATGAGGAGGACGTCGGAACTGAGTTTATCGTCACCCCGGTCATCCTGCGCAACCGCAACGTTTTTCTCAATCTGCAGATTTACGACTCCCGCCTGGTAGAGATCAAAAAACTTTCAGCGGTGGCGGCCAACCTGCGCTATGAGACGGAACAACCTATTATCTCCACCCGGGAAACCAGCCAGAATGTCACCCTCTTTGATGGTCAGACCTTAGTGGTGGGAGGCATGATTCAGGAAAGAAAGGAGTTCTCTCAAACTGCGGTGCCTTTCCTGCATAAGATTCCGCTGTTAGGTTACCTTTTCAAAAAGCCCCGTTATACTTCCACCCGGGACGAGCTTCTCCTCTTCTTAACTCCCCGCGTGGTTACTACCTACGAGGAGGCAGAAACCGTCAGCCGGCCTGATTTGAAAAAAGGAGAGAAGGAAATTGACACGGGGATTCTCAAACACTTTTAAGGAGGTGGAAGATGAAGCGACTTTTCTTGTGTCTGGCAGTGATAATAATTAGTGCCGCCGTTGTATCTCAGTCTCTGGCACAGACCACCAGAAGTACCGGAACAACCTCTACCTCAACCAGAACTTCAACCAGAACTGGTACCGGTACCAGTGGAACTCGTATTGGCGGCCGTGGTACCACTGGCACCTCAGGAACCCAGTATGACCGTCAGTCAGATATCGCCTCCTTTCTTTCGGCGATTATCGGCGGTATGATGCGACATCCTGACCCCATCATCAGAAAGCAGGCTGTCCAGTCGGTGATTCAGGGAGCCGGTGGCACCACGACCAGTGGCAGCAGCAGTACCAACACCCAGGGCGTCCGGGGACTTCTTTCCACCAACACCACCACTGGAAGTTCCAGCAGCAGCACCAATACCGGCAGCGTAGGTGTGGTCACCTTTGTTCCTGACCTTTATATGTTGCTGGCTGACCCTGACCCGGAGGTGCGCGACATCGCCTCGGTGGGGCTGGATGTACTCTTTGGCACCGATATGACCCTGATGAGGATGATGAACGACGAGGACCCGATTATCCGTAAGTATGCCACCAAGACCTTTGCCAGCAGAAATTTAAGGGGTAACCGCGAAGGCACCACCGGCAGTACCACCAACGAAGAGGCCAACACCTATGAACTGCTGGCCCTCCGAACCCTTTTGGTGCGGCTGAAGTACGAAAAGGATTTGACGGTCCGGAAAACAATTATTGATGCCTTAGAGTGGTATGTCAGCAGCGGTGGCACTGACCGTGATGGCGGCGGCCGTGAGCTTCTCACCGGCAGAATCTTCGGGATTGATGCCGGGCTGCTTAAGTACCTTGAGGATGAAAATCCTGAGGTCAGAAAGAATGCTATCCGGGTAGTTTCCAGTTCGGATTACAATCCTCAAACCCTGGAATTATTTTTTGAGATGTTCCGGAAGGAAAAAGACCCTGAGGTGAAGAAGGCTCTTCAGCAGGCGATTGACACTTACGCCGCCAAAGCGCGCACTGCTGGACAGACAGCAGGCACTCCCGGTCAAGCAGCACCGGTACCGATGGAACCGTTCCCGGCTCCATAAGAGAAATTAGCCCGGCAATCAGGAAGGGGTGGCAATGCGGGGAAGAAGAATTTTTCTGGTGGTGGCGCTGTTTTTTGTTTGCCATGTGTGGGGTGAAAATGAATTCACCCTGAATTTCAACAACGTGGATATCCGGACCTTTATCAAGTTTGTCAGCGAGTTCACCAAAGAAAATTATGTGTTAGACAACAATGTTCGGGGAAACATCACCGTTTATTCTCAGAAGCCTGTGCCGGCAAAGGAAATTGAAGCTGTTTTCAGGTCAATCCTGAACCTTTACGGCTTTGCCGTGGTCAAAAAGGGGCATATTTCTGAGATTGTACCTGTTCAGGATGCCAGGGTAAGAACCAGAGATATCAATATCGGCAAGGTTCCGCCGGAAAAGGAACAACTTTTCATTCACCAGATTGTCCCCCTTCGTTACTGTGATGCCAGCACCTTAGCCCAGATTCTCAATCCTTATCTCACCAAGGGCGCAACGATTACTGTGGAGCAGCGGACCAATACCCTGATCATTCCCGATATCGGCGCCAATGTAGCCAAACTGCTGGAGATCATTGAGAAAATTGATGTGCCCAGCCCGCCGGGGAAAGAGGAGTACCGGGTTTACCGGCTGGAAAACAGCAATGCCGAGGAACTGGCTAAAGTCCTCAACGACATTCTTTCCAGGAAAAGGGCAGCGCCGGTGGTTCGCGCACCAGGGGTAACGACCGCTCCGGTCCAGGCTTCAGTGGTGGCCGCCAAGGCTACCAACTCCCTGATTATTTACGCTGACCCGGATGATTTCAGCACCCTGGAAAAGATCATTAAAGACCTGGATGTGATGACCAATCAGGTCCTGATAGAGGCCTTAATCGCCGAGGTAACCTACGAAAAAGAAAAGGAGTTTGGCTTTGAATGGTCGGTGGTGGATGCCTTCTGGAAAGATAAGGTTACCGGTTCGGTGGAAACCAAGTTTGACCTGGATACAGCTATACCCTCAGGCATGAAGATAGCCGTCACCAAGGGTATCTCAGATATCGGCAGCCTGATTCGTCTATATGGCAAAGACCAGCGCTTTAATATTCTTTCCACTCCGCAGATTGTCACCGCAGACAACCAGGAAGCCATGATTAACATCAGCGAAAACCGGCCTTACCTGAAAGAAACCAGATTTATTGGCACTTACTACACCGGGGCCGGTCAGGACACCATCAAGAGTTTTGACTATAAGGACGTGGGCATTATTCTTAAGATTACGCCGCAAATCAGCCGCGACAAGTATGTCAAACTGAAAATTAACCAGTCGGTTACCAAAGTCCTGACAGTAGGCACCCAGGGCGAGTTGACAACTGCCAAGCGAGAAGCTGATACCACCCTGATTGTTCCCAACAATCAGACGGTCGTCCTGGGAGGTCTCATCCGTAATGATACGGAAAAGGTGGTGCATAAGGTTCCCTTTTTCGGCGACATTCCTGGTTTAAAATATCTTTTTCGGCACCAGAGGGATGCTGGCACCAAGACCAACCTTCTCATTTTTATTACTCCTCATATCATCACCAGTTTTGAGCAGGCGGAACGTCTGCGCCAGGAAAAAGAAAAGTTAATGCAGGAGATCAAGAAATGACCCCTGCAGGACTACCGGTTCTGAAGAATCTTGAAGCCCTGATTGAGCCTGAACTGCTGAATAGTTTTCCCTTCGGTTTCCTCCAGAAAAACCAGTTCCTGCCAGTGCGAGGTCAGGATGGTGGAGTGCTCATCATCGCCGCTGACCCGCTCCAGATAGACCTGGGCGAGATTCAGCGGATTATTGGAAAAGAAGTCAGTCTGGCCAGCGCGCCGGCAGAGATTATTTTAGAGGCAATTGAGAAATTTTATTATCATCCGACCTCTTCCAGAAAAATCATTGAGGATTTACAGGATAAGGAAATGGAGGTTCTGCAGGAGGAAATCAACGGCGAAAGCGGCGACCTGCTGGACCTGGCCAACAAAGCACCGGTAATCCGGCTGGTCAATCAGATTCTTTACCGCGCCACCACCATGAGAGCCACAGATATCCATCTTCAAACTACAGAAACTTCCTTCAGAGTTCGTTACCGCATTGATGGACTACTGTATGACATGTTTGTCCTGCCCAAGAAATACCAGCCGGCAGTCATTTCCCGGATTAAAATAATGTCGGATCTGGATATCGCTGAAAAACGGCTTCCGCAAGACGGTCGCACCACTTTCAAGGCAGACAGTCAGCAGATTGATGTTCGTGTCTCCATTATCCCTACATTTTTTGGAGAATCCGCGGTGCTGAGGCTTTTGAATAAAGCCGCCTTTCTCTTTGACCTGGAAAAACTCGGTCTGCAGGGCGATACCTATGACACCTTCAGCCGGCTGATTCACTACGACCACGGCATTGTTCTTCTTACCGGCCCCACCGGCAGTGGCAAAACAACCACCCTTTATGCTGCCCTATCTCGCATCAACAAACCGGATATCCACATTGTTACTCTGGAAGACCCGGTGGAGTATAATCTGGAGGGTATTAACCAGATTAATGTCAATGCCCGGGCTGGTCTTACTTTTGCCAATGGTCTCAGGTCTATTCTGCGGCATGACCCTGACATCATTATGGTGGGGGAAATTAGAGACCAGGAAACAGCGGAAATGGCGATCCAGGCTTCTCTCACCGGACACCTTGTTTTCAGTACTCTGCACACCAACGATGCTCCCAGCGCCGTCACCCGACTGTTAGATATGGGAATTGAACCCTACCTGATTGCCTCTTCCCTGATTGGAGTTATGGCCCAGCGGCTGGTGCGCCTGGTCTGTGCAGAATGCGCGGAACCAGCCACCTGGCCGGTCTCCCTGTTACAGGAAATTGGCCTGACGGAAACTGACCTGGTTAGCGCCAATTTCCGCCAGGGTCGCGGCTGTCCTCACTGTTTAGGTACCGGCTATTATTCCCGGTCGGGTATCTTTGAACTGCTGTTCGTTGACGAAAAAATCCGTCAGTTAATCACCGAACGCGTTTCGGCCGGCGTGCTGAAGAAGGCCGCCCTGGAATCCGGCATGAAGACGCTGAGGATGGACGGAGCCAGAAAAGTTCTCCAGGGGCAAACCACGGTAAGTGAAGTTCTCCGGGTTACCCAGGAAACCTGAAAAATTCATCCTAAGCCAGCGAAAAATGGCTATCTTCACCTATTCAGCCCTGGATCAGCGTGGACGAAAGGTCTCTGGCACCATGGAGGCAGAAGATACTCAGCGGGTACGTCGCCTCCTGAAAGAAAAAGGAATTTATCCCCTTCAGATTACGCCGGCCGGGACCACCACCTTTTCTTTACTTCCGGTGCGCGTCAGCACCGAGGAATTAGTGGTGGCCATGAGAGAACTGGCCACACTCATTAATTCTAAGATTCCTCTGGACGAGTGTCTTTCAGGTCTGATTTCTCAGATGAGACCAGGAAAACTTCGTGAGGTTTTTACCGACATTCAGCGTCGTATCCGGGAAGGCAACAGTTTCTCCCTGGCCTTGAAAGAATACCCCCAGTACTTCTCGGCAGTGATTGTTTCCATGGCTAAGGCTGGAGAAGAGAGTGGAACGCTGGACCTGATCCTTCAGCGGGTGGCTGACTTTCTGGAGAAACGACTTTCCTTCCGGAACCGTCTTCTCAGTATTCTCACCTATCCGGCGCTAATGTCAGTGGTGGCCGTACTGGTCTTATTTTTCATCCTGACCTTTGTGGCGCCAACACTGACCCGCGTCTTTCAGGAGATTTCCCTGACCCTACCGCTACCAACCAGAATTCTCATCAGGGTCAGTTACTTCTTCAAGGCATACTGGGCGGCTGTCCTGGTGGCACTTGGCTTCCTCTGGTTTGGACTACGCCGGAGCCTGAAAAGTTCTTCCGGGGTGATTTTTGTGGACAACCTTAAACTGCGTTTGCCCTATCTGCGCGACCTTTTCATCAAGAGCGAGATTGCCTCTTTTTCCCGGACCATGGCCACACTGCTGGCCGGTGGTGTGGACATCCTGGAAGCCTTTACCATCACGGAGAAGGTAGTTTCCAGCCCCCGCCTTCAGACTGAAGTGAGAGCCATTCGCGAATTCTTATCCCGTGGTGGAAGTCTTTCTAACGGTTTCCATAATGCCCGCCTTTTTCCTTACCTGGTAACCCAGCTGGTTAATGCCGGTGAAAAAAGTGGCGACCTTCCGGAGATGTTTCTCAAAATCGCCACCATCTATGAGGAAGAAGTAGCCCAGAAGTCCACGCGTCTGGTAACACTTATTGAACCGGTGATGATTCTTTTCATGGGTGCTGTGGTCAGTTTCATTGTCCTGGCAGTGTTGCTACCCATCTTTCAAATCAGTCAATCAATCAAATAGCAGGGAGAACGCTCATGCCCGAGAAGCAAAAGGTTAACCAGAGTAAAAAATCTTTAGATACGCCATCAAGGAAGCGACGTCAGGGTTTTACTTTTATTGAACTGATGGCCGTGGTCGTGGTCTTGAGTATTCTGGCGATGATTGTTATGCCAAGAATTTTCGGCCGGGTGGAAGAAACCAAGCGAACGGCAGCCAGGGTTCAGATTAAAAACCTGGAGAGCGCCCTGCGGCTTTTTTACCTGGATAATGGTTTCTATCCCAGTACCGAGCAGGGGCTGGCGGCCCTGGTAGAAAAACCTTCCAGTGGAAAAATTCCTCAGAACTGGCGCGAGGGTGGCTACCTGGAAAAAAAAGAGATACCTAAAGATCCCTGGGGACATGATTATGTTTACCTCAGTCCTGGACGCAACAATGAGGATTTTGAAATTATCTCTTACGGCAAGGATGGTAAGGAAGGGGGCGAAGGGGCCGATGCGGACCTTTCCAGTTCCGAGCAATGAGAAAAGATTTTCAGAACAGCCAGCCGGGTTTACCCTGTTTGAAATTCTGGTGACGATAATGGTCATCGGGTTTTTTTTTCTCTAATTTTGCCTTCCCTGAAAAACCTTAGTTCCAGCCAGAAAGGTCAACAAAGCCTCTCCAATCTCGTTCAGACTATGGAAAGCATCTCCAGGAGTGCCCTCGCCAGCGGCCAGCAGCAGCAACTCTGGATAGACCTGGACAGCCAGAAATACTGGATAACTCAGGACGCCGCCAGCCTCCAGCCCGGTGAAGAACCAGAGGAGGCAAACTTAATTCCGGAGCAGTTGTGGCTTTATCAAATGATTACCGCCGCAGGACGTTTTACCAGCGGTACCGTTTCGCTTAACTTTTTCCCTGACGGCACCAGGGATTTTGCTCTTCTTCACCTGCGGGAGGTGAATACCGACAAGTTTTATACCATCTTTCTCAATCCGTGTTCACCTTCTATCCGTCTTTTAGCCAGAGAGATTTACTACGATGAAACCCTTTAACCAAAGAGGGCTGACGCTGCTGGAAGTGATGATCAGTCTGGCTATTTTCGCCGTGGGCGCTATTGCCTGTCTGGAAAGTTATCTCCTTAACGCAAGAAACGCCCGTATCGTCCGCGACACCCAGACCGCTCTTCTTCTGGCAGAACGACAGGTGGAAGAATTCTCTCTGTCTCCAGGCCAGGAGGTGGAAGAAGAAGGAACCTGGGAGATGCCTCACCAGACTTTTCACTGGATGTTAAACTACCAGGACCTTTCCCTGAGTGAAACAGAAGTTTTTCAGAGCCAGATAGGTTGCCTCACTGTGACCTGGCCCGAAGGAAAAATTTCCCTGACCGTTCCGGTGCTGAAGAAAAAAGATGAACAACAATAGAAAGTTTGCCGGTGGCTTCACTCTCATTGAGGTGCTGGTAACTTCGCTCATTGTTTTCCTTCTCTTTGTTCTCATTTACCAGACTTACTTTACCAGCCAGAAGGTTACCGCGGCTGTTAATAGCCAGATGGACCAGGCCGAAACTGCCTTTATGTTCTTTCAGCAGTTTTATCATGACGTAGAAAACATTGTCCCGGATATAAAGTCCTTGCAGGCACGCGCTGATTACCTGCAGATGCAGGTTAACCTAGCGGGAACTCCTTATCCGGTGAAAAGAACTTACGCTTTCAAACCAGGCGTCCAGGGGCTGGAACTCTGGCTTGGAGAAAGTAGTCCTCTCTTTGACCGGCAGTTTGCTTTTCCGGCCCTGGAAGGTATTGAGGATGGCGCTTTTTCCTATTACGACGGTTCAGACTGGTACCAGGCCTGGGACAAAGATAAGATGCCCGAGGCGATTCTGCTGAAACTTACCCTTAACGGAGTGGAACTTTCCTTACCGGTAAAAATTAGCCATGAATAATTCCAAGCGCGGCATAGTCCTCGTCTTTACGATGGGTTTTATCCTGGCCCTGGTGAGTCTGGCTCTGGAATTCCACCGTGTCTGCCAGCGACGAATGGAGACCATCCGGACGCAGGTGGATAAGGTTCGTTCTGAACTCCTGGCCCGGACCGGCATTGCCCTGGCCCGGGAGATATTGAAAACCGACAGGAACGGTTATGATTGGCTGGGCGAGAACTGGCACCAGGAAAAACTGTTTAAAATTAACGGAGAGGAGATTAAACTGGTCATCCAGGATGAAGACGGAAAGGTCAATCTTAACGGAATCCTCCAGGCTGAAGGGAAAGTGAATACCCAGTTGAAGGACCTGACCGAGAGACTTTTCCTTGTCCTTGGCCTCAGCGGCAATCTCCTGGATTGTCTTCTTGACTGGGTGGATGAGGATGAAATGCCCAGAGTTTTTGGCGCCGAAAGCATGTACTACCGCACCCTGGCGCCTCCCTACCAGGCGGCCAACCGTAGCCTTCTCTTTCTGAAAGAACTTTCTCTGATTAAGGGTTTTACCAAAGATGTTCTCAAAGGAGACCAGGAGCGACCGGGACTGATGGATTTGGTAACCCTGGCCTCTGATAGTAAAATAAACGTTAACACTTGTGACCCGATCATCTTGAAAGCCATGGGGTTTTCGGAAATAGAGGTGAACGAACTTGTAGCCCAGCGGGAAACCGGACCCCTGGAAGAAACATATCTTATGCGGGTCAATAGAAATGTTTTCCTGGCCAACCGGGGACTCGTTGCTTACAGGAGCAACTATTTCTCCGTCACCGTGGAAGTTAGAGTAAATACGGCTCCTGTGGTGAAAAAGCGCGCTCTTCTCAAGAAGGGCGACGAGGTTGCCATCATCGGGGTTGAAACGTTATGAAAAGTCTTGTCTGTTATGTACTACCTGACCAGGTCCTGGTGGCAAGTTCACCGGAGGAGATCAGGTCAGTTCCGGTTAACGGCGCGGAAGAAGTCATCACCACCGCGCACCCACACCAACTATTTGTTATTCTTTCCCGACCGCTTCTGTCCATGCGCCAGCTTAAATTTCCATTTTCTCAATCTCAAGCCATCAATCTGGCCCTGCCGGTAGAACTGGAGGATTTATTACCGCGTCCGCCAGAGGAGTATCTCCATCAGTGGTTTTATCTGAACCGTTCCCGTAACTCCGCAGATATTTTAGTGGTTTCGGTGGAACGCCAGCAGCTACAACCGTGGTTGGAACTGAAACGAAAACTCGGACTAAAACTTGTTCTCACCAGTGACAGTTTTCTTCTTCATAGTTTAACCGGACCTCTTTTGCCGGTCTCAGACTGCTGGGTGACGCTGGTTGGCGCTGATTACCTTTTGAGCAATCTCATTGAGGGTGGGCGGCTCTCCGGTTCCTTTTCTTTTTTCGGCAAGCACCCTGACCAGCGGCAAGTATTTCTCCAGACATTAAAAAGTCAAAAAGACTTGCCATTTTTCTGGCTGGGCCCGGAAAAAGAACGGCTGGCCCTTGACCTGGGAAAAGACAAACTTCCTTTTCCGGAACCTGGCCCGGACCAGGATAGCCAGGACTGGTTGGTCCGTCAACCTCTAATCCAGACGGCCCGGATTCCACCTCTCCGTCTGGTGGCCTTAACTTCCACACCGACCGGCCCTGTTTTTAGAGACGTGGTTCTGGCCCTAATTTTCCTGGCTCTGGTGGTGGGCATGACCATCCCCTATTTTCAGATTCCCGAGATGAAAAACAAGGTGGAAACTGTCACTCAAACCATGAATCAACTCTTTACCGCCACCTGCCCTGATGTCCGACGGATCGTTGACCCGGTGACCCAGATTAAGGAGCGATTGAGAGAAAAAAAGCAAACTTCCTCTGAGGTGCTGCCAGCCATTTCCGTTCTCAAGGTGATGACTTCCTTTGTTGAGGCTATCCCTGACACGCTGGTTTCTTCCCTGGAGGTCACCCATTTCATTCTCACTGGCAGTTCCTCCCTCTTCATTTCCGGCCGTCTGGATAACCTGACGCAGCTGGAAACATTAAAGACTTCTCTGACTAACTCCGCCTCTTTCCTTTCCGTCACGGTGGGCGACATTTCCTTTGACAAAGACCGCAATGTCAGTTTCAATCTGATGCTCAAACTGCCATGAAACTTAACCTACGGCAAATGTTGACGCTGCTGGCTCTGGCAATTCTGATTTTCTGTTATCAGTTTGTTTTCACTCCGGGCCGCAGGCAACTACGTAGCCTGCGCGAAACTTTAGCCCGGAAGAACCAGGACCTTAAGACCCTGGAGAAACTTTGCCAGGAATACCGCCAGCGCACCGCTCAGGAAAAATTGTCACCCTCCAGTTATGCCGCGGAAAGTTTTTCCTTGATTGGTTTTCTCGGCCAACTGGTTAATGCTGCCGGACTGAAAGATAATGTTCGCGAGGTAAAACCGCTACCGGCCCTGAGCCGTCAGGAAGCAATCGTGGAGAGACTTCGGGTCAGCCTGGAAGAGGTTTCCCTGGAAACGGTTTGCCGGCTGCTCCGGGAAATTGAGCAACCCGGCTTTATTTATGTGGCGAATTTTCAGATGAAGCGCCACCGGGAAAAACCTTTCTGGGTAAATGTTGAGATGGAGCTTTTCGTCCTGAAAAAAGCCGCCCCGGTATCCCGGTAAAATTTTCCGGACACAGATGGCTGAGATCATTGTTATTGACGGCACTTCCCTGGCCTACCGCAACTTCTACGGTTTGCCGCGGTTGACCACCTCCACCGGAGAACCGGTGAACGCTATTTATGGCTATGCCAATTCCCTGCTTAAAATACTGCGGCTTTACCGGCCGGAGTACGCTGCGGTGGCCTTTGATGTCAAAAAACCGACCTTCCGGACAGGTCTTTTTCAAGAATACAAAATCCAGCGTCCTCCCATGCCTGAAGAACTGTGTATTCAGCTTCCGGTGATTAAGGAAATGACAGGCTGGTTCGGATTAAAACTTTTTGAGATGGACGGCTACGAAGCCGACGACATTATTGCCACCATCTGTGCCCGCCTCACAGAAACCGGGCACCACTTACTCATTTTTACCAGTGACAAAGATGCTCTCCAGTTACTCTCCCCGCAGGTAACCATCATCAATCCAGTTAATAACGAAAAGAAGGACCTGGTCTGGCTGCAGAAGCAAACAGGTCTGTCACCCAGGCAGGTAGTTGACTGGCTGGCTCTGGCCGGTGACGCTTCTGACCATGTTCCCGGCGTCAGAGGTATCGGGGAAAAAACAGCCCTTCGTCTTCTTCACGAATTCCAGTCTCTGGAACAACTCTATCAGCAACTTGACCGGTTAACTTCAGCCTCACTGCGTGAAAAACTCAGGCGCGATTATCAGCAGGCTCTTTTGAGCCGACAACTGGTCTGTTTAAGAACAGACCTGCCCCTGGACCTTCCCCTTTCCGAGTTAAAGGTTCAACCACCCCGGCTCGGCCCGCTTCTTCAGCTGTGCCAGCGGCTGGAAATGAAAAAGTTGTCAGAGCAGGTCAAAGAATTTTTTGACCCGTCGGACAAACTTTTCTTTTCCCGGGATAGTCTGCTTTTTTCTGACGGTACTGTCGTTGCCTTTGAAGAAATTGTCAAACATCCGGAACAATTCTCCACCCGTTTGAGCAATCCCTCTGAAGGTAAAAGCGGCTATCACCTGAAGGAAAAAGCAGTGCGGCTTTCAGCGCTCGGCATCAGTATGGCGGGACTGGAATTTGACTTTGCCCTGGCTCAACACCTTACCGGCCAGGTGTTGCCTGAAGAAAATCTTGTCCGGCTTAAACAGCAGTATCAGGAGATAATCTCCGAACTAGGATTGGAGCGCCTTTTCTATGAGGTGGAAATGCCTTTAATTTCCGTGCTCGTCTGGATGGAAAATTCCGGTATCGCCGTGGATGGCACCTATCTTCACCAGTTAAGTTCGCAAATGAAAGACGCTCTTGCTGACCTGGAGCGAAAAATCTACCAGGCCGCTGACGAGGTTTTTAACATTAACTCCCCGCAACAACTGGCCAGAATTCTTTTTGAAAAGATAGGTCTACCTCCTCAGAAAAAAACCAGGAGCAGTTATTCCACCGATACAAGTGTGCTGCAGGAACTGGCCAGGCAACACCCGCTGCCGGCACTGCTTATTGAGTACCGGGAACTTTTCAAGCTAAAGACCACCTATGTGGACGGACTCCTGGCTACCATCAGGCCTGAAACCGGACGCATTCACCCTACCTTCAATCAGATGGCCACGACCACCGGCCGGCTCAGCTGCAGTCAACCCAACCTCCAGAATCTTCCCATACGCACTTCCCAGGGAAGCCTTATCCGGAGGGCCTTTTGTGCTGCAGTCCCGGCCAGTTTTTTCTCCTTTGATTACAACCAGATTGAACTGCGTGTTCTGGCCCACTATAGTCAGGACCCGGTTCTGGTGGGCTCTTTTCTCAAAAACCGCGACATCCACCAGGAAACAGCGGAGCGGCTTTTTTCTTCCGACTCCCTGTTCACCGGCCAGGCTGTTGTTCCGTCAGAAGGAGACCGACGACGGCTGGCCAAGACCATTAATTTTGGCGTTATTTATGGAATGAGCCCCTTTGGGCTTTCGCGACAGTTGAACATGTCTGTTCAGGAGGCGCAGCTTTTTATCACCAAATACTTTGAAACCTTCCGCGGGGTTGCTGACTATATCCAAAAAACTCAGCAGCAGGTGAAAGAGCAGGGATATGTGACCAGTCTTCTGGGAAGGCGAAGATACCTGCCTGAAATCTCCCATCCTGACCGGAGCCGACAGGAATTCGCCCGAAGGGCTGCCATAAACATGCCTATCCAGGGTACAGCCGCAGACCTGATAAAAGTGGCTATGAACAACATCTATTCATACTTTTGTCGGCACGGTTTGAAAAGCCGGCTGGTCTTACAGATCCATGATGAACTTCTTTTTGAAATCTTTCCTGATGAAGAAAAACATGTCCCGGCTATTCAGGAACTTATGGAAAAAGCCCTGCCTCTGTCGGTTCCGGTTCGCGTTGACGTGCAGAAAGGTCAGAACTACCTGGAAATGGAAAAACTGTCTCTCGCTCAATAATTTCTGATTAAGCCAATTAGATAGTACGCGATTAGATTTTGGCACAATCCGGGGGGAGAAATTGACAGGGGATTTTTTTTGTGTTTAAATCCTATATGATGTATGATATAAGGCATAAGGAAATGGAAGAGAT
>JAKPFT010000012.1 GCA_029551285.1 bacterium | reverse complement strand
ATGAAAAGAAAGGGAACAAACTGGCTCACTCAGAATGCTCCGGCACAGACAAGGACTACGCCGAAATCGGTCGCTCGGCGAACTCATTCGCCAGGTGGCGAATTCAGACACCGCCGAGTAAGGTATTGCGTCCCGGATGGAATTGCCCGGTCCGCTTACCGAACGCTGCCGCTTTTCGTCTTGTCTTGTAACTGTGCCTTCGCAAATCGTTCGCCAGCTGTCCCCTTCCTTTTCTGACACACTGGGAAGGATAGGGAGAGAGACAAGGACAGGCAGAACCAAAAAAGGAATAAAAGAGGAATGAAAAGAAAGGGAACAAACTGGCTCACTCAGAGTGCTTCGGCACAGACAAGGACTACGCCGAAATCGGTTGCTGGTGCGAACTCATTCGCCCGGTGGCGAGCTCAGACACCGCCGAGTAAGGTATTGCGTCCCGGATGGAATTGCCCGGTCCGCTTACCGAGCGCGTCCGCTTTTCGTCTTGTCTTGTAACTGTGCCTTCGCAAATCGTTCGCCAGCTGTCCCCTTCCTTTTTTGACAGCGGGGGAGGAAGGGGAACAGATAAGAACTTGCAAAACCATTGATGGAATTAGAAAAGACTAAGAAAACAACTCAAAGTCTTTGACAAAACCTGTTAAGAACAGAAGGGGGACGAATGAAAATCATCAGAAAAAAATCGGCTGGTCTGCTTTTTTTGATAGTTCTGGTCTGCCTGCCGGCTGGGTTGCTTCTGGCTGACGGCTTAATTGTTATTCCCCACCCACCCATCTGGCCACCTCCCCGGCCACTGCCCAGACCTGTTCCTCCACCTCCCGGTCCTTTTCCTCTGGAAGTGAAGTATCATCACGTCTCGGTCAGGATTAAAAACCAGGTCGCCACCACCAGAATAGAACAATCCTTTTATAATCCTACCGCGGTGCGCCTGGAAGGTCTTTATCTTTTCCCTCTGCCGGAAGGAGCGTCCATCAAAAATTTCTCTATGGAAGTGGACGGAAAAATGGTTCAGGCGGAACTCCTGGAAGCCTCCCGGGCAAGAGAAATCTATGAAGACATCGTTCGCCGCTTGAAGGACCCGGCTCTCCTTGAATACGCCGGTCAAGGAACATTTAAACTGCGGATTTTCCCGATTGAAGCCCGCGGTGAAAAGCGTATTGTTATTTCCTACATGGAGGTACTGCGGGCTGAAGCCGGCCTTTTCACCTATCGCTATCCGCTGAACACCGAGAAGTTTTCAGCCCGTCCTATTGAAGAAGTCAGTCTCAAGATTGAACTGGAAACTGACCAGCCAGTCAAAACAGTCTTCTGCCCGTCTCATCAGGTGGAAATCAAGAGAAAGGATGACCACCACGTACAGGTTGGCTACGAAGCCAGACAGGTTAAGCCTGACCAGGATTTGCTGCTGTCCTACGGGTTGGCCACCAGCCCGGTGGGGCTGCACCTGCTTACCCATCGTCTGCCGGGAGAAGACGGGTATTTCCTTTTGAATGTCAGTCCTGGAGTGGAAAGCCAGCGGCCGGCATTGCCCAAAGACCTGATTTTTGTGGTGGATACTTCCGGCAGTATGGCCGGAAAAAAACTGGAACAATTGAAAAAGGCCCTTCTCTTCTGTCTGGACAACCTGGCCAGCCAGGACCGGTTTAATCTCATCCGGTTTTCCACAGAAGCAGAAGCACTCTGGCCATCCCTGCAGACAGTCAGCAAAACCAGTGTGGAAAAAACCAGGCAGATGGTGGAAGACTTCAAAGCCATCGGCGGCACCAATATTGAAGCAGCCCTGAGCCTGGCCCTGAAAGAGAAACAGGACCAGACGCGACCGTGTCTGATTGTCTTTCTGACCGACGGCCGGCCAACCGTCGGTGAAACAGACACAGGCAGAATTATTGACAAACTGAAACAGGCCAATACCGGAAACAGACGTATCTTCACCTTTGGTATCGGCCATGATGTTAACACCCATCTGCTGGACCGTATTACCGAACTGACCAGGGCCGACCGGGTCTATATCCACCCGGAAGAAGATTTGGAAATAAAAGTCTCGGCCTTCTACGAGAAAATCAGTTTCCCGGTGCTTACTGACCTTCAACTTGACTTTGGCGCTCTCGGAGTAAGTGCCCTCTACCCGGCGCCACTGCCTGACTTATTCCGCGGCTCTCAGCTGATGCTCCTGGGAAGATACCGAGGTGCGGGTAAAACGCTGGTGAGACTCACCGGACAGATGGAAAAGGAAAGAAAAGAATTCACTGCCAGTTTTGACTTCCCGGCAGAAAATCGCGACAACGATTTCCTGCCGGCTCTCTGGGCAGCCCAGCACATCGGGTATCTTCTGGACCAGATGCGTCTCCATGGCGAAAACAGCGAATTGAAAGACGAGGTCGTCAGACTGGCAAGAAAATACGGCATTATCACTCCTTACACCAGTTATCTCATCGTTGAAGACGAAAAAGTTAGAATCGCTGAAGGAAGGCTCCGGCGGGAAGAGGCCACCCTTTCCGCCATCCCGATGGCTGATCGCACCTTAGAAAAACGGATGGCAGCAGATTACCAGGGACTGGGGCAGGTAACCGGGGCCGGGAGTGTCCGGGCCAGCCAGGAGGTTCAGGCGTTAAAACAGGCCACCAGTTTCTCTCATGTTTCCCAGGGGAAAGAACGTCTGGCTTATGTTGACAGCGACGGACAGATGAAAAACCTTGCCCAGCAGGTGAAATATGTGGGCGGCCGCGCCTTCTACCAGGTGGAAAATGCCTGGGTTGATTCCCTTCTTCCCCTGGCGAAAAATCTCCCGGTCAGAAAAATTCAGTTTGCCAGCGCGGAGTATTTCCAGTTATTAAAGCAGCAACCGGAGGTAAACCGTATTCTCGCCCTGGGCAAGACAGTCAGTTTTGTTTTCCAGAACCAGATTTACCAGATATCCGAGTAAGGCGACCAGACGCTGAGCGGGCTTAACCCGCACCAAAAGGTCTTTTTGTTGTGCAACTTGCCTGCTGTGTCCTTACCGGTTTATTATTGATATCCAACCTGGAGGAGAAAATGAAGATTGGCTTTGGCGAAACAGTCATCACCCCACCTGTCGGGTCTTCGCTCCATGGCTATTTCCACGATAGACGGTCCACCGGGATCAGAGATAACCTGCTGGCCAGAGCAGTCTTGTTCCAGCAGGCAGAAACTGTGGTGGCTCTGGTTGCCTGCGATCTTATCTGGGTAACCGCCGAAACTACCGAAACCATACGGAAGTGGCTGCGTCAGGAACTGAAAGTTCCGGTGACACACCTTCTCCTTCATGCCACGCACACCCATACCGGGCCGTTAACGGCACCGCCCACTCCTGCCGTTTACGAGCGGGGCTTCTGGGTTCATCCTGGTTACCTGAAAGTTCTGCCTGCCCTGATTGCCGGCAGCGTGAAAATTGCCTGGGAAACAAGAGAAACAATGGCCCTCGGCATCGGCCAGGCTAAGGCAAGCGGTATTTCCTTCAACCGACGCTATCTCCTTGACGACGGCCGGGTGGTCACCAATCCCCGGCCGGACCGGCAGAAAATAGTCCGCAGTGCCGGACCGGTGGACGATACCGTAGGTATCATCAAAATCACTTCCCCTGATGGGAAATTAAAAGGTCTCCTGCTTAACTTTGCCTGTCACCCGGACACACTGGGAGGCACCCTCATTTCCGCAGACTGGCCGGGTCTGGTCAGGAAGAGATTGGAATCACGTTTTCCCGGCCTTCAGACCATCCTCTTCAACGGCCCCTCCGGCGATATCAACCATCTCAATCCCTTTGACCGGGAAACCCGCTCCCCCGCGGTAGGTGAACGCATCAGTCAGACTATAGAGGAAGTCGTCATCCCGGTACTGGAAAGAATTGAAACACACCAGATTGATCAGGTGCAGGCAGTGAGCCAAAAAATATCTCTGCCCTACCGGATGATTACCCCGGAAGAACAGGAGCAAGCCAGACAGTGTTTGAGAAAAAGGCTGCCGGCTGATTCTCTCCAGAAACTGATCGCTACCCAGACACTCCAGCGGTGCCGGGAAAGAGCCATTAGGAAGTCAATACCGGTGGAGTGTCTGGCCCTGGCGCTGGAAAAAGAAGTTGCCATAGTGGGTCTGCCCGGAGAGGTCTTCACCCAGCTGGGACTGGACATTAAGGCCGGGTCAGGCTTTCCTTACACCTGGGTAGTTCAGAACTGCAACACCGCCCTTGGCTATGTTCCTTCACCCCTGGCTTTCCAGCAGCACCGCCAGAACCAGAAAATCAAGCCCGAGTACGACACTACCAGCCTGACCGAGGCGTTAGGCATAAACTGCAGTTACGAAACCACACCGTTGGCCTGCCGGGTGGATGAACGGGCCGCTCAGAAGCTGGTGGACAACAGCCTTCAACTGCTAAAAAAAATCTCCCGCCTTTTGACCTGAAACTTCCTGAAAGACTTAGATGGAGGAGAAAATTAAAACCTCTCAAAAATGGCCGGTTGCCTTTCGGGCGCTGCGCCACTATAACTATCGGCTGTATTTTGGCGGTCAGTTGATTTCCCTTACCGGCACCTGGATGCAAAACGTGGCTTTGAGCTGGCTGGCTTATCGCCTGACCGGCTCCTCCACCATCCTTGGTTTAATATCCTTTCTTGGTCTGGCGCCCTCCCTTCTTTTCGCGGCGGTGGCTGGAGTGGTGGCTGATAGAACTAACAAACACCGGCTGATTGTTGCCATGCAAAGCCTGGCCATGCTTCAGGCCGCGGCTCTGGCCGTTCTCGCTCTGGCTAAGGTCATCACTCTCTGGCAGATTTTCCTTCTGGCGGTTTTCAATGGTCTCATCCGGGCTTTTGACATCCCGGCCAGGCAGGCCTTCATTGTGGAGATGGTAGACCGTTCTGATTTAATCAACGCTATTTCCCTGAATTCTTCAGTTTTCAACGGCGCCAGAATTATCGGTCCGACTCTGGCTGGGATGGTGGTGGCTGCTTTCGGTGAAGGCGTCTGCTTTGCCCTGAACGCGGTCTCCTTTCTGGCCGTCATTGCTGCTTTGCTGGTTATGAAACTGCCGGAAAAAACGTTCCGGGAATCCCGCGAGCCTTTTCTCAAAGAAATGCTGGATGGTTTCCATTACGCCTTAAATTTCCTGCCGGTGAGAAATGTGCTGCTGCTGTTAGGTGTGATTGCTCTTTTCGGAACCCCTTATACAGTTCTTCTGCCGGTCTTTGTCAGACAAATTTTTTCGGGTAGTGCCAAGGAATTAGGCTTTCTCATGTCGGCAGCTGGTGCTGGAGCCCTCGTCGGAGCCTTTTATCTGGGGACGCACCAGAATCCGCTGAGGCTGCCCCGGCTTATCTGGCTGGCCACCGGTTTTTTGGGTTGCGGTTTGATGGGTTTGGGGTTCTCCCGACTTTTCCCGCTATCCTTGCTTCTGGTGGCTGTGATCGGCTTTTCTGCCATGCTGGCTCTGGCGGCCAGTAATAGCCTGGTCCAGAGTATCGTGGAGGACGACAAACGCGGCCGGGTAATGAGTCTGCACACTACGGTCAACACCGGCCTTCCCACTTTTGGCAACCTTCTGGCCGGAGTCTGTGCCGACTCACTGGGAGCACCAGTCACTGTTACAGCCGGCGGGATAGTTTGTCTCCTGACAGCGATTCTTTTTACCATAACCTTGCCTGGATTCCGGCGGGTAATCAGACCTTTGCTTGCCAGTCCCCGGGGCTGAAAACAGGGAAGAAACAAAGAGTGCCCCTGGGGTGACTTGAACACCCGGCACGCGGTTTAGGAAACCGCTGCTCTATCCAATCTGAGCTACAGGGGCCCGTTTAATTTTACCCGGCAAAGAACGCTGCTTCAAGGGAAGAGGGTATTATCCTTACCGGTTTTTCAAAAAGAGCTCACCTTCAGCGTAAGGAAGATAGTGGAGGGGATGGTCGCAAACAGGACTACGGTTAACGGGCTTTCCAAACTTCCCCGCGTTGATACTCAGGATGTGATGCCGGAAGTTGGGCGAGAACTTTTCTTATAACATGGAAAGCAGTTAAAATAATTGCTGAAAGCTAGTGAAATGTTGCCTCACAGCCGCCTTGCCGCTCAGGATTTTCCGAGCCCGGGGAAAAACAGAAAGAGCGGGAACTACTTTGTAATTTCAGGTTCGAATTAAACCTGATCGTAGCAGAAAGAAGAAAAACAATGGAGCGATCGGCCTGGCGTCTGATTGTTTCCGGAGAAAATCCCCCTTCTTTCAATATGGGGCTGGATTACGCTCTGTGGGAAAGCGCCAGAAAAGGGGAAGCGCCGGTAACGCTCAGGTTCTACCGCTGGAAGCCAGCCTCGGTTTCCCTCGGTTATCGGCAAGCGCCGGAGAAACTGCTGAACCTGTCCTTCTGCAGGCAACAGCGGGTGCCCATAGTTCAGAGACCCACCGGGGGAAGCGCTCTTTTTCATGACCTGGAGCTAACCTATTCCTTCACTGCCCGGGCAGAGGCGCACCCCCTCTTTACCTCGCCGGTTACTTCCTACCTTGGAATTTGCCAGGCGCTGGGCCAGGGACTGAAACGACTGGGTATCAATCTTCAGGTAAGAGGGTTTTCTTCCGGTACAGAACCAACCTTCAGTAACCAGGCCTGTTTCAACCTTGCCACCAGGCATGACTTGCTGGTTGATGGGCGCAAAATCGTCGGAAGCGCCCAGAGAAGAGACCGGACATCCTTCCTTCAGCATGGGTCAATCCTCCTCAGCCTCAGAAAATCTCTCTGGGAGCAAATTTTTCTCCAGCCAGTTGACTTCTCCAGAATAGTTTCTCTTTCAGAGTTGTTGGAGGTATTGCCTCAGGAGAAACAACTCATTTTACATCTGAAAGAAGGTTTCCAGGAATTTTTCCACTGCCAGTTTCTTCAGGGTTCGCCAACTGCCGCCGAAGACCAGCAGGCACGACACTACGCCCTCTCCCGCTTTCCACCACTCTGAAGGACAAAGTTTTTGACACCATCGGTCAAATTTGTTAGCATTAGTCTGGCCATGAGCAAGAATATCCTGGTGGGGGTTTGCGGTTCCATCGCGGCTTACAAAGCGCCAGAGGTGGTCCGCCTTCTCAGAAAGAAGGGCTGGCAGGTGAAAGTCGTCATGACGGCTGAAGCGACCCGCTTCATTACTCCTTTAACCCTGGAAGTTGTTTCCGGAGAAACGGTTTACCTGAATATGTTTGACCGGCGCAACCGGGAGATTACCCACATCGCCCTGAATGAATTTGCCTCGCTCATCCTGGTGGTCGGGGCCACCGCCAATATAATCGGGAAAGTCGCTTCCGGCCTCTGCGATGATCTTTTAACCTGCACCATCTGTGCCGCCAGAAGTCAGGTAATCTTTGCCCCGGCCATGAATGAGAACATGTGGCTCAATCCGGCAGTCCAGAAAAATGTCAGATTCCTGAAGAAAAATGGCTACCTTTTCGTTGGACCGGAAAAGGGTGAACTGGCCTCAGGCAAAGTTGGCTGGGGCCGGATGGCTGAGCCCGCAACCATCGTGACATTCGTCGAAAGGAGCGCCAGAAATGGGTAAAAGTTTTCCCCTTGTACCGAAAAAGGTGGCACCGGTAAGAACAAAGTTCCGTCGCATTGCTACCCCTGTGCCGGTACCGGAATCTCTGCCTTTATTAGAGAAACTGCGTCTGTACGAACCGCGGTCAATGAGCGGTCAGCCGCCGGTTATCTGGGACCACGCCAGCGGTGTCAATGTCTTTGACCCTTACGGCAACATGTGGCTTGACTTCAGTTCTGGCGTGCTGGTGACCAATGCCGGCCACGGACATCCTCTGATTGTTGCCAGGCTGAGAGAACTGATAGAAAAACCGCTGTTGCACCATTACTGCTTCCCGGCTGAACCTCGGGCCACCCTGGTGGAAAAACTTGCCACTTTTTCTCCTGACCCGCTGAAAAAAATTTTTCTGCTGACCACTGGCGCGGAAACTGTTGAGTGCGCTCTCAAACTCTGCCGTACCTGGGGCAAACCCAGAGGCAAAACCGTTTTTGTCTCTTTTGAAGGGGCCTTTCATGGCCGAACGCTTGGCGCCCAGATGGTGGGCGGGATGCCGGCGTTGAAAGAATGGATTCCCCATCTTGACCCGGAAATCGTTCAGGTACCTTTTCCTGGAGATCCCCGCTGTCAGGATAGAAGTTTTGCTGTTTTTGAAAAAACCTTACAGGAAAAGGGAATTGCTCCGGAGAAGGTCTGCGGGGTCCTTTCGGAAACTTATCAGGGAGCCACGGCTGCCTTCCTGCCCTCAGAGTATGCCTGGGATTTGCGCACCTGGTGTGACCACTACCAGGCTCTTCTGGTCTTTGACGAAGTCCAGGCTGGCTTTGGCCGCACCGGAAAATTCTTTGGCTTTGAACACTATGGTATTTTGCCGGACCTTTTCTGCCTGGGCAAGGGCATTTCCAGTTCTTTACCTCTGGCTGCAGTCATCGGCCGGCCTGAGGTTATGGACCTTTACGAACCAGGTACCATGACCAGCACCCACAGCGGTAGTCCCCTGTGTTGTGCGGCGGCCCTGGGCAGTATTGAAGCCATTGAGAAAGAAAACCTCGTCCAGCACGCCGCGGAGATGGGCCGGGTCTTTGAAAAAAGGTTGGGCTTGCTCTTAGAACGTTTCCCTGACAGACTGCTTCTCTGCGGCCGGGGACTGGTCTGGGGATTGATGTTTGTCAAAGCCGGAAGTCTTGAACCGGACGGGGACGCTGCCTTTGAGGTTGTCACCCGCTGTATGGAAAAAGGGTTGCTCTTCTTCGCTCCGGTAGGCCCGGGAGCAGCCACGATCAAAATCAGCCCGCCGCTTTCCATCCCGGAAGAAGCTGTCCATGAGGGTTGCGATGTTTTAACCGAAACAGTGGCTGAGGTTTGCCAATGAACCAGGTCAAAGCGGCGGCGGAGAAGTTTCTCCCGGAGGCTCAACGTTTTCTGTTAGAGTTAATCAGTCATCCCAGCATTTCCGGCACAGGAGAGCAGCCGGTCCAGGAACTGGTGGCGGAAAGACTGGCTCCATTTGGTCAGGTGGAAAAAGTGGCCGTCCCGGAATCTATCAAGCAGGACCCGGAATACACTTTTGCCTCCGCTGAACTTGACTATCGTTTCCGTCGCAATGTCGTCCTCCACTATCCCTCCACTGGTGAAGGCCGTTCCCTGATTCTCAATTCTCATTCAGACGTGGTTGACGCCCCTGACTGGCCAGAGGCCTTTACTCCCCGGGTGAAGAATTCCTTTGTTTACGGAAGAGGTGCCTGCGATGCCAAGGGACATCTGGCGACCATCTACTTAACCCTTTTAGTCCTGCAGCACTTGAAGATAAAGTTGAAAGGTCCCCTCCAGGTGCAATCGGTGATTGAAGAAGAGGTCGGTGGCAACGGAAGCCTGGCTTTAATTCGCCAGGGCTACACGGCTGATGCTGCCCTTGTTCTGGAGTCAACTGAGTTGAAAATAATGGCGGCTAACCGCGGGGCTGTCTGGTTTACCTTTGAGGTGGAAGGTCGCTCCGTTCACATGGGCAAATCTTACGAAGGGGTCAATGCCATTGAGAAAACCTGTGTTTTTATGAAGGCGATGCGTCAGTACGAACAGCGCCTGATTGCGGAAAGTCGGCAGGTACCACTTTTTGAAAAGTACACCCAGCCTGTCCAGGTGAATTTTGGTACGATTATGGGCGAAGGTTGGCCTTCCATGGTCTGCGGAAAGGTGCGGTTGGAAGGAGGGGTGGGATTTCTGCCCAACAAAACCCTTCCCCAGGTTAAAAAAGAGATTGAGGAAGTGGCGAGAAACTGCGGGGATGACTGGGTGGCAAAGCACCACCGTGTATCTTTCAACAAACTGCATAACGACGCCTATGCCATTTCTCCGAACCATCCCATTGTAAAAACCATGGAACAGGCAGTTCGGACCGCAGGACTGGTTCCAGAAGTTTCCGGCTTCATTGTGAGTTGCGATGCCAGACTATTTAATCGGGTGGGGAATATGCCCACCGTCGTCTTTGGTCCGGGAACCATCAGCGATGCCCATTCCAGCAGCGAAAAGATTGAACTTAAGCAGATCAGTCTGGCGGCAGAAGTTCTGGTCCATACCATCTGCGCCTGGTGCGGAACAGAATCTTTCCGGCAAACTTCCTGAAAAATCATTGTCTGACACGGGGGAGAGCATGAAAAAAATTGCCGTAATTGGCGTCGGTAGATTTGGTACCAATCTGCTCAATACCTTTTCTCAACTCTCCAGGCAGGGCCGCTGCCAGCTGGTGGCTATCTGCGATATCAATCCCGAAACACTCAAGAGACAGTCAGAAAAATACGGAGTCAGGGGATACCTGGACTATCGCGAAATGCTCCAGAAGGAAAAAGTTGATGCCGTAGCCATTGCCACCCCTGACCCCTTCCACCGGGAGCCAGTGCTTTATGCGGCCGGTCTGGGCAAACACATCTTCGTAGAAAAACCGATGGACACCACGGTGGAAGGCTGTCTGGAGATGATTCAAGCCTGTGAAAACAACAGGGTTCTGCTCCAGGTTGACTTCCACAAACGTTTTGACCCCTACCATCGGGAAATCGCCAGAAATGTCCGGGAAGGGAAAATCGGCCGGGTGGAGTATGGGTATGTCCACATGGAAGACAGGATTGAAGTGCCCTGGAAATGGTTTCCCGGCTGGGCACCCAGGAGTTCGCCGGTGTGGTTCCTGGGCATTCATTTTTTTGACCTGATACGCTGGATTATCGGCTCTGACGGAAAAAGGGTGTACGCCACCGGGAAGAAATGGAAACTGAAGTCTCTCGGGATTGATACCTATGATGCGGTCAGTGCCATGGTGGAATTTCAAAACGGAGCTGCGGTCACTTTTGACCTCTCCTGGATTTTACCAGAAAAGTTTGAAGCCATCGTTAATCAGGGGCTTCGTCTGGTCGGAGAAAATGGAATGATTGAATGCGACACTCAGGACCGCGGGACAAGAGTTTGTTTTGAGAAGGAAGGGGTGATGACCTACAACCTTGGTTTCCTGAGCGAAGGCCGGAATAAGTTTGGACAGATTGAGTACTCAGGCTATGGCATTGAAAGCATCGCAGATTTTGTGTATAATCTGGAGTACCTGGATAAAGGTGGTTCCGTGGCGGAACTGGCCAACACCATCTCGGGACTGGGTCGGGACGGGTTGGAAGCGACGAAAATAGCCGTGGCGGTCCACCGGAGTTTGGAAACAGGTCAGTTACAGGAAGTTTAGAGCCAATCCCGGAAAGAATAACGGTAGCCGATACCAGAGCGAGGTAAAAATATGGCGGTTAAGATCCGGCTGGTGCGAAAAGGGAAAAGAAACAAGCCTTTTTACAGGGTGATTGCCGTCAGCAAAGAAAAAGACGGTCGGGGCCAGGTGCTGGAAAATCTTGGTTATTACGACCCCCTGCGGGAACCATCCGTTGTGGAGTTTAAGGAACAACGGGTGGCTTACTGGTTAAGCGTTGGCGCCCAGCCCAGCCCGAGGGTTCGCAGTCTCCTGAAAATAAAAGGGCTGCTTCCGCCTGGCTTATGAGGATTGACGTTCTGACCATTTTCCCGAAGGTGTTCACACCTTTGAACGCCAGCATGATGAAACGCGGCCGGGAGAAAGGGTGTGTTTCTTTTCACCTCTGGAACCTGAGAGATTTTTCGACCAATGCGTACCGGCAGGTGGATGATGCTCCCTTTGGCGGTGGCCGGGGAATGGTACTTAAGTGCGAACCCATTTACCGGGGCGTGGAGGAAATCAGGAAGTATAACCCGGAAGGAACCGTGATTCTGACCACGCCACAGGGCCGACTTCTCACTCAGGAGATAGCGGCACAACTTGCTCAGAAACCGGGCTTAATCCTTATCTGCGGCCACTACGAAGGGGTGGACGAAAGGGTGAGCCGGCTCTGCGATGAGGAACTGTCCATTGGCGATTATATCCTCACCGGAGGGGAATTACCGGCCATGGTGATTATTGATGCCGTGGTAAGACTTATCCCGGGAGTTTTGCCAGAAGGGGCAGCCGAGCGGGATAGTTTCTGCGAGGGGCTGCTTGACTGGCCCTGCTACACCCGGCCGGCTGAATTCAGAGGAATGAAAGTACCGGAAGTTCTTCTCTCCGGAAACCATAAGGCTGTGGAAGAATGGCGCCGTCTCCAGGCTGAAGAAAGGACAAGAAAAAGGAGACCGGACCTCTACCAGAAATACCTTGAAAAGAAAAAAGCAGTTAACACACAACCATGACGCGGGGGTTACCATGAGCAAACTCTTACACGAACTGGAAAACAAACTTCTTCCCAGAAACGATGTCCCTGCCTTCTGGCCTGGTGATGAACTGGCAGTCCACATTCTTATTAAAGAAGGTGACAAGGAAAGAATCCAGGTTTTCACCGGTATCTGCATCGGCCGCCGCGGTTCGGGATTGAGAGAAACCTTCACCGTGCGAAAACTTTCCTATGGCGAAGCGGTAGAGAGGGTTTTTCCGGTTCATTCTCCTTCGGTGAAAAAGATTGAGGTCATTAAGAGCCGGGAGAAGAACCGTCTGGCTCCGAGAGCCAAACTCTATTATCTGAGAAAACAGAAGTGAACTCCCGATCTCTTGGCCAGGCTGGTGAACTGCTGGCGATTAAGTTTTTGCAGCAGCACGGATACAGAATTATCCAGCAGAATTTCAAAACCAGGTTTGGGGAAATTGATATCATAGCCAGACACAGGCGACAGTTAGTTTTTATTGAGGTGAAGACCAGAAGCAGCGTGGAGTTCGGCCATCCCGAGGAAGCCGTCACCGAAAAAAAACTTCTCCATCTCAAACGGTGTGCCCAGGTTTATCTCCTGCAGAAACGGCTGGACTGCACCTGCCGTTTTGAAGTCCTGAGTGTTCAGTGGGGCTCTCCTCCTGCCTGCAAACTTCTGCCGCTTGATTAGAGTTGGGGCTGCTTGACTGAACTCAAGACCGGCCATTACAATAGGGACATGTTAGCCCGGGTTCATTCCTTTTCCCTCTGGGGCATTGAAGGTTATCCGGTGGAAGTGGAGGTTGACCTCGCCGGGGGCCTGCCGGGTATTTCCGTGGTCGGTCTGCCTGATCAGGCCGTGAAAGAAGCCCGCGACCGTCTCAAGCCAGCCATCCGCAACTCCGGCTTTGATTT
Organism: bacterium; assembly: GCA_029551285.1. GTDB lineage: Bacteria > Ratteibacteria > UBA8468 > B48-G9 > DSTR01 > JAMWDF01. Next base: position 35,971 of record JAKPFT010000012.1, on the reverse strand, counting down.
CCCCGTGAGCAAGATTGTGGTCAATCTGGCCCCGGCTGACTTGAAGAAAGAAGGGCCATACTTTGACTTACCCATCGCCCTGGGTATTTTGGCCGCCTCGGAAAATATCAAACTCTCCCGGCTGGACGAGTTCGCCTTTGTCGGCGAACTGGCCCTGGACGGTTCGGTACGCGCGGTGAAGGGAATGCTGCCCATGGCGCTCAAGGCGAGAGAAACAGGGAAAATTAGGCTGGTCGTACCGCAAGATAACGCAGAGGAAGCAGCCCTGGTGGAAGGTCTTTCTGTCTTTCCGGTTAGCCACCTCGGCGAATGCGTGGATTTCCTTCAGGGGAAGAAGGACCTACCCGCCTACCGTGTTGCCCTGGACAAACTCTTCGCTTCCGGCTCCCGGTACGGCGTGGATTACAGCGAAGTTAAGGGCCAGGCTTACGCCAAACGCGCCCTGGAGGTCGCTGTCAGCGGCGGCCATAATATCCTGATGATTGGCTCCCCGGGTGCAGGCAAGTCCATGTTAGCCTCCCGGCTGCCGACTATTCTGCCTTCTCTGGCCCTGGAAGAAGCCATTGAAATTACCAGGATCCACAGCGCTGCCGGGATGAACCAGGGCAAACTGGTAACCACGCGCCCATTTCGCAATCCCCACCACACTGTCTCTGATATCGCTCTCATCGGTGGGGGCAACCTTCCCGGACCCGGAGAAGTAAGTTTGGCCCACAACGGAGTTCTGTTTCTGGATGAGTTGCCAGAATTTCACCGCAACGCCCTGGAGGCACTGCGTCAGCCGATGGAAAACGGCCAGGTGACCATCAGCCGGGCAAGAGGGAGAATCAACTTTCCCTCACGCTTTCTGCTGGTAGCGGCCATGAACCCTTGTCCCTGCGGGTGGTACGGTGATTCCAGCCATGCCTGCCGGTGCAGCCTGCCCCAGATTGTTCGTTACCGCCAGAAAATTTCCGGCCCTCTTTTAGACAGGATTGACATTCACATTGAAGTTACCAGTTTGCCGCCAAGCCTCCTTCTGAAGGAACGGATGGAGGAACCTTCGGCCGCCATCAGGGCAAGGGTGGAAAAAGCCAGAAAAATCCAGGCAGAAAGGTTTAAGGGAGAAGGTATCTTTTTCAACGGTCATATGAGCCCAGCCCAGATTAAAAAGTATTGTCCGCTCACCGAAGAAGCCAGGTCCCTCCTGGAGCAGGCGCTTACCCAGATGCACTTTTCCGGCCGGGCTTACGACAAAATAAGAAAAATCGCTCGCACCATAGCCGACCTTGATGGTTCCGAAATCATTCAGCCCCATCATCTTTCCGAAGCCATCCAGTACCGTAGCCTGGATAGAGAAATCTGCTGATGAAGACGCGGTCAAAAATCCAGAGACTGCTAACAGGCTTCAGAGCGCACACGATGCTTAAAGGAATTGCTATCCGGGCAGAACAGAAACTGGCTGACTTTCTCCGGGAAAAATCTCCCGAAAGGCTGCGGCACGTTTGTCTGCACTTGCTACAACAACATGGCACTTCAAGAACCTGGAACCCAGCAGCCAGAAATTGAGGCGGTGTTATACCGCTGCCAAGAAGAAATCAGGTATTGACCAGATCACCAGAGAAAACCTGAAGAAGTGAGCAACCTTTTTCACCATCCTGATTACAGGTCGGTGAAGCAAGAGATTCAGGTCCAGTTGCTGGAGCGGCTCTGTCAGGCAGAAGACCCGCTACCGGAACGCACCTATTTCTGGTGAGCCCCCGGTTAACCAGCATAGAGACAGCGGTCAGGTTTTCCGTCCTGGCCCGGAGACTGTCGGCACCAGGCAATCCTGGCATTTTCCGGGTCCTTTTCGTACATCGGACAGTTAATCAGGACTGTCCCTTTTTCTGTGGCCATCGCTACCCCATCAACTACCAGGCCGTCCTTGTTAGGCACCGCCCCTTCTTCTCTGATACAGAAACCAGAACACCGAACAGTGCAACAACCAACCACTTTGATTACCTCTACTGGCATGGTCCCCTCCTTTTCCTTCTGAGCCCGAACTTCAACGGCCCCTTTCAGTTATGATACCATTATCCGCATTTTGTGGTAATCAGAAGAGGCTGATTACTGGCAGACAACTACTCGCTGACATGACAGGAAACGTCAAAAGATAAGGGAGGCACAGAAAAACATGGGCAATTCTAAAATTATCTTTCTTCTCCTGTTTGCAGCCGTCTGGCTGGTCTGGCCGGCCGGGCCTGACTCTTCCGGGGAAAAAGCCCCGGCAGAAAAACAGTTTTCAGCGGCCGGACAAACCCTGATTGACTTTGGTCTGATAGGCCACGGCAGCCAGGCAGGCTTCGTCGTGGATAAGGTAAAGGAAAAAAGCCTGGCGGAAAAGGCAGGTTTCAAACCAGGTGATACCATCAGCCTGATTGATACCGAGCCAGTCAACGGGCCGGATGCTCTGCTCAATGGCTTGAAAAAACACCGGGAGACAGTCAGAACTTCTTCAATTATGGTCACCGGGCCGGACGGGGTCAGAGAAATTGCCTGGCCACCTTTTCAGGAAGACACCGGTGAGGAAACCGGATTGAAAGAAGCGGCACTCAACCACGCTCTCGGCACCAGAGCCCTGGCCGAACAGGACTATGGCCGAGCCGCAGGCTTTCTGCAGAGCAGCATCATGGCTTCCATTAACTATCGGGACCGAGCCCTGGTTTTCCAGGAATTAGTTGAGTGTTACCTGGCCGTAATAAAAGAAATAGGGGAACGGGAGACGAAGACATATACCTTACCCCTCGTCTCTTCCCTGAATCTGGAGCAGGTGCGGCAGCGTCTGGCCTATCTCCAGCAGACAGCGGAGATGGTAAGAAGATACCAGGAAATTGTCCGGATTTATCTGCGTCACGTGGAACTGGAGAAAATGAGGGCCGGTGCGCCCCAGACTCATTGTGAACTGCAGGAAAAAACAGAAGAACTCCGTCAGGAACTCAAACGACTGGTCTCTGCTTATGAGGAAAGTTTTCGGCCGTACCAGTCAGCCCTCCTGGCCCGGATTGACCTGCTTGACTTCCCTCGCTGGTTGAAGGGCGAGATTGAAGTAGTCTGGGAACTCTTTGACAGAAAGAGCGGGGTCAGGAGAAGTGCCACTTATCTGCTGGAGCAGACAACCATCAGCACCCGGGCCCGGATGCGAGAAACCAGCCAGCCCATCTTAGAAGTGCGCTTCGCTCCTGTAGCCACAGTCGTTCTTACCAATTCTTCCCGGCAGTACCCCTTCAGCGGGAAGGTTGAGGTTCAGTACCGGGACAGCACCGGTAGTCTGAGAGGGCAGGTCAGCCAGGAAGTCAGCCTGGCGTCAGGCGAGAAAAAAGAGCTGTTGATAGAATCACCGAAGAGGTTTCAGGGGAGTGAGGTTGTGGGCACCAATGTCTTCCGGGATAATCTCTCCGTGGAGCAGTTGACCCAGAACCTGAGAAAGTGGCAGGCAGAACTCTTCCTTAACGGAAAAAGTTACGGTCGGGTGACGATTAGATTTTAGGCCGGAAAACTTAACCGGTGAAGACACATTTCGGCCACCCGGCACTACCAAAAGTAACCCAAATATCGGAGGAAATCATGAAAGCCATGGTGCTCAACAGCATCGGTGACCTGACCAGCGATGAAATACCCTTGAACCTTGTCCAGAAACCAAAACCGGTGCCCCGTGCTGGAGAAATTCTTATCCGGGTCAAGGCCTGCGGGGTCTGCCGCACGGAACTGGACGAAATAGAAGGCCGGGCTAAACCCTCTTTCTATCCTATTATCTTGGGCCACCAGGTGACCGGCGTAGTGGAGGAAACAGGACCTGAAGGCAGCCGGTTTTCCACCGGCCAACGTGTGGGAGTGGGCTGGTTTTATTCTTCCTGCGGCCGCTGCCGCTTTTGCCTGTCCGGGAAGGAGAATCTTTGCCCTGAATTCAAGGCCACTGGCCGGGACGCTGACGGCGGCTATGCTGAATACATGGTTGTCCCGGAAAGATCAGCCCATCTTCTTCCGGAGACACTCTCTGACATTCAACTGGCTCCTTTACTCTGCGCTGGCGCCATTGGCTATCGCTGTTTAAGGCTTTCTGGACTTCAGGACGGTCAGACCCTCGGCCTGCTCGGTTTTGGAGCCTCAGGCCACTTAGTGCTGCAGATGGCCAGACATCTTTTCCCGCACTCACCAATCTTTGTCTTTACCCGGTCAGAAAAAGAGAGACAGCTGGCGAAAGAACTCGGAGCTGCCTGGACCGGTGAGATTACATGCGCACCGCCGGCGCCGCTGGAGGCAGCCATTGATACCACCCCGGTCTGGAAGCCGGTATTGCATGGGCTGGCCCACCTGGAAAGGGGTGGCCGTTTAATCATCAATGCCATCAGCAAGGAAGAAACTGACCGGAGTGAACTTGTTCACCTGGACTACCAGAAACATCTCTGGCTGGAAAAAGAAATCAAGAGCGTGGCTAATGTTACCCCGGCGGATATTGCCGGCTGTTTATCCCTGGCTGAGAAAATCCCTCTCCGGCCAGAGGTGCAGACCTACTCGTTGCAGGAAGCCAATCTGGCGCTGAGAGAAATTAAACTGGGCCGCATCCGGGGCGCCAAGGTGTTACTTATCGGTTAGCCCTTAAAGAAGTCTTCGCACATATCGGGCAATTGCCAGTGAAGCGGTCAGACCCGGAGACTCAATCCCCACAAGGTTGATAAAGCCGGGGAAACCTTGTGCGGCCTCATCCCTGATAACAAAGTCGCAGAAAGGCTCTCCTGGACCCTGAAGTTTGGCTCGCAACCCATAACTTTCCGGAACAATCGCTTCCTCCTTCAGGCAGGGCAGATACCTTCTAACTTCCTGGTAGAAAAGACTTGACTTGTCAGGCTGCACCCGATAAGGAGGCTGAGCCGTTTCTCCGGGGTAAGGCGGAATTCTTTTTTCCACATACTCAAGATCAGGACCAAGCCGATAACCACCGCCCAGTCTCGGGGTGAGATGAATCCCCAGAGAAGCAGGATTCGGCACCGGATAAATCAACCTTTCCACCCGCAGCGGCTGGTGAAGAGAGAAATAATCTCCCCTGGCCCAGTAAAGATGATACTTCAGCCCCAGGTATCCAGCGACTTCGTCGGCAAAAAGTCCGGCGCTATTGATCACTTTCTCCGCGGTGTAGCGTTCCTCTTTTTCTCTGACTACCCTGACCTGGTAACCTGAACCTGTCTTTTCCAGCCCGGCCACCGGGGAAGAAAAGGCTAACAGTCCTCCAGCTTCCTGAAAGGCAAAGGCGAGAAAATCCATTAACTGGTGAACGTTAAGCAAACCTGTCGTTGGCGTGAGAAGACCGGCCTCAGCCTTAACCTCCGGTTCCAACCGGTTAACCATCGTCTGGCTGAGTAACTGCATCCCGGGAACACTGTTTTGGCGGCCCTGCTGGTAAAGGGCTTCCAGAATGGCTACCTCTTCCGGGCAGCTGGCCACGGTAATTTTACCCACCGGGCCGTACATCAATCCCTGCTTTTTCAGAAGTTCCACCATCAGATGGTTCCCTTCCACGCAGAGACAGGCTTTCAGGCTGCCCCGGGGATAGTGAATCCCGCTATGAAGAACTTCACTGTTGCGGGAACTTGTGCCCAGACCGAAATGTTTTTCTTTTTCCAGAATGGCTACCGAAAAACCGTCTTCGGCCAGTTGCCGTCCGATAGCCAGCCCTACCACTCCGGCTCCAATAATCAACACTTCAAAGTCAGCCATCGTTTTCCCCTTTCTTCAATTATAGCCACGCGCTGCCCTGGTGCTAAAGTACGACACAAGGCCCGGGGTGTTAACGAGGGAAAATGGTAAGCCCGGGCCGGAAATCTTCCCGGAATTAAACACCTTTCTTCACCACGCTGGCTATGTCGGAATTTTAGACCGCTGGCAAAAATTTCCCTCTTGCTTCCCCTTGCGCTACAATAATTCTGCTCATTCTGGAGAAAATATGAAAAGAAAAATCATTGACCTGCATCAGCATCTTCATACCCTGGAGGATGCTGAAAAACTCAGAGCCGCTGCGGAAAAAACCGGCGTGGTAAAAACTGTTCTTCTGGGGATGCCGGAGTCCCGGCACCCCGGCAACAATAAACTGGTCCTTCAGGCCTGCCAACGCTACCCTGATTTTTTTATTCCCTTTGCCGGATTCGACTTCCGCACCATGAGCACCGACCAGATTCAACGTTTTCACGATGATGGTTTCCTCGGCTTGAAGTTCATCGCGCCGCTTCTCCCTTACAACGACGCCCGTTATTTTTCCTTTTACGAGAAGGCCGCCCTTCTGAAAATGCCCTGCCTTTTTCACCTGGGAATTGTCGCCAACACTCCGGCCTGGCGTGATTGCGATAGCGGTCTGATGAGACCCGTGCACCTTGACCACATCGCCCGGTCCTTTCCAGAGTTGACTGTTATCGGCGCCCATTTTGGCAACCCCTGGAGCGATGAAGCGGCTATGGCCTGCCGCTGGAATCCCAACCTTTTTTTTGACTTCTCCGGCTCCCTGCTAAAATATCGGTCACCAGCCTATATCCGGAGCCTCCTCTGGTGGTCAGCGGAAGGTCCTTACCAGAGCCCGGACCGCAGCTGGCCCTGGCAAAAAATTGTCTTCGGCAGCGATGTTGCTCCGGAGCAAGTCTCTGAGGTTATTTCCGACTACGAAAAACTTTTCACCAGGCTGAATCTTTCCGCGCAGTTGCGCCAGTGCGTCTGGCATAAGAACGCGGAAAAAATTCTCTCCCTCCGGTAAGGTTGCGTCTCAATGGCTTAAAGCAAACTTTTCATCTGACCGGGAATTTCACCAAAAAGGTAGTTCCCCGGCCTACCTGACTTTCCAAACTAATCTGACCGCCGTTGGCCTCCACCAGAGTGCGGGTAATCGCCAGTCCCAATCCGGTCCCCTTCTTCTTGGTGGTGAAAAAAAAGGTGAAAACTTTCTTTTGAAGTCTTGCCGGAATGCCGGGACCATTATCAGAAATAATCAGGCAGATGCTCTTCCGCTCCAGCCTGGTCTGCACGACAATTTTACCACCATGGTCCATTGCTTCCAGGGCATTGTTGATTAAGTTGAGCAAGATCTGTTGCACCTGAGTTTCATCAGCCCGGAAAACAGGCAGCGTCGCCTGCAGCCGCTTTTCTATCTCAACCTTCCGGGCCAGACACGCGGGTTTCACCAGAGCCAGGGTGTCTTCCACCAGCAGGTTGAGATTAACTTCGCCAGTCCGGGGAGACCGCTGCCGGCTTATCCTCTGCAAACCCTCAATAATCCTGCTGGCCCGAAGAGTATGCTGCCGTATTCTGGCCAGAGCCTGAGCCGGTGTTTCCAGTTGAGCCTCCACCATATCGCAGGAACCAAGAATAATTGAAAGAGGATTAACCAGTTCGTGGGCAATCCCCGCGGAAAGCTGCGCCAGAGTTACCAGCCTGTCCTGTAAGACCAGCCTCTGCTGCATCCTCTTTAACTCCTGGTGTTTCTGGTAAAGTCTTCTGTAAAGGCAGGCATTGGCCAGAGCCTGGGCCGTCACCTGGCCCAGCGTCCCGAAAAATATCTTATCTTCTTCACTGAAAGGCGGGCGGTCACCCGGCCGATAGAAAAGCACCACTGCCCGGGTCTCTTTCCATGGGTTCAGACAACTTGCCAGAATTCTCCCCTCGTCGTAAGAGGTGTCTTCCGGCGCTAAGGTGCCCTTTTCCAGCACCTTCCTGGCCAGCCATCTTAACCTGTTTTCCGAATAACACGAAATTCCGTCCAGCCCTTCCCTAGCAACAGGAGCCAGACGGCCATTCACCGCCAGAAAAGAGATACCACCTCTGGCATCAAGCAATTCCAGGCCGTCTTTCACCGTAGAAGTGAGTATCTGCCCGGGATTCAGGGAGACATTAAGCCGGGAGGAAATCTGCTGCAAAAGTTCTAACTTCTGACCCCGCCGCCAGAGCATCTTCTGGAGTCTGATGCTCTGGACTAAAGCCGCACACTGGCTGGCGATCGTCTGCAAAAGAGACCTTTCTCTAACTGAAAACGGCCGCCGCTTTCTGATATTGGCGACATTCAGCACTCCGATAGTTTCTGTTCCCAGGCGGAGAGGAACGGAAAGAGAATAAGCAATCTCAGGGTTAACCCCGCTGAAATTTTTGCCGCTAACCCTGCCGGCCAGCGCCACCAACCGGCCGCTTTTGGCAACCCATCCTGAGATACTTCCATCCCCGGGTCTTACCCGAACCTGCCGGACAATTTCTTCTGGCAGACCATGACTGGCTTCAATATGGAGTTCTCCGCTACCTTCTTCTTCAATCAGCACGGAAGCCGTGTCAGCCTTCAGGCCAAGAGCCAGGGCCTTGATGACCTCATTGAGAATAACGGAAGTGTCCAGTCTTTCGCGCAGAAGACTGTCAATCCTGGCGACCAGGTCTGCCTTCGTTTCCTGCTCCATGCTGGCTACTATTTTACCGTGAATGACTTCAAAAAGTATAATATCCCGCTGGTACAAGAAAACTGGAGGCGGTGCATGACTGACCGAGAAAGGTATCTGGAGTCGCTTCTTTTTGGTAAGCCGGACAAAGTTTATTTTTCCCCGGGCGGCCCGAGAGAGTCAACCCTGGCGACCTGGCACAGACAGGGACTGCCAGAAAACGTCAACTGGTTTGATTACCTCAAGCACCTGCTGGGACTTCCGGAGGAACCAGTTAGGAAGCAACCAGTTGATTTCAAACTCTCTTTTGATCTGATTCCGCCCTTTGAAGAAAAAATCCTGGAGCATCGCGACGGCCATTATGTTGTTCAGGATTGTAAAGGGGCGGTTGTGGAAATTTCTGACCGGTATGACGTCACTTACCTGCGCAGTGCCAAAGATTTTGTCACCCGCAAATGGCATAAGTTTCCGGTGGAAACAGCCGCCGACTGGGAAGAAATGAAAAAAAGGTACAATCCTGATTCTCCGGAGCGATACCCTGAGGATATTGAGGCCACGGCTGCGGCTCTGAAGGACCGCGACTATGTGTTGGGTATTGGTTTTTCTGGTCCGTTCTGGGCTATGCGCGACTGGTGTGGCTTTGAGGGGTTGTGCCTTCTCATGGCAACCCAGCCGGATTTTGTTATGGAAATGGCCACCTTCTGGAAAAACTTTGTCCTGAAGGTTCTGGACCGGGTCGTTGACAGAATCGTGCTGGACTATGTCATCATCAGCGAAGATATGGCCTACAAGGAAAAGGCCATGGTTTCTCCGGCCATGGCAAGAAAGTTTCTTGTTCCCTGCTGGACGGCCTGGGCCCGGCGGCTGAAAGCAAGCGGCTGTCCCATCGTCATGGTTGATTCCGACGGGTACATCGGAGAACTGATTCCCCTGTGGATTGAATCTGGCGTCAACGCCACGACGCCCGTTGAAGTCGCGGCTGGCAACGACCTTGTTTCCTTCCGCCGCCAGTTTGAAAAGAAGATGGCTTACCAGGGCGGCATAGATAAAAGGGCTCTGGCTAAAGGTGGACAGGTGATGCGGCAGGAGTTAGAAAGGGTCATCCCGCCCCTGCTAAAAGACGGAGGCTACATCCCTGGTTGCGACCACGGGGTACCACCAGACATTTCCTGGCCCAATTTTGTGGAGTACTGTCGCCTTCTGGCCCGCATGACCGGCTGGTTGTAAACTGCCTTCAGTTATCAAGAGAAAAAGTCAAGCCATCGCTGGCGGCCAATACCTGCACCCCGGTCCGTTGTGAAATTTCCTCTGTCTTTTCCCAGATCTTAGCCTTCAGCATGGTCATTCCGAAATGAGTCAGGATAGCCTTCTCGGGCCGGAGCTGTTTGATAACCTCCTCGGCTTCCGGTAAGGAAAGGTGATACAGGTCCGGACGTGGCTGGACCAACACGGTATTAACAATGAGGATTTTACTGCCGCTGTAGGCCTGCGGAAGTTCCGGGAAAAAGCGGGTGTCCGGAACATAGCCGATACCGGGCAGGCCATCAGACTGAAGAACAAAACCAAAGGTTTCCACACCATGCTGATGCCGGATGGGCACTCTCAGCCGGAGTTCACCCAGCCGGTATTCCCTGTTCTCTTTCAAAACTTCAATTCGTTGAAGGAAAGAGCGCAGGTAGCGGAAGACAACCGGATCGCCCTCCAGAGCATCCTCCGGCGCCAGGAGCACCCCCTGCGGCATAAAACCGCCGTTGGTCATGGCTTCCACCATGATGTTAATATCTCCGGAGTGGTCAAGATGCTTATGGGAAAGGAAAAGGCCGTTGAGTTTTTCCGGCTGCAGGGCCGGCCGGCTTTTCAGGGCGCGGACCAGACATCCTGGTCCCGGGTCAACCAGAAACTGGGTTCCTTTCAGAGAAAACCATATTCCCCCGGAAGCCCGCAATTGTTTGATTACCACAAACCTGGCTCCGGCCGTCCCTAAGAATTTAACAAAGTTCATGCAGTTATCTCGAGGTCTGGCCGGCAAACAATTCTTCCAGGAAGGGCACCAATTTCTTGGCTCTGTCTGAAAGGCGCAGTTTCTGAATGGCCTTGGCTTCTATCTGCCGGATCCGCTCCCGGGTCAATTGAAAATACTGACCTACTTCTTCCAGCGTGCGCGGATAACCTTCTTTGTCCAGACCAAACCTCAGCCTGATAATGGTTTCCTCCCGGTCGTCCAGAATCTCCAAGGCCTTCTCCAGTTCTTCACGAAGCAGAGAATGCTTGGCATAGTGCAGCGGACCCGGGTTATCGTTATCCTCAATGAAATCGCCGACGGTGGTCCTTTCCTCGTCTCCCACCGGTAAGTCCAGAGAAACCGGTTCCGGTCTCATGGAACGTTTAATCGTTCGCACCTTTTCCTCGTCAAGGTTCATGGCCTCAGCAATCTCCTGGTCGGTTGGCTCCCTGTCAAGTTGCTGAGACAGATATCTGATGGTCTTATTGAGTTTATTTATCTTCTCAATCATGTGAACCGGTATTCTGATGGTCGCAGAATGGTCCGCAATGGCTCTGGTAATGGCCTGCCGGATCCACCAGGTAGCGTAGGTGCTGAACTTGAAACCCGTCCGGTACTTGAATTTTTCCACCGCCTTCATCAACCCGATATTTCCTTCCTGAATCAGGTCCAGGATGGAGAGCTTGGGGTTGCTGTACCTCTTGGCGATGTTAATCACCAATCTCAGATTGGCCTGGATCAGCCTGCTTCTCAATTTTTGTAATTCAAACAGGCAGCGGCTGAGTTCCTTGCAGGAGTTTTTATTCTTCAGCCGGCTGATTTTTTTCTTCACCTCCTCAATCCCCCGGGCAATTTCCACTTCCTGCTCGTGGGTCAGAAGCGAGAAGGAACCGGCTCCCTTTAAGTATGAACGAAGCGGATTCCTGACTTCTTCCAGGTCAACTTTTTTCTCCTCAGCAAAGGGGACCTCTTCACCGTCAATCTCAATGTTCCACGACTCCAGTTCGTCAAAAAGGTCGTCAATTTCCTCACTGCTCATATCCACAGAAATCTCTTTGATTTCATCCCAGGAAAGATGTCGCTTCCTCTTTCCCATTTCAATCACTTCTCTGATTCTCTTTTCCCGGTCCGCCATCGCTTCGGTCCTGCTCAGCTTCTCTTCCATTGACTTACCCCTTTTTCATGGTGATTAAGTGATTCTGCACATCAATCAGGTCTTGCCGATCAATTTCTCCGCCGGAAGACTTTGCCTTGATAACTTCCAGTTTCTCCCTGGCCTTCCGGGCATGCTCATGCTTGATTAAACACTGGACACAGTCGGTAAAAACCTTCTCTTTCTTCTCCTGGCCAAGCATCTCCCCGGCAGACATGGCCACCTCAGCCAGCCAGGTTTGCAGTTTCTCGTCAGTCGCCCTGGACATCAGTGTGGCCGCATTCACCGGCAATTTTTCCTGACTGAGAGCATCCTCCAGGCTGAGTATCTGCTCCATCCGTTCCGTTAGTTTTCCCTTTTCCCTCGCCAGCCGTTCCCAGTAAGATGGGTCAGCCAAAACCACCTGCATCAACTCTCTCTCGGCCAGTTCATGCCGTCGCTTTTTCACTCCCGCCACTTTCCCTGGAGAAACCACGGTTGTTTCCTCCGGCCTGGCCCGCAAGAGACGCTGCAGAACCGGTACCGGTATCTCCAGCCGCTCACCCAGACGTTTCAGGTGCTCTGTCTGTTCAATTTCGTCAGGCAGACAACCAATCAGGAAAGTCAATTCCCTGGCGAGCGTGGACTTTCCCCGGGGTGTGGCACCATCATGCATCCTGCTCAATACAGCCAGCCCAAATTCCAGGAAATCCTGAGCACCAAGCATAAACTTTCGGAAGGCCTCCTTTCCGTAATCTTCAATAAACTTATCCGGGTCAAACCCGCCTGGCAACGCGCCAACTTTAACCTCAAAACCATTCCTTAAAATCAACTCTAAGTGTCTCAGAGCAGCCCGGGTTCCTGCTTCGTCAGCATCAAACAGCAAGAGCAGCCGCTCCGTAAATCTCCTCAAAAGACGCAGGTGACCATCGGTGAGCGCTGTACCTAAAGGTGCGACCGCGTTACGAAAGCCGTGCTGGTGCAGACGTAGAACATCAAAATAACCTTCCACCATTAAGGCATACCCGGCCTCCCTGATACCCTCCCTGGCCCAGTTGAGTCCGTAAAGAACCCGGCCCTTGCTGAAAACAGGTGTTTCTCCGGTATTGAGGTACTTGGGCTCCTGGTGTTCCTCAACGGCCCGGCCACCAAAGCCTAAAATTTCTCCCCTGATGTCATAGATGGTAAAGAGAACCCGGCGTCGGAAAATATCCCTGGTACCTGAAGAATCAATCAGGCCCGCTTTTTTCAACACCGTCGGGTTCAGCCCTTCCTGCTTCATCCGGCTCAGTAAAAAATCTGGCTGTGCCGGGGCATAGCCCAGTCCGTAACGTTTAATCTCTTCTTCTCCCAGCCCCCGGCTGGAAAGATAATTAAGTCCCACCTTGCCTTCAGGCAGGAAAAGTACCTTCTGGTAAACCCCGGCCGCCCAGCGATTAGCCTGGTATATCTGCTGTTTTTCCCTGTTTCCTTCGGCGTTAGCCGAAGTAAGAGTTATGCCAGCCCGCCGTGCGACCTGCTCCAGAGCCTCCCCGAAGGATACCTTCTCTATATTCTTTACAAAGGTAATCGCATTGCCACCGGCGCCACACCCGAAACAGTAGAAAACCTGTTTCTCCGGGCTGACAAAGAAAGACGGCGTCTTCTCCTCGTGGAATGGACACAGCCCCTTGAGGGAACGACCGCTCTTCTTCAGACTGACGTATTCACCGACTATTTCCGCCAGGTCAACCTTCGCCAGAACCTCTTCCACCTGATTGGAACTGCCAGCATCAGCCATTGCTACCTTGGTCCTTTTAAGTGTGTTATCCAGTTATACCGACAAAGTTTTCTGCCTGTCAAGGTTTCGGGTATAATAGAGCATCTGTCACTTCCGCGGGAAAAGAATTCTGAAAAAGGCAAACATGTTCAGATTCATCAAGCAGATAATTCTCATAGGGTTTGTTTTTTTGCTCGGCTACATCTTCGGTCTGAAACAGGTACGGTTCTACAGAATTACCTCCTCTTCCATGGAACCGGCCCTACAACTTAACGACCGGGTAGCCACGGTTAAGCTTGACCGGATTCTCCGGGGGATGATTGTGGTTCTCCTTGACCCCAAAGGCAGCAATGACATCCTTACCAAACGGGTCATCGGCCTGCCGGGTGAAAAATTTGAAGTTCGCCAGGGCGCCGTTTACATCAACAACGAAAAACTTGACGAACCCTACATTGCTGAGCCAGCCCGATACGATTTTGCCCGAATAAAAATTCCTGACAACGCCTACATGCTTCTGGGGGATAACCGAAACAACAGCGAAGACAGCAGTATCTGGGGGCCGGTGGAGAAGCAACTCATTCTGGGCCGTGTTTTTTGCCGGTACTGGCCCATTAAAAAACTGGGTTTTTTTCTTCAGCCATGACCGCGACAGCAAACATTGAAAGGAACCAGGATGGAAAAACGTGACGTTTTCTGTCAGAAAATAAGCGGGCAGGTTAAGGACTTTACCGAGCAGCCGCCAGTGCCTTTTACTGCAGAAACAGAGTTGCCCCTGGTGCGTCACTGGGATGCCAGCCGGCCTTATCCTGAGGAACCCGGAAAAGCCTGGGCTGGCTACGATGAAACGGGCCTTAGATTTGCTGCGGTGCTAAAGGATAGCGACATCGTCACCAGAGCCACCGAAAACAATCAGTTGCTCTGGACCCTGGGCGACACTGTGGAATTCTTTGTCAAACCCGGCCAGGACCAGAGCGTTTACTACGAAATCCACCTTTCTCCCAACGGCTACATCATGGACCTTCGTTTCCCCTCCCGGGAAAAATTCAGAAGCAAAGAAATTCCCTGGGAAGAAGTTATTGCTTTTGAGAGCCACAGTTGGTACCGTACGGTTATCTTTGAGGATGGCTGGGCCGCAGAAATTCTTATTCCCTGGCCCGCTTTTGACCTGAGCCAGCCGCCCCGGCCTGGAACTGTCTGGCAATTTGCTATCTGCCGGTATAATTATTCTTCCACAGGGAAGGAGCCGGAGCTTTCTTCCACCGCCTGTTTTCAGAAATTAGATTTTCACCGGTACGAAGACTACCACCGGCTGATTTTCCGGTGAGAGTTGCGGTTATCGGCCGGTCAGACGGCCAAGAATATAGGCTTCTAACTCTTCATAATCCCGTTCCCTGGTCAGCCTGGCAATCGTCTCTTCATCCAGATTGCGGGAAATCTCCAATAGCCTCAGGAACATAGCCCGACTGTTGCGCAGGTGTTTGGTGGCCTTATCCTCAGGCTGGGTTCGCATGGCCTTTACATCCAGTCCGACCCACTCTCCGCCCTTACCGTAGCCATACCGGTCCAGCACCCTTACCTGGTTGAAAGCCCGTCTTAAGTCCACCGAACCAAAACTCTTGTCCTCGTCAAATTTCAGGCCGTTCTGGTCGTTAAGATGCACGGAAAACAGTTTGCCAAAAGAGAGCGCAAAGCCCATCTCATCCGAGGGGTCAAGACCGGCCAGAATAACATGGGCGCTTTCAATGTTGACACCAACCCGCGCCGGGTCCAGACACCGGGAAGCCAGGGCCAGAGCATGACCAGCCGTGGGAATAAAAGCCTGGTCCACCGGCTCGTTCGGTTTGGGCTCAATGGCAATTTTGATGCTGCTGTCATACTTTAACTGGTCATCAATCGCCTCCACCAGTCTATCCACAGCCATTTTAGTATCCTTGGCTTCCCGGATATAGGTCCCTTCCCGGGCCAGCCACAGAACAATGAGCCTGGTTCCAAGTGCCCTGGCAATGTCTATGGCTTTGCGGCTGCGCTCCCGGGCATACTGCCGGCATCGTTCATCATTAGCTGTATAGGCCCCATCAATCGTCCGGGGGTCTTCCCACAACCGGGGAGCAACAAATTCAGCCACCAGACCTTCTTCCTGAAGAAGATGGGCTACCTTCCTGGCCTGTTGCTCAATCTGACTGGCTGTCAGCTCATTGAGGCCGGGCACTGCGTCATCGTCGTGAAACTGCACCGCTCCAAAGCCAAGCCTTCGGTATTCCTTCAGCTTCCTGCCAAACTCCACCGGCCGTCGCACTGGCGGTCCAAATGGGTCCGCGCCTTCATGAATGTTCCACGGGCCAAAAGAAAATCGGAAATCGCCGGGCATGCTTCCTCCTTGATGGACTTTATCAGTCAGAGTCCTGCTTTATTGTACCTCAGCCTGCCCTTCCCGGCCAGCCGAATTCGCTCTGTCTCTTAAGAATAGGGGATTTTCTCTTCCAGACAGTTAGCCGCGGGGTGAAATACCGTTGCGAAAAACACAGAGGAAGAACATCTTCTGAACCGGGCGCCGGAGTTAATTCTTAACGGATTCAGTCTCACCGGTATCAATCTCAGCCGGGACCACAGTTCTTGCCCGAAAAAGCCTGAAATTGCCTGTGAAGTAGTGCTGTTCTGGATTACCTTCCACGTAAATTCGTCCGCCTCTGAGGCCTCCGCCCCTGATCTGATTGCCGACTACATAACAGCCGGCCGCCGTTTTTGTCAGCCGGATGGGGGCGTATTCCTGTCTTTGCCTGGGCATTCCTTCCCTGGAGTCATCACGGTAGCCCCCGACAATATTCAAACCGGTGAGATAGGCACCGGCACTGCCCACCCTGACGCCATCCTTTCCGTTTCCCTCCAGCCACCCGTCTCTGATCACAACCTGTGAGGAAACAGTTTCTGTTATTTCTACGCCGTGGCCTTTGTTGCCCTCAGACCAGAGATTACTCAGAATACAACCGGCTGAGAAATCCTTACTGGTAATGGTGTAACCATTCCCCTGATTTCCCATGGCCCGAACTCCGTCAAATAATGCGGCGTTACAGTCAATAATGTGCCAGCCGTCTCCCCCGTTGCCATCGGCGCTACAGTTTCTGAAGACAGAACCCTGGCATTTCTCCAGGACAATGCCGTGGGACAGCGCCCCAGCAACATTAATTCTCTCCACCAGGGCGTCCCGCCCGCTGATTTTGAAAGCCGTCAACCCGTGCCCGGCCAGTCTGGCTCCATCTATGGAAAAACCTTGCAGGGTAATATGAGCCACTGTGTCCACGTGAATAACCACGTCCATCTTCCCACCAGCCCTTATCCTGGAAAATTCTCCAATAATTCTGATAGCCTTATTCCAGCTGTAACTGCCCACGCCGACCCTTATGGTTTTCTTCACTAGATAGGTCCCGCGAGGAAGGTAAACTGTAACTGGTGGATAACCCGGGTAACTGTCTCCCTTCCACTCGTACTTAACATCCGGTTTCAATCCTCCCACCGTCTTCAGCGCTTCTTCTATGGCCTTCTGCAAAGCCCCGGTGTCATCACTCACTCCATCACCTTTTGCGCCGAAAGTGCGAACATCAATCACATCCGCAGCAGTCCGCACCTGGCCATCTTCGCACAAAACAGATGGACCCGATAAACTGAAAACAAGAATCAGTACCGGCATAAGAAATCTAATTTTTCCCATAGAGCACCTCACTCAACAAATCTCAGCGTAGCAAAGTGCTGGGTTTTCAGATTCAGTTTCACAAGATCCGGCTCGTAGGAAGTGGAAAATCGGGAGAGTTCGTTACCGGGTCCCTCCCGCCGGCGGGAACGCGTGAAATTACCCAGCCAGATACTGCCCGGTTTTACCTCGTTTACACCCAGGCATTCAAAGGGAATATAGACTTCCAGCGACCAGAAATCTTCTCCAATAAAACTCTTAGAGACAACTCCGCGGGCATGCCATCCCTTCATCTGACTGTAATAGAAACAGTCAAACAGAGTCCCCGCGGCATTGGTGGCAATCTGATAAAACTGACCCTCATCAGCCCGGGGGTCAAGAAAAATCTCAACGCAATCATCCAGATAGACCAGGCTATCATGAGTCAGGTAGTTCATTCTTATTCCGGCCGGGTCGGGTTCAACCATTCTAAATCCAAGAACAAGGCCCTTCCCCGGTAGCCATACCCCTTTAACCGTGGTCGGAAAACGCGGGACAGGATTTTCTTTGTCCAGGCTAACAAAACTGCCTGTCTCGGTCCGGGTCCAGATATCTTCGTCAAGTTTCCCGTCAAGCAAAGGTATACTGCCCACCTTTAAGATATTTAGCGCCTTTCTCAGTTTTTTCTGGTGAAAAGCCGCCGACTCTGCAAAAAAAGGTTCCAGGGCCGTCTGGAAAAATTTGACCCTCTGACCCTCCAGCGACCCGGCTGGTACTTCACCATGGGCTTTTTCCACCAGTTGTTTCAGTTCCCTGACCGCTGACTCCGGACAGGTTTCTTCATGAACTATCCTAAGACTGACCTGATGATAATCGGGCAAGGGTGGTTTCCACCGGCTCTTTTCCCAGCCATCAATCAGAATTGAGAAAATTTTCTCCATGGTCCGGCTGGCTTTTCCGTACATCAGGCGGTAATATTCTTTCAGGGCCGCGTCCACATCAAAATCAGGATTCCACATCAGTCTGGCCATCAGATAGTGGGTAAGGTGCGTCCGTGGCCAGTCCACACCGGCATCGCAGAAAAAACCAATACTTCCCCTGGTCAGGCTGAAAAACTTCTTCATCACATGGGGAAATTGGAAGGGCGCCTTAGTGTCATTGGCTGGCCAGCAGGTATAAATCCAGTGGGACATTGGCTGGCTGGTAATCCTTTTCCAGCCTTCAAAAATTTCCAGTTCCCTTTTCCATATTTCCGGTTCTTTCAAATTAGCCACTGTTCTCATCCAGCACAGAGCCACACCGAAATTATCCGGAAAAATAATGTTTTCCGGCGGTTCCGTGTAGTTGGAATAAGGAAGGAAAACGACCGTCTTTTCCGGCCATTTTTTCTTTACTTCCAGGCACAGTTTGTAAAGAAACTCACCCAGTATCCGGGAAGCATAGCCCAGCCGGGAATCTTTGTCGGCGAGCGCCTGACACCGGGGACACTGACATTCCACCGGCATGTCCACCGGAGAAACAGGGATATACTTTTCTGTGGGCAGGCTTCCTCTCCCCCAGGGCTCAGTCCAGGTCCCACCGCTCCGATAAAAATGGTCCAGGTCTTCCACAAATTGCTTCAAAACACCCGGCTCAGAATAACACCACATCGGCGGTATTCGTCGGCCGTCAGAACCCATCTGGAAATATTCAGGGTGGGTCTGGCCGTAGACTGCTGCCCAGTTGTGCGGCGTATGACAGGGAGTGGGTACTCCGGAAGTATCAGCGATTCTAAAATGAGCGTAGATGTAGTCACGCCCTTCCTGACCGGGAACAGGCGGCTGACCGTGAAATCGGTAGATAACTCTTTTCCGAAAAACAGGAGCGTCCTGGTAAGCCACCGGCGGAATAATTAGCGTCTCTCTTTTCGGAACCACTGTTCCCAGCCTGCCAGGGTAGTACCATCTGATGCCGACAAACCTTTCCAGAAAGTCATATACACCCCAGAGAGTACCGCTGGGTGAAGGGAAATAGGGTGATTTCGGAGATACCATCAGGGAGCACTTATTTAGGAATACCGTATCAAAAGCAGGACATTCTATCTTTTAAACGACAATTGCATGTCAATGTCCTTCAAGACAAATACTTTTTTGAAACACGCTCCAGAAGGATAACCTTGAACTTCCAGGCGAGGTCACTGGCTTGAGCCTCTTCGTAGAAAAACTGCATCCTTTGGTCTGCGGGGGAACCCGGTCACTCCGGACCAGCGGTCAAACTGATAGATACGTTTCCTGGGAAACTCCTGGAAGGGAAAAATCCGGAGTCTGTCGCCGTCAAGTGCAGCGCTAACTCCAGAAGTTTGACAGGCAGAAATTGCCCGCTGGCGCAATAGAGCTGCAGTTTCCGACGCGAGCGTCGCCATGTCAGTCAACTCGTCAGCATCCTGGTCAAGATCAAATAACTGTTCCCGTCCACCGTTAGCCATAAAGATGTACTTCCATCTCTGGTCCCGAACCATAATCTTAAATCGGGAAGTTCCTGGCTCTCCGTAGTAACCAATGATTTCTGTGCGAGCAGGACACTTGCCCTGAACCAGGGAAATTATGTCCATACCGTCTCTCGGATCCAGTGTCCCTGCCGCATGAGTGGCCAGGCCAAAAAGGCCGGTCATGCGCAAACCTTGACCTTTAACTGGGTGGCACAGGCCGTTGAAGAAAGACCGG
This sequence comes from bacterium, assembly GCA_029551285.1. Taxonomy (GTDB): domain Bacteria; phylum Ratteibacteria; class UBA8468; order B48-G9; family DSTR01; genus JAMWDF01. The sequence continues at coordinate 16,295 of JAKPFT010000012.1, read as the reverse complement.
GTGGTCGGAGGTTGGCAGCCGGTGCGGATTGTGTACCTGGCCGGCACACACACCGGACACGTGGAATAGGCCCGGGTGAAGCTTATACCTCTTTGCCCGAGCCGGTCAAGATTAGAGCTGTAATCATGGTCTAATCCTGCATCTGTTTAATCCTTTGCTGCGTCCATTCCCTGGCATTGGCAAGCAGTTTCTTTGAAGCCTCATCGTCAGCCGTGGTGACCAGAAGCAGCAGGTTTCTCGGGTCAAGCGTCGCGATTAGTGGCAGCACATCTTCCGGTTCCAGCACACTGACAAAAAGCCCCTTGCCAGCCTTCTGAACCTTGCGCAACTGCGGCAGGTAATGAGTAATCGGTCCGGTATTCGGGTCTATCCCGAAGTGGAGCACAGTAATCTCCGGAATGGAAACAAGGTTATCCAGCTGATGCAGGGCACCATTGTGGAAGTGAAAAAGCACCTTCTCAAACTGGCTGGCTATCTTCCGGAGCACCGGAACGAAAACTTCCTGGTAGGTTTGCGGAGAAAAGAGAATGGATAGATCGTCCTGAAGGACGGCTAAACGACCTTCTGCCCACATTGGCAACCAGTTGCACGTACCGTCAAAATAAGGGGCAATCCTTGCGTAAACTTCTTCCCACATCTCTACAAATATCTGGCCTAAACGGAAAGCAAACGCCTGAACTTTTTCCGGTTGTCTCACCGTCTCCAGACAGAGTTGTTCCGGTCCAAGAAAGGCCGCCAGCCAATCAACCGGGCCGCCAAAGTCTGTCATCCCCAACAATTCCACACCCCGGCATCTTTCTACGAAATATCCTACGGCCTCCAGATGTTCTCGCCAGAAAGGATAGTCGCAGCGGAAGCAAATCCGGTCAGATTCCTCAATACTCTTCAGCACTGGCTCCTGCCAGATGCTTTCTCCAAAACAAACCCGGCTACCAAGATAAATCGGCAAACTGTTGGCAGCGTAAGAAGGTATTCGGTAGGCAAACAGGTCACCGTGCCAGTGCCAGCGGCTTTGGCGATAATCAATTAACTGAAAGAAAAGGGCCGGGTCCCGGTATTTTTTTTCCTGAAAAGAGACATCCTTCATCCAACGAGGTTCCGGCGAAACTTCCCTGGCGAGATTTTGCACCTGCATCAGCAAGCGGTCCTCTGGCCAGTTTTTCATCCAGAAATCACTGTAGCGCCGCCTTATCTCTGGCCAGTCTGGAATTTTCCGGTACGTTTTCATTCACCCCCTGTTATTTCAGCACCTGCAAGGACGGGCCTTGAAACATCCGCTCTACTGATAAAGATGAACGTCTCGCTGCGGAAAAGGAATCACAATGCCTTCCGCTTCAAACCTTCGTTTGATTTCCATGTTAACCTGGTCGGTTACCAGAAACTGCTCCCGCAGGTCACCAATCCAGTAAACCAGCAAAAGATTGAGTGAAGATTCGCCAAACTCGGTGAAAAACACCACCGGCGGTGGCTCCTTCAACACCTTTTCGTTAGCCAGGCAGATTTCCTGAAGAATTCTTTTCACCTTCTCCAGGTCAGTGCCATAAGCCACACCAATGGTCTGTCTCACCTTGATTTTCAGGTCAGGATAGTTGCGGTTGATTACTTTATTTTTGGCGATTTCCGCATTGGGCACAATTAAAAGTGTATGGTCAAAGGAAAGGATTTTGGTGGTCCTCAGCCCGATTTCCTGCACAATCCCCATCTCGCCTGAGGCCAGTTGAATCCAGTCGCCCACCCGGAAGGGTTTATCCAGAATGAGCATGAATCCGGAAATCATGTTGGCCAGTGTCTCCTGGGCCGCCAGGGCTACCGCCAGAGAAGCCACGCCAGCCGTAGCCAGAAACCCGCTGATGTTGACCTTAAAGTAGGAAAGAATTACCGTTGCCGCAATGAAGTACACCACAATCTGAATTACCCGGCCCAGAAGGCGGACGAACTGCTCATCCACCGGCGTCTGTGTTTTGCTGGCCACATCTTTCAAAAACCAGTGGAAGAAACTGCGGATAATGGCGGTAGCGACCAGGGCAATCCCTAACACCAGAGAAATGTACGCTAGACCAGTTAAGACCTTTAAGACCAGAGACTCCGTCAACCCCAGATTGGCCACGAGATACTGAACCGCAAAATAAAATCCGTAGGCCATCAACAGAAGATAGACAGGAGTTCTGGTGGCTTCCAGAAGAAGTCGGTCCAGGTCAGTTCTGGTGCGCCGGGCTAACGGCAAGAAAACGTGGCTCCAGACAAGCCGTACAAAGTAAGCCACAACCACGCTGCTGACGAAAATGAGCGCACCTACCAGGCAGGAACGGCCAGGCTCAGAAACAAAATCAAGAAAACCGTTCATATTTTTATCATAACACGGTAAAACTTACCGGCTAAATGTTTCAGGCGGCACCACTCAAAGTTAACCTGTCGGCTCTTTCTCTGGCTTCTTTCAGGAATTCTTCAGGGTCTTTGAAGCGGGAATAGCCCTGGCTCACTTCCAGGAGAAGATTACCCTGGTAGTTGATGGCCTGGATCGTCTTCTGAAAAAGACGCCAGTCAATGTTACCCTCGCCTGGCAAAAGGTGCGTGTCAGTGCCAAGATTATCGTGCAGATGCATGGTCAGCAGTCGGCTGGCCCACTTTACCAGAACGTGAAAACATCTGCCCTGGACATGCTCATGGCCGGAGTCATAACAGAAACCCACCACCGTTTCCCCAAATTCCGTCAGAAACTCTTCCAGAACATGGTCATAATCTAATTTCTGCCCATTTTCCAGAGCCAGTTTAATATTTTTTCTCAAAGCATATCCAGATAAGAGAGCAAGACTCTTCCGGCCCTGCGCCACCATCTTCTGTTTCACCTCACCTTCAGGAATGTTGTAAGGTATCAGATGAACAACCACAATCTTCCCGTCTGTCTCAGCCGCCACGTCAATGGCTAATTGACACTGACCAAGCGAGTCCTGCCGTTTCTCCTCCTCAAGAGAAAAAAGGTTGTCCCCTCCCGGAAAAGGGGCGTGGACAGAATCAAGACTCAGCTTCTTTTGTCCTAAGAGCTTAACCACTTCCTTCCTGGCCTCAGCGCTGGTATAACAACGGCTGTCCAGAGCCACTACCTTGAAACCGGCGTTCTCTATCAGGGAAAGTCTGGTCCCGAAAGGAAGGCCATAATTAAATCCAGTGTCAATTGCTGTTGCCATTAAGAATTCCGGCGCGGTTAGAGGTAGGGCGAGAGAAGTTCTATCGCCCTTCTGATGTCAGCAATCTGCTGCGGACCAGAGATTTCCCGCTCAATGGTTACCGGACCTTTAAATCCTTTCTTCTTCAACCTTGGCAGCAGCAGGTCAAATCTCACCATTCCCTGGCCTAACGGCGTTTCTTTCCCCAGAGATTCGTCGCGGTTGGGCCAGAGACCATCCTTGGCGTGCATCCCCCGGACATACTCACCGAAAATCTCCACCGCATCCAGCGGATTGGCTTTGCCGTAGAGAATGAGATTGGCCGGGTCAAGATTAATGCCAACGTTTTCCCGGCCTAAGTCCAGAATTGTTCGTTTCAGGGTGGAAGGTAGTTCCTGACCGGTCTCAAAACAAAACATCTGCCCATTTTTGCCGCAGTGGTCAATGAATTCACCCATCACCTGAAGGAAACCGGTGTAAACCGGGTCTGTCTCATCGTCCGGGATAAAACCCACATGGGAGGTAATAGAGGTCACTCCCATCTCCCTTACCAGATCGGAAAATTGTTTAGCCAGAACCAGCCTTTTCTGCCGGTAAGCCGGTGCCACAAAACCCATGGTCGCCGGGCCGTCCTTGTTGTTGAAAATCTGCCCTTCAAACAGAAGAAAAAACGAGGAAATTTCCACTCCAGCCTTTTCCGCGCATTTGCGGACATAAGCCGGGTCAAACCGGCCTACCAGCCTTTCGGCACAGGCGGAAACCTGGCAGGTGGGGATACCCAGGCTGGCTACCTTCTCAAAACTCTCAGCCGGGTCTTCCTTTAATCCGACAATCAATCCTAACTTCATCCTTTCCATTTTCAAATTCCGTCCCTGACAGAAAAGTTAGTCAGGGTAATTCCTGCACAATGACGAAGAACCAGAGATTCTGTAGCGCTGGTTTTCATCTGGATATTGTTCAAGGCGATGTTGTGGATGAGTGTTTCTGGACTTCCCTCAATGACAAAAGGACCCCCGCTTTTCACTACCTGGATGTCAGAGAAGGTAATATCAGAAAACCGTTTCAGTCTAATACCTTCTTCCACGTACAACCAGACGGGAGAGAGCCTGGCGGTAATGGTGATACCAGAAAAAAGAAGGTCGTGGATGTCAGCACTTCCGGTGCTTCCTTCCGGGAGATAAACCTTTGGATTCTGAAGGATAATTCCCCGGGCACTGTCTGAGATAATCAGGTTTCCGAAGACACAGTTTCTGATTTCTCCGTCTCCGGGGCAGCCCACGCGGATACCGTTGCAGGCGGTGCGGAAAACGCAGTTGCTCACGGTAACATCTTCGCAGACGGCCGGACTGTCATACAGGTCCTGCATGGCGCGCACCGCGATACAGTCATCCTCGGTGTCCATCAGACAGTCACTGACCGTCACCTGGCGGCAGGCGTCAATATCTATGCCATCAACGTTTCTCATCCTCCGGTTGCTGAAAATCTTCAGCCGATGAATGTGGACATTTTCGCATTTCATCAACCAGATGTTCCAGCAGGCAGACTCAGAAAAAGTCAGGTCTTCAATCAGAACATTCCGGCAGCGATAAAACATCACCAGCCGTGGCCTGGGTGTGGACGGTTTTGCCAGTTTGCCGAATTTGTCAGCACTCGCCGGATCATAAAAAGCCAGTCCGGAACCGTAGATTTCTCCCCGGCCGGTTAAGGCAATGTTTTCCGCATCGTGCGCCAGGATGAGAGCGTTCTGGCTTTTTTCATGACCCTGCCCAGGGGTAAAACCCGGCGCTGCCAGGTCCTGGTAATCCTTCAGGTCCTCACTGGCCAGCAGCCGGCTGCCGGCGACCACAGTCAGCTCCACATTGCTTTTCAATATCAGCGTGCCTGTCCGGAAACTTCCGCCTTCACAGAGCACCCTGCCCCCACCCTTGCCATGGCAGGCATCAATTGAGTTCTGAATGGCCTGGGTATTAAGCGTCTGACCATCAGCTACCGCTCCATAATCTCTTACATCCGCGATTTTCACTTCTTCTCCCTTGATAGCGCTATTTTTTCCCTGTGGCCGGTTATATCAGAATTACCCTGTTACCTTTACTCATCTGATAAGATACCACTGACTCACGCCTATTTTCAACTCCCACAGATCTTCTTTCAACTTGTATAATCCGCCTTTTTTCTCCAGGGAAAACGCGAAGGGGTAGCCACTCAATGAAGCGGAAGGTAGCTACCTAAGTTTCCAGCGCTAATCCATGGCGAGAGAAACGACCTTGTCTTTACGGGCATGGCAAGAAAAAGGACTCTGGCCGGTCAGGCGTGTGAAGGATGACCCCACTGGTGGTTCCAGGCTTAAGGACTGAAAAATTAACTGCCGGTAGTTATCCACTCCGGGACTGCTGGACCTTCCGCACCCTCTTCTCTCTTATCACCGGCTGGCTGACCGGAGAATTTTTTCAATCATTCCAGCGATATGGGCCCTCAAATCATCAAGGTACCGGGGATTCTTTATCGGCTCCAGGGCCAGATACCACTCGTCACCAGAGTAATTTCTGATCCAGGCCAGCCACGGCAAGGAAACTGTGTGTCGGTGATTACTCTCTCCGGTGTTCCATCTAATAAATGACCTTTCCATCCTTAATGAAACACCTTCTTTCGCGGCGGCTGCCCGGTTATCTTTCAACTTCTTCGTGGCCGCCTCCGGTAGTATTCCACCTCGCCGGACGCTGAGCGTGCTCTCACCCTGACTGCTTTGGCTGCTTCTGGCGCAACATCAAAAGGCGGTCTGGAAAATCGGTCAAAATAGCGTCAACGCGGTAACTGATGTACTTGCTCATTTCCTCTTCGGTGCTGGCGAAAAACACATTCACAAAAATCCCGTATGAGTGCGCCAGAGCGACCAGTTCTGCCGTTACCGGATAGGCTGGGGTGAAAAACTGCAACCGCTGGCAGTTTAGCATCTTTGTGGCTTCCACGTAAGCCTTCGGGTCATGGTGAAAACCCATGTTGCAGATAGTCAGCTCCGGTCTTAAAGAACGCGCCAGAGCTACCAGCCGATAATCTATCGCCAGATAAGCCGCCCGGCCTGACGGGAGAATTTTTAGAACCCTCTGAAGACATTCTGTCTGCTTTTCATCGTGAAGGTGAATGTTCAAAGTGATTTCTTCCGGAATCAGAGAAAGGATTTCCTCAAAGGTGGGCACCCTTTCCCCGGCAAACTCCTCGCTGAACCAGGAGCCAGCATCCAGCTGTTTCACTTCTTTCAGGGTCAGTTCTGAGACTGGACCATGGCCGCTGGTTGTTCGGTCCACGGTCCAGTCATGCATTGCTACCAGATGGCCATCCCGGGTCATCTTCAGGTCAAACTCTATCTCGTCCACCCCTAATTCTGCGGCTTTCCGGAAGGATAGCAGGGTATTTTCCGGATACTGGCCAGAAAACCCCCGGTGCGCAATCACTCTTACCATGCAAGCCTCTGTTTTCTTACTTACAGCGGTTCCATCACCAGGGTAATGTTGCCTTCTCTGACTGGCTGGGTAAAGTTGATACCTATCCGGGTAGGTTTGCTTCCATCACGAAGAACTTCCGGTACAATTTCCACCTGGCCGGCCTCAGCTACGATGGTAACCCTGACCGCAGTTTTATCTTTGGTAAGGACCAGCTCGGCAGGGGAAATCACCCGGTAAGAACCAGAAGTAATTATGGCTGTCCCGAACTGACAGGCGGGGTCAAATCTCACCCGGTCAGTAACCGTGAGTTTTCCTTTACCTTTCCGGCTGTAAAAAAAACCGCGGGTCAATTCTTTCAGTTCAGGCACAGCGTAAGCCGACTTCAAGTCCAGCAGAAGGCTATCCTCCTCGTCGGTAAAACTCGTTTTCAGAATTTTTCCCTGTGCCGAGCGGCCGGTCTGCTGCAACTGGCCAGCCACCAGGGGGACACTGTGGCCATAAGAGTTCAGCACCTGGCTTTCGTACCGCCGGCGACTGAAGGTCCTGGCGGTGTACTCTTCGTTGCCCGGGTCAACAATGATTGGAACCTCGCCCACGACCACGACATAGGAACCGACATCATTGTGGTTATGATGCTCCTGATTGTGGCCACCTTTCAGGGCGACGGCAAAAGGATAAGAAGAAGGCCGGCAGATGAGGACACCAGCCTGCGGAAAGAAACTGCGAAGTGGCAGCCGGTAGTCTTCCTGCCCGGGCTCGCTCTCCGCGACTTCGCAAAAAGGGTAAAAGGCGGCTTCCGGTAACTGCCCTTTGACGGCGGCCGTAAACGGGGTCTTTTCCCAGTCCTTGAGTTTCAAGCTAAACCGCCGGCTTAAGAAAGACATAAGCACCCCGTCAGGTTGAGCCTTTACCGGACAGTCAGCAAAGGCCGGGTAAACACGGTTGATAATCTCTATTTCGGCTCCAAAGCGGGCAATGGTCGGTACTTCTGGTCTGGAAAGAAGGTCTATCCTGCCGCCGGTCGCCTGCCTGATGGTCTCACTTAGCAAAACATAATGGCCAAACCCGTAGTTCCAGTAGCCCAGGCCTTCACTGCAGTAGCCATCAGCGGTAAATCCCCGCAGGAAATTACGCGAAAGTTCTTCAGCCGCGGCCACAAACAAAGCCCTTTCCGAGCGGCTGTCCAGGAGGGCTAAGGCGGCACCGGTCACCCCGGCCAGACACACGGAATTCCAGTTGTTGGTACCTTTGAGCCACCAGTAAGGTCCCCTTTTCCCGGTCAGAATTTCCCGGTAGGGCGTGAAAATAAATTGCTGGACCCGTTCTCTTACCAAGCGGCGGATTTCCGGAGAAAGTTTGTCTCCCAGCAGGTAGTCGGCAGTAGCCAGCTGCCAGGCTAAAGCTGAAGAACCAAGGTCAATAGAGATGTTGCGGCCGTAGAAGTTGTCCAGATTCTGGTCATGGGCCGGATAGACCCAGGTACGCTCGGCACAAACTGCTTTGATGACTGCTTCCAGCGGCTGGAGGAAACGACCCTTGTTTTCCAGACACTCTGCCAGTGTGAAAACCTTTATTCTATCCCTTCTGGCAAAAGCCACATTCTCCCAGCCGCGGCGAAGACCGGTGCGTGAAAACTCAAGGTAGAGTTCCTCCGGCTGCTCCGGAATAGGTTGGTGGACCAGTTGTTCCGCCTGAGCCAGCACCTTCTGGCAAAAATCATCTCGGCTCAGTTTCTCCCAGGCCGACCGGTCACTCGCAGGACGGCCAGGACCAGCCGGTTTCTCCAGCAGGAGCTTTTCAATCTCGCGGCACCTTTTTTCGTTCACCATGGTCTGAGCACGGCACTGGATACTCTTCGGCAGGAAGAGAAAAACCAGAAATTCAACCGCCAGACAGAAAAGTTTCTTTCTGTTACGCTGGACCGAGCCGTAGACGGTCAAAGTAAGCCACTCCTTTTCCGACAACAAAAAGCTGAGGATACAGAAAGGGATAGTCAGCCGCGGTCAGCTCCAGCGATATCTGCTTCCACTCCCGGCAGGTCTCCGGCTGGCTTTCCACCGCCACCTTCTCATCAAAGAAATTCCTCCAGACATTCGCCAGTCGGAAACCGGCTTTCGCCTGGTCCCGGGTGCACACCCATCCTTCCAGACGATACCTTTTCCCCGGTACTGAACAAAAGGCAAAACCAGCCGGGCCCCAGTAAGTGACCAGACTGTTTTCTCCTCTTAGAGAGAGACATCCCTGGCCGGCCAGTCCCTTTGTCTTCTGCCAACCACTGGTCTGTGTCGGGCCAAAATCGCGGGATTTATTCGCCAGACACTTGGCAGACCTGACTTTCTGAAGCCAGCGTTTTTCTCCCGGAACAAAGACCATTCCGGTCCATGGTTTGGTGGGAGTTAGCGGCCGGCTAAAAGTATTTACCTTGTTCCAGGCAAACCCCAGACAGGGAAACATAGCCGTCTCCTGCCGGCTGATGTTGACCGGGCAAGCCTCAGTGAGAAATTTCTCCATCAACCAGGGTTTGACGTTGACCAGCTCTATTTCCGCCTGGGCCTGCGTCCACCCAGAGACTCTGTCTTCCATTCCCGGTTTTTCCAGAGAAAGGTGCTCGTCATACCACATATCGCAGGTGCCAGAGACAAAAGGCACACTGGCCTGCCTTACCAGGACCACCGGGTTGAAATCACTCTCCACTCCATAGCCGATAAATCCGCTACTTTTCACCCGTTTGGTCAGGTGTTCTACCTTCAATGGGCCAAAGGTTAAGGCAGGGTTATGGGGCATTTTCATCAGACGACCGTCTGGCGCCTCCCAGATCGTCCACTGCCACTTTTTCTCTTCTGGAATGCCGGCGCCAGCCCCGCGGGCGTAGAAGTTACAGAATTCCCTGACGGCTGGCGGATGCTGCTCCCTGATAAGCGCCTGAAGATGGTAGGTGTATGCCTCCCACTGCGGCTTGTATCCTGAAATCAAGGTGGTCACGGCCTCAACACCAGAAGAATGCCTCTGCTCCACCCGGAGGGTCACCTGAGCCGGGCTGACCTGCCAGTTCATTTTCAAACCAGCATCCGGCCTTTCAAAATTTCCTCGAACATTGACCAGCAAGGAGAGATGCATGTTTATCCTGCTGGCCATGTCATAGAGAGGATGGCAGAATATCTTCCGGTTAAGAGAAGAAAAAGGTGAAAACTCAAAAGGGTCAAAAGTTAAGTGGCCCCGGTGGACAAAGGCTATGCGCCGGTCCCTGTCCTTGAGCCACCATCCTTCCTTTTTCTCCTCCACGGAAAAAGAAGGCCGGTAGCCCCGGGGATTTCTCACTGTTAAGGACTGCTCAATCCGGTCGGAAGGAAAGCCGTTCTCAGAGTTTCTCATTATAAACTTCTGTCATTCTTCAATAACCTGACACTGGTAAGTCTGACCATCAAGGGTCAGGGTAGCTTTATCTCCTTTAATCCAGAATTCGTTCCGGCCATCAGTGTAACGGGCGCCAGAGGCCGAAATAGCCTGTTTAAGATGCAAGACGTTACCTTTTCCCAGGACAATAATCGCCTGGCTGGGATTCTTGACAAAGGTGACGTGCATCTTCTTCCCATCATCCCGCTGGTACCAGATCTTGATGTGGGCCTTGGTCTTATCCGTCCCTTTCGTTTCCACTCCGCTGCATCCAGCCAGCGCCAGGATTAAAAGAAAAAACAGTAACATTCCGGACAGTTTCTTAACCATCGCCTTCCCCCTTAGTCGTTGAAGGTACCTCGCCTTATCATAGCCCAATCTCAGGGAAAACTCAACCTGTTTTGACACCCTGAAGGATAAAATTTAATCTTTCGGGTATGGAGAAAAAAATCAGGGTGGCTGTTACCGAGGTCAGCCACTGGCACAGCCCGGAGTATCTGAACGGCATTCAGAAGACCAAACAGGCAGAACTGGTGGCTGTTTCCGACAGAAATGGCGAACTGGCCCGGCAAAAAGCCCGGCCGTATGGCAGTCGCTGGTACACTGATTATCAGACTATGCTGGAGAAAGAAAAACCCGACTTTGTCTTCATCCTTGGTGTTCACCGGGAAATGCCGGCCATCATCCAGGCCGTGACTGAACGGGCTATTCCTTTCTGCGTGGAAAAACCAGCGGCTGTGAGTTCAGCTGAGCTAATTCCCTGTCTGGAGCAGGTTCAGAAAAAGGACCTTTACCACAGCGTCCCTTTTGTTTACCGGCTCAGCCCAGTTTCCCGGCACCTCCTGGAATGGCACCGGGCTGGCCTGTTAGGCCAGTGGATTGCCCTTAAATTTTGCTTTGTCACCGGTCCTCCGGAGAGATACCGGCAGTGGCAGTGCGAGTGGAATCTTTCCAAGAAGCTGGCCGGCGGCGGAACCACCATCAACCTTTCCGTTCATTACCTGGACCTCTTCCGCTATCTCACCGGTGAAGAAATCGTCCACGTTAAAGCAGTTCTCTCCCGGAAGCGTTTTCAGGAAGAGGTGGAGGATTACTCTCTGGTTTTCCTGGAAACAAACAGAGGCACTATAGGAGAAGTGGAAACAGGATACCTTTCCCCGCCGGAAGAAAGGGCTGACCGGGATACTTTTGTGATTTACACAGAAAAGAGAAAGATAACCTTCCGGGAAAATGTACTGGGCTGGAAGGATTACTCTGGAGAGGCCGGCGAAGAAAAAATATCTTCTGAAAATCCGCGTCTTCGCTTCGTGGAGGAAACCCTGACCGGGTTTTCCCGGGGCAAACCGGCCATAGCTGACCTCAACGACATGTTAGCTGTCCTGCGGATAATTGACCGGGTTTATCAGAATAATCACTGACCGGGAGGAAGGATGGAACTGAAAGGAAAAACAGTAATCGTTACCGGCGCCGGCCGGGGTATTGGCCGCGCTTTAGCCCTGGAGTTTGGTCGGCAGGGATGTAAGGTGGCCTGCTGCGCCAGAAACAGGACAGAGATTGAGGAAACCGCAAACATGATTAAGAAGGAAGGCGGAGAAGCCATGGCCATTGCCGTGGACATAACCAGCCCCGAGCAGGTTAAGAAAATGGTGGCTGAAGTGGTGAAAGCCTGGGGCCGGATTGACATTCTCTTTAACAATGCCGGCAGTTTCCAGGCCATTGGTCCCCTGTGGGAAGTTGACCCGGAAGTCTGGTGGCACGATGTTACGGTCAACCTGCGGGGGGTAATGCTGTGCTGTCAGGCTGTGCTGCCGCACATGATGGCCAGGGAGGAAGGGGTCATCATTAACATGAATGGCGGTGGAGCCACCGTCCCTTTACCCGGTGGTTCCGGCTACGGCTGCTCCAAAGCCGCGGTGATGCGGCTCACTGACACCCTGGCCAGGGAGCTGGAAAAAGTCGGCAGCCGGGTGCTCGTCTTCGGAATGGGTCCCGGGCTGGTGCGAACAAAAATGACGGAGTTGCAGGCGCAAACTGAAGCCGGCCGAAAATGGATACCCTCCACCGAGCAGGCCTTCAAGGAAGGACGAAGCCGACAGCCGGAAGAGTGCGCCAGGGCTACCATGGAGTTGCTCCGGATTGCCTGCCCGGAACTGAACGGTCGGAATTTCGGAGTGGGGATGAACTTTGAAGACATCAAAAAAAGAGCGGCTGAAATTAAGGAAAAGGACCTGTTAGTGATGCGCGGCCGATAGCCGTCTTTTATAAAAACATCGCAGACACAGAAAAAGAAGAAAAATCTCAAGGAGGGCGCCATGCTGGTGGTCTTAGTTCATGTTCAGGTGAAGCCTGATTTTCTGGAAGCCTTCAAAGAAGCGACTTTTGAAAATGCCCGCTGCAGCCTTCAGGAACCAGGGATCGCCCGTTTTGATGTTCTCCAGCAGCAGGATGACCCGACCAGGTTCGTCCTGGTGGAAGTTTACCGCAACCAGGAAGCCACGGCTGCCCATAAGGCTACTGCCCATTACGCCGCCTGGCGGGCAAGGGTGGAAAATATGATGGCGCAGCCACGGTTCAGTGTTAAGTATACTGGACTATTCCCTGATGAAACTGGCTGGAAGACACAGTTGTAACTTTTTGAAGGAGTTTTCCCATGGCCGAAAAGATTATTGACACCTGGTATTTCCCTTTACCGCGAACGCACACAGGAATTTTGCTGGGCAACGGCCTGCTGGGCGCCATGGTCTGGGGTGGTGACAACATTCTCAAAGTGACTCTGGGCCGGGCGGACCTGTGGGACCACCGGGGAGGGATTGACTGGACAGAGAAGATGAACTACTTCCACCTGCGCCGCCTCTTAGAGGCAGGTGACGAACAAAACCTGCGGCAGATTTTTGAAGGCCATGAGCCGCCCTCTTCCGGCCAGCCACGAAGGCCAACCGTTCTTCCGGTGGGCCGGCTGGAACTGCACTTTCCGGATGGTTTCCGGCTTAGAACAGGCCATCTTGATACCCACTCCGGACACCTGACGGTACTGGCGGAAAATGGTCAAACCTGCCGCCTTGAGTTTGACCTGGCGATGAAGGAAGTGCTTCTCCTGGTAACCTGGACCAGCAGGCTAAAACCGGTAGAAATTGTCCGTGTCCCGGCCTGGGAATTCGTGGGAGAATATTTGCGGTCCATCTCTTTTACTGAACCAGAAATGTTTTCCACCGCTTCTGTTTCTGGGTGGGTCCAGCCAAGGCCGGCTGACCCGCCCTACTGTGTGGCTTACCAGAAAGGCCAGAACTGCCTTCTGGTGACCATCAGTACCGGCGCCACTGGCAGAAAGGCTGTCACCCGGGCTGCAACGTTGTTAGCCGCGTGCCGAAAAAGACTGGAAGCGCTTTGTAAAGAAAACAAACGGTGGTGGTCAAACTACTGGGAAAGTCTGCCGAAAGTATCGCTGCCCAACGAAAGGCTGCAGTTTCTCTACCGTTACGGACTTTACAAATTTGCTGGCCTTACCAACCCCGCGGGTGTACCGGCTACCCTGCAGGGGCCCTGGATTGAAGAGTATCAGATGCCGCCGTGGTCTTCTGATTACCACTTCAATATCAATGTCCAGATGTGTTACTGGCCAGCCTACCAGGCTAACCGGCTACAACACCTTCTTCCGCTTTTCCGGATGGTCTGGTCCTGGCGCGAGCAACTGCGGCAGAATGCCAGACTTTTTGCCGGTATCAACGATGGCTACGTGTTACCGCACGCGGTGGACGACCGGGGAAAATGCATGGGAGGTTTCTGGACAGGCACCATTGACCATGGCTGCACCGCCTGGGTCGGAAAGATGATGTACGACTACTATCTTTACGGCGGAGAAAAAGAGTTTTTAGCCGAGATAGCCTATCCGTTCATGGAAGGCGCCATGAAGGTTTTCACGGTCATGCTGGAAAAACGAGGCGGTGGCTGGTACCTTCCCGTGAGCGTTTCCCCGGAATACCGCGGAGCCGCAATGAATGCTTGGGGAGCCAACTCCAGTTTTCAATTAGCCTGTATCCACTGGCTGATAGAGGCCCTGCAGAACAGTTGCCGGGCAATGGGGAAAAATCCTGACCCGCTCTGGCTGGACATTCAGCAGCACTTACCCCGGGCCTGCGTCCAGCAGGTTCACGGGCAAAAGAAGATTATGGTGTGGGAAGGGACTGACCTGGAAGAAAGCCATCGTCACCACAGCCACTGGGCCGGGCTGGTACCCTTTGACGTGATTGACCTGAACGACCCGGGCTGGAAAGAAATTGTCAACAATACCTACGACTGGTGGTGGAGACAGGGCATGGGGCTTTGGAGTGGCTGGTGTATTCCCTGGGCCGCGATGATCCACGGCCGTGCCGGCAGTCCGGAAATCGCCGAAGCCCTGATTGAGTACTGGCAGCGCCTTTACACCAACGAGGGCCATGGCACTCTTCACGATGCTGTGGTTTACAAGAGAAGTTTGAAAGACCGGCCAGACAGCAGAATCGGGACTAACCGGGAAGTTATGCAGATGGATGCGGGCATGGCAGCCACAGCAGCCATCCTTGATTTTCTGGTGCACACCCGCCGCGGTATTCACTACCTTTTCAGCGGCGCACCTTCCACCTGGCGGGAGGTTTCCTTCAAAAAAATCAGAACGGAAGGCGCCTTTCTGGTAAGCGCCTGGAGAAGCGGCCAACAGGCAGGAGAAATTGAGGTCAGCAGTGAACGCTCTGGCCTCTTTCGCCTGGCCACTCCCTGGCCGGAGAAAACTACTGTCCGTCTGGGGAGAAGAAAAATTTCACTGAAAGGTAAAATCGTTGAGGTTTTACTGCGCCCCGGAGAAACGGCCCGGTTCAGTCCGGGTTAGTCCGGTTTCTGGCCAGCAACACCGCGTAACGGATGGCTTCCACCAGGCTGCGCTCGCTGGCCAGACCCTTCCAGGCAAGGTCAAAGGCGGTTCCGTGGTCCACAGAGGTCCTGACGATGGGCAGGCCCAGAGTAACATTCACCCCGGTCTCAAAACTCAGCATCTTAAAAGGAATTAGACCCTGGTCGTGGTACAGGCAGATGTAGCCGTCTGTCTGCCGTCTTCGCTCCGGAAGAAAAGCCGTGTCGGCTGGCCAGGGACCGTTGACCAGCATTCCCTTCTTGCGGGCAGCCCTGATTGCCGGAAGAATAAACACTTTCTCTTCTGTGCCAAAAAGACCCTGCTCTCCGGCATGGGGATTGAGCGCACAGACGCTGAGGCGGGGCTTTCTTCCCTTCAATCTGGCCAGAGCGCTGGCCGTCAGTTCCATCACTTCCAGAATCCGGCCTGCAGAAAGAAGGCCTGGCACTGAAGCCAGACTGGTGTGGGTAGTGACCAGACTACAGGTAATACTTTTTGAGGTCAACATCATACAGATTTTTTGCGCGCCGGTGAATTCCCTCAGCATCTCCGTGTGGCCAGGGTAATTCCTGCCTGCCAGATGAAGCGATTCTTTGCAGATGGGTGCGGTAACCAGCGCGGCCACTTTCCCTTTCCTGGCCAGGGAGACCGCCGTTTCAAGATAACGGAAAGAAGCCTCGCCGCAGACCGCCTGAGGCAGTCCTGGTTTGATTTCCCGGGCCTTCAGCAACTGGAAATCAACTATGGCTGGAGAGGCTATCTTCCCCTTCAAGAAATTCTCCGGAGAAAGAACGACTGGCGGTAAAGGCAGCCGGCACCGGCTGGCCACCTTTTTCAGGATGGACCCATCGCCAAGAATAACCGGCAGACACCAGCGCCTGACCCGAGGACAATTCAGCGCCTTCAGGCAGATTTCTGGCCCGATGCCAGCCGCATCGCCCATGGTGATAGCCACTATAGGCCGGCTAACCTTCATCTTTCCCCTCCCTCAAGTTTTCTTTTCTCTCAATGGCTTTGCAATTCCTTCTTCCCTGTCTTTCCCCCATTGTCAAAAAAGGAAGGGGACAGCTGGCGAACGATTTGCGAAGGCACAGTTACAAGACAAGACGAAAAGCGGCAGCGCTCGGTAAGCGGACCGGATAAGTCCATCCGGGACGCAATACCTTACTCGGCGGTGTCTGAATTCGCCACCTGGCGAATGAGTTCGCCGAGCTACCGATTTCGGCGTAGTCCTTGTCTGTGCCGGAGCATTCTGAGTGAGCCAGTTTGTTCCCTTTCTTTTCATTCCTCTTTTATTCCTTTTTTGGTTCTGCCTTTCCTTATCTCTCTCCCTATCCTTCCCAGTGTGTCAAAAAAGGAAGGGAATAACTGGCGAACGATTTGCGAAGGCACAGTTACAAGACAAGACGAAAAGCG
>JAKPFT010000011.1 GCA_029551285.1 bacterium | reverse complement strand
CGAATGCATACCAGTAGCCTGGGTAGCTGCTATGGTCTTCGCACTTCATCCCCTGCAGACAGCTGCGGTCACTTACATCGCTCAGCGGTGCGCGATTTTCGCCGCTTGTTTCTACCTGGCCGCTTGCTTTTTCTACGGATTATCGCGGACTCTGGCAGGGAGAAAAAAATGGCTCGCCTATAGCGCGGCATTACTTTGTTCTCTGGCAGCAGTTTTCAGCAAGGAAAACAGCTTCACGTTACCCCTTGCTTTGCTGCTGATGGATTTACTGTTGCTGCCCCGGGAGAAATCTCTCCCAGAACTCAAGTTTTTCTGGCCCTTTGTGGCCATAAGTCTTCTGATACCCTTCAACCTCTGGCTGGGATCCGGGAGTCAAAAGTTGAGCGCAGTGGTCCGCCTGGCCGAGCCTTCGGGACAGATTTCTGCCTTGCATTACTTCTATACGCAGGCTCGCGTTATGATTACTTACTGGCGGCTCTTGCTGATACCGCTGCGGCAGAATATTGACTATGATTACCCAATTTACTCCAGTTTTCTCCACCCGGAAGTTCTGTCGGGCTTTCTCTGCGTAATAGTGGTGGCTTTAATCGGCGTCTTATTCCTGAGAAAAGGGAAACGGTTGGCTTCTTTTTTGATATTTTTCTATTTTACCGCCCTTTTAGTAGAGAGCAGTTTTCTGCCGATCCAGGATGTAATTTTTGAGCACCGATTATACCTTCCCATGTTCTCGTACAGTCTGGGAATAGCCCTCGTCTGGGGATGGGCCAGGTCTCGGTCCCCGACGTTTTTGTCCGTATTAGCGTTGAGTCTCCTTCTCGGTTCACTGGGATTTCTGACATGGCAGCGAAATCAGGTGTGGCAAAGCAACATTTCTCTCTGGACTGATGCCGTCACCAAGAGTCCCTTGAAGGCAAGGCCTCACAATTCCCTGGGTCAAGCCCTTCTGGCAGAAGGGAGATACAAAGAGGCTCTTATAGAACTTGAGAAAACGTTGGCTCTTTCGCCACGGTATATGAATGCACTTCTTGGATGTGCGCGAATTTATCGTGCTCTTGGAGAAGAGAAAAAAGCCCTTGAGTTTTACGAAAAGGCAAGACGGGTTAATGCCGAGCATCCTGAATTGGAGTATGACCTGGCTGTAATAGCATCGGAAATGGGCCGCGAGGAGGACGCTCTGGCTATTCTGGGAAGACTGGTGAAAAAGTATCCCGGGTTTCAACGGGGCTGGCGTCTGGCCGGAATGATTTCTTTGCGTAAGGGGCATCTGGCGAAGGCGGCAACCTTTATGGAGAGAGCGGTAAGGTTGAAGCCAGAGATGCTTCGGCTCATAATACGCTCGGTGTTATTTATGAAATGATGGGTAAGTATGAGCGGGCAAAGTCCGAATTTGAGACGGCTTGCCGTTTAGAGACCGGGCAACCAATCTATTTTCAGAACCTGGCCAAGCTGTATCAAACGTTAGGTCGCTACCAGGATTCAATCGCGGTTTACCAGCGCTGTCTGGTTCTCTCGCCCGGGAACTTCGAAGTAATGAATGACCTCGGAATTTCTCTGGCGATGGCCGGTCGAAGGGAAGAAGCCGTTAAAATCTGGAGAAAAATACTTGAAAAAAACCCGAATTTTCTTCCCGCAGTCCAGAACTTGCGACTGGCGGAGAAGTCTATAAAAGGAAGGGGTGAACGGCGCTGATGCATATCATGGATACTGAGATTGCACTGGGAGAGGGTAGTCTAAGCCTCTAACTGTTCACCTTTGAAACTTGCTGCTTTTTTAGGATCCAATTGAAACGGGGTAGAACCAGAAGAAGGTAAGGAGGTCGCTATCGCCAGCCACTTTTCTGGGCGGAAATTCAGACATTATAAAACAAAGAAGTTCAAGATTGAGCGGAAGCGGGAGAAAAGAGTGCAAGGAAAACCGGTGAAATCCGCTTCTGTCTTGATGTTGTTAAACCCTGCGTTTTTGTGAATTGGATGCGCATTTTAATTGCCCCTGATTCCTTTAAAGGAAGTTTGAGCAGTCAGCAAGCGGCCGCCGCGATGAGCCGGGCAGTTCACCGGTGTCTGCCAGAATGGGAGGTGGAAATTTTTCCGCTGGCTGATGGCGGGGAAGGAACGATTTCAGTTATCAGGCAACTTGTCGGCGGACAGAAGAAGAAAGTTACGGTTCTTGACCCTCTGTTAAGAAAGCGCTCAGCCTGGTGGCTGAAAAAAGGCAGAACAGCCTACTTAGAACTGGCTCAGGCCTCTGGTCTGCCCCTTTTGAAACCAGCCGAACGCAATCCTCTTGAAACCACCACCTTCGGGGTGGGCGAAATGATTCGCGACGCCTTAACTTCCGGATGCGAGGAGATTTTTCTTGGGGTTGGCGGCAGTGCCACCAGTGATGGCGGGCTGGGCGCTCTTACGGCTCTGGGAGTGAAATTTATTGATGGCACCGGTAAGAAAATCTGGCCGGGCAAAGGCAAAGACCTGGACCGAATTCGCAGGATTGATATGAGTGCCTTACCTGAAAAGTTAAAGAGGATAAAGTTTGTCGTTCTCACTGATGTGCGCAATGTTCTAACCGGGCCAGAAGGAGCAGCCGCGGTTTATGCCCCGCAGAAAGGAGCCAGCCCGGCCCAGGTAAAAAAACTGGACGAGGGGCTGAAACATTACTCGGCCATGGTGAAGCAAGCCACAGGTATTTCCATAGAAAGATTGTCAGGGGCTGGAGCCGCCGGTGGCATCGCCGGTGGCCTTTATGCTTTCCTGGGGGCAAAGCTGGTTTCCGGAGTGGAAACCATTCTGAAACTCGGGCATTTTGAGGAAAAACTGCGGCAGGCAGATCTGGTGCTCACCGGCGAGGGCAGTCTTGATGTTCAGGTAAAATACGGCAAGGCGCTTTCAGCCGTCTTTCAACTGGCAGAAAAACATAATGTACCGGTGATAGTTCTGGCTGGCTCTGTTTCCCCGGAGGCTTACCGGCTGTTTCAAAAAAAGAAGGTTAGCCTTTTCAGCATCGCACCGGGTCCGGTAGCAATGGAGGCAGCGCTGGAAAAGGCCGGCGAATTTCTCTACCGACAGGCGCAAGAAGTCTTAAAGGTTTACCTGTTCGGAACAAAAAGCACCGGGTTAGCGCGCGTATGATAAAGTTCTGGCAACCAGACTACTGGAAAACATTCCCCTGGAAAAAACTTCTCCTGCCGGGTCTGCTGGCCGTCAGCATTTTTCTATTTTATCTGAACTCACTGCCCAATCCACTTTTCTGGGATGACCATTATCTCATTTCAGTGAACACTGGATGTACCTTGCTTCCATGGGGTTCTGGACATTGATGGTACTGGTGGTGGAAAAAGTTGGCCAGCATTTTTACTGGAAGGATAAAGTCGTCACGGCATTTCTGATTGTTGTCGCGCTGGCCTATGGTGTCAGAGCCGCAGTCCGTAACCTTGACTGGCGGGACCCGCTAAATTTTTTCAAAAAGGCGATTACTGTGGCTCCGAACTCACCGCAGTTATATCATAACCTTGGTTCCACTCTGGCGGAACGGGGACGCCATCGGGAAGCGCTGACTGCCTATGAGCAGGCCCTGCGTTTGAAACCAGATTATATGTGGCCCTTAATCGGTGCCGCCCGCAGTTACCTGGTCCTGGGCGAAAGAGAAAAGGCTCTGGAATTTTACGAAAGAGGGCTGAAACTGAAACCTGACCAGCCGGTGATTCTTGTTGACCTGGCCAAGATGGCTCTGAATGAAGGCGATTTGGTCCGGGCCGGCCGGCTCCTCACTAAAATTCTCCAGACCAACCAGTCCTTTCAACCTGCCTGGAGAATGGCCGGAACCTGGCAACTGCAAAGTGGCCATCCAGAAAAGGCGATTTCGTTTTATCGCCGGGCGGTCAAAATGCTACCGGAAGATGATGCGGCGCACAATGGGCTGGGGGTGGTTTATCAGCGCTGTCTGGCTCTGGTGCCCGGCAATTCTGAGGTGCTAAATGACTTAGGGGTCTCGCTGGCCGGCGCAGGTCGGGTGAAGGAAGCCGCTGAGGTCTGGCGCAAAATTCTAATGGTTCACCCTGAGTTTGCCCCGGCCAAACAGAATCTGCACCTGGCCGAGCAGGTTTTGAAAACAGGCAAATAATCACTCGGGAAGACTCTTCCAGCGCCAGAGTCTCTTCCATTCACGAAGTAGTTGCCGTGCCAGGTTTTCGTTTTTCAGGATGAGCAAAGACTCCACATTGTTTCTGGCAGCCGCGGTCGGGTTATAGGAACCAGTGATAACGGTGCGGCCGTCAATGATGAAGTTTTTATCGTGGAGTAAACCGGCCATAAGATTGCGGCGGACAGCCACTCCAAGGTCAAAAAGAAAGGGATAAACAGAAAAAGGACCTGTTCCGGTTGCTTCCATCAGACCATAGACCCGGCAGCCGGTGAGTGATTTTTTTACCAGCAGTTCTGCCAGCGACTGGGAAGTAAACTGGAACTGGCTGAAGTGGATACTTTCTCTGGCCTGAGCCAGGGCAGTGGCGATGGCTGTCTCACAGTCAAAATCAGGGGAAAATCCTGCCAGCAGCCCGGCTCTTCGGTAACTGGCCGGACCGGGTTTGTTTTCCCACCAGGCTTCAAACCTCTTCTCAAAAATTTGGGTTAGTTCCGGGTCATGAAAGAAGAAAACCTGGTTGTGGTGAAGGAAAAAACTGTCATTAGTAAAATTGAGGGAACCGGTTATCAAAAGCTGGCCGTCAATAGTGATGAATTTGGCGTGGAAAAGCGAACTTTTTCTGTCAATCCGTACCATCTCCCGGAAGACCGGTGGCCATTTTTCTGAAGGGTTTTCACAGATGATGCGCAGGGTCAGGGACGGTCTGTCTCTTTTCAATCTCAGCAATAGTTCCATCAGGGGCTGATAGGAAAAGTCGTAACTGGCCAGGTAAATTTTATCTCTGGCAGAGGAAAGGGTTTTCAGCAGAAGTTGGTCAACAGCCTGGTGTGGAGTAAAATAAACACTGACCGTTTCGGCTGAGCACAGCCTGGCTGAGCACAGCCTGCAGGCTCTGGCAAGGAGAAAAAGACAGAGGAGGAAAACTCTGCTCATACCGAGATTTTAACTCAAAAGCAGTTTATTTTAGAAAACCACGGAGGCGAGGAAATGAAGGCCGCAGTTTTCCACGGGGTAGAAGATATTAGAATTCAGGAGTGGCCGCAGCCCCACTGTGGTCCAAAAGAAGTGCTGGTTAAGGTTAGTTACTGCGCTATCTGCGGCACTGACCTGCGCATTTTTTACCACGGACACAAAAAGGTTAACCCGCCGGCGATCATTGGCCATGAAATTACCGGTGTGATAGAAAAGGTCGGTGAAAGTGTCAGCCAGAGCGATTTCCGGGCAGGCGACCCGGTCACGGTGGTTACTTCAGTGGGCTGCGGTCACTGCCGGCTCTGCCAGCGCGGCTGGTACAATCTTTGTCCGGACACCAGGGCCATCGGTTACTTCTGGCCGGGTGGCTTTGCCGAGTATCTGCTGGTCCCCGAAGAGGCGGTAGCCCAGCAGGCGATTATCAGACTTCCGGAGAAACTATCACTCCTTGACGGCACCCTGGTTGAGCCTCTTTCCTGCGTGATTAACGGTCAGAGTTACCTAAATATCAGGGATGGTGAAACAGTGGTTATTTTTGGCGGTGGCCCGGTGGGTTTGATGCATGCCTGTCTGGCCAAAGCCGAGGGAGCAAGCCAGGTTCTGGTGGTTGACCCTGATTTTGAAAGGCTAGAGCGGTTTGGCAAGAAGTTTGAAGGGCTTATTCTGCTGGACCCGAAGAAGGTGAAGGTAAAAGAGGAAGTAGCCAGACTTACTGCGGGAGCCGGGGCTGATGTGGTAATCACGGCCTGCCCGGTAAAGCAGGCCCAGCTGGACGGACTGGAAATTCTGGCCGGACGGGGACGAATCAGCTTTTTTGGTGGTCTTCCCAAGGATGATTCGCTGATTACCCTTGATGCCAATTTAATTCATTACAGAGAACTTTCTGTCTTCGGCGCCTTTGCCTCCAACAGAAAGGATTATCTGAAAGCGGCGCAGTTGCTTGTTTCAGGAGTGATACCCGCGGAAAAATTCATTACCCGGGTTTTCTCCTTAGAGGAGATTGTTGAAGGTCTTCACCAGATTAAGCAGGGTGCGGTTCTAAAAGCCGTGGTGAAGATTGACAGTGTCAAAAAAGGAATAAAAGAGGAATGAAAAGGAAGGGAACAAACTGGCTCACTCAAGGTGCTCCGGCACAGACAAGGACTACGCCGAAATCGGTAGCTCGGCGAACTCGCTCGCCCGGTGGCGAGCTCAGACACCGCCGAGTAAGGTATTGCGTCCCGGATGGAATTGTCCGGTCCGCTTACGGAACGCATCCGCTTTTCGTCTTGTCTTGTTGCTGTGCCTTCGCAAATCGTTCGCCAGCTGTCCCCTTCCTTTTTTGACGGTGGGGCTGGTGGAGGGAAATAAAGAATTTCAAAACCACTGACAGAAACAGGAATTAAAATTAGGGGCGTTGAAAGAGCCATGGAGAAAATGGAGGGAAAATGAGCCAGGGAAGATTAAAGGATCAGGTGGCTATTGTTACTGGTGCCGGCCGGGGTCTGGGTGAAGCCATCTGTTACGGCCTGGCTGGCGAAGGCGCCATTGTTTGCCCCTGGGATATTGCTGGAGAATCTGTCGCGAAGGTGGGCGAGAAACTGAAGCAGGATTATGGTTGTTGCGGACGGGTTGCCAGGGTTGATGTGACGCAGGCGCTGGAGGTGGAAAACGAGGTCAGCCAGGTGGTGAAAGAGTTTGGCCATCTGGATATTCTTATAGCCAATGCCGGTATTCTCCATGCCTACGACATTACCGAATTTCCCGAAGATGTCTGGCGAAAAGTAATTGAAGTAAACCTCACCGGTTATTTTATCTGCGCCAAGTATGCCGCGCGGGTCATGAAAGAGCAGCGCCGCGGAGTTATTGTTCAGGTTAACTCCAAGTCCGGGAAAAAGGGCAGTTTCCGCAATAGCGCTTATGCCGCCAGCAAGTTTGGCGGCATCGGTTTTACCCAGTCGATTGCGCTTGACCTGGCGCCCTATGGAGTAAGGGTAAATGCTGTCTGTCCGGGAAATCTCCTGGACAGTCCACTTTGGCAGGAAAGCCTTTTTGAGCAGTACGCTAAAAAATGGGGTATCAGTAAGGAAGAAGTGCGGAAAAAATATATTGAGCAGGTTCCCCTGGGTCGTCCCTGTACCTACCAGGATGTAATTAATGTGATCCTTTTTCTGTGCGATGAACGTTCCTCCTACATGACCGGCCAGGCGATTAATGTTACCGGCGGCCAGGAGATGAGATAGTCCCTGGTGATGGTGGAAACTTATGGAACACGAAAAGTTTTTGAAGGAAGCGCTGAAACTGGCCCGCCGCGGGGAGGGGCTGGTCAGTCCCAATCCCATGGTGGGCGCAGTGATCACCAGGGGCAGCCAGGTGGTGGGCCGCGGGTGGCACCGGGCCTATGGGCTGGCCCACGCCGAAATAGAAGCCCTTAAGGAAGCCGGGCCAAAGGCCAGGGGCGGCAGGCTTTATGTTACTCTGGAACCATGCTGTCACCATGGGAAAACACCGCCGTGTGTGCCGGCAATTGTCGCCTCTGGCATCAAGGAAGTCTTCTGCTGTATGGCTGACCCGAATCCTCTGATGCAGGGCAAGGGTTTCAAACTGTTAGAACAAAATGGTGTCAGGGTCAGGGTGGGCTGGCAGGAACGAGAAGCCATGGCTCTCAATCAAGCCTACCTTACCAGAATGAACCAGCAAAGACCCTACCTGATTCTGAAATGGGCGATGACCCTTGACGGCAAAATTGCCATGGCCAGCGGAGATGCAGCCTGGGTTACCGGTGAAGAGTCCAGAAACTGGGTGCGCTCTTTCCGCTTCACCTGCGACGCCGTGCTGGTGGGGATTAATACCGTTTTGAGAGATGACCCGCAACTGAGTTACCGGCCTCCGCGCTTTCAGACGCAGCAGGCACTCCTGCAACGAAAGCGCTACTTCAAAGTTATTCTGGATAGTCAACTGCGTACGCCACGGCAGGCAAGAATTTTCTCTGACCCGGCCTGCCGGGTGCTTATTTTTACATCCGAGCAAGCTCCTGAGGCAAAGGTTCGGGAGCTGGCCGGGGAAAATTGTCTGGTGAGGAGGGTCAGCCGGCAGGGAAGTTTTCTGAACCTGAAAGAGATTTTACAGCATCTTCTGAAACTGGAAGTGGGAATAGTTCTGGTGGAAGGAGGCAGTCAGGTGTTAACCTCTTTCTATCAGGAACAACTGGCGGATAAACTTTTAGTTTTCGTGGGCAACAAGATTGCCGGAAGTCAGGGTGCTATTGCCCCTTTAAGGGGGCCGGACCGGAAGACACTGGAGCCAGCGCCCTGCTTGAGCCAGGTCAATCTGAAACGTTTTGGCAATGATTTTCTTATTGAGGGCCAGTTATGTTTTCCGGAATCATAGAAGAAGTGGGTGCTCTGGTTGGAAAATGCTTTAAGGGATCTGTCCTTCAACTGCGGATTAAAGGGGAAAAAATAGGGCCGCAACTTCAGTCAGGAGAAAGTGTGGCGGTCAGCGGCGTCTGTCTGACTGTGGAAGAGAAAGATGGGCCAACTTTTGCTGTTTCCTTAAGTGCCCAGACCCTGAAGGAAACCACGCTGGGCAGTTTAAAGTTAGGGGAACCGGTAAATCTGGAAAGGGCCCTGCTTTTAAGCGGTCGGCTTGGCGGTCACATGGTGACCGGTCATGTGGATTTTCAAACTAATGTTTTAGCGCTTCAACGCCGGGGAGAAACAGCCATTATGAAACTACGTCTTCCTGAGGAGCACCGGCGTTATGTGGTTAAACGCGGTTGCCTGGCGGTTGATGGTGTCTCCCTGACGGTAGCGGAGATAGAATCTGGTGTCGTCAGCCTCTGGCTGGTTCCCTACACTCTTTCTCATACCACGTTGCAGTTCAAAAGGACTGGTTGCCCGGTGAATGTGGAAACTGACATTATCGCCAAATATCTGGCCAATCTGTTAAAGGAGAGGTCAGCATGAGCAGAAAGGCTGAAAACAAAATAGAGAAAATTACCGGCCGCGTCTTCTCCAGCGTGGAGGAAGCCATTGGGGTTTTTCGCAGAGGCAAGCCGGTGGTTGTCGTGGATGACGAGAGCCGGGAAAATGAAGGTGACTTAATCATCGCGGCGGAAAAGGTTACCCCGGCCGCCATCAATTTTATGGCCCGGGAGGCCAGGGGATTAATCTGTGTGGCGCTGCTTCCTGAAAGATTGGAGAAACTGAAATTGCCGCCGATGGTCCCGGAAAATACCGCACTGCACCAGACGGATTTTACTGTTTCGGTGGATGCGGCTTCCGGGGTAACTACCGGTATTTCCGCTCACGACCGGGCGCGCACGGTAAAACTCTTAGTCTCGCCTGAGACCAGGCCGGAGGACCTTGCCCGGCCAGGCCATATCTTTCCGATAAGGGCCAGACCTGGTGGCGTGCTGGTCCGGGCTGGCCATACTGAAGCCGCAGTAGATTTAGCCAGGCTGGCTAATCTGAGCCCGGCCGGCGTTATGTGCGAGATTCTTAATAAAGACGGGACCATGGCGCGTCTGCCGCAGCTGGTGAAATTTGCGAGAAAGTATCGGCTTCCTTTAATTTCCGTGCGGGACCTGATTGCTTACCGTCGCTGCCGGGAAAAACTGGTCCGGAGGGTGCTTTCGGTTTTTCTGCCGACGGATTTTGGTCGGTTCACCCTGCACCTTTACCAGGACCTCATTTCCGGTGACCCCCACCTGGCCCTGGTAAAAGGGGACCTTGCGCTGAGGCATCCGGAAGACAGCGTGCTGGTCAGGGTTCACTCTCAATGTCTCACCGGCGATATTTTTCACTCGCTGCGGTGCGATTGCGGCCAGCAGTTACACCGGGCGCTGGAGATGATTGAAGCAGAGGGCCGTGGAGTTCTGATTTATCTTCCGCAGGAGGGTCGTGGTATCGGACTGGAGAACAAGTTGCGGGCTTACCTTCTTCAGGACGAGAAGAAACTGGATACCGTCCAGGCCAATCTGAAACTTGGTTTCCCGGAAGATTTACGGGATTACGGCATCGGAGCCCAGATTCTTTCTGACCTGGGTTTGAGCCGTCTCCGGTTGATGACCAACAATCCCCGAAAGATTATAGGACTGGAAGGCTACGGGCTGACGGTCGTCAGTCGGGTGCCGATCTGTGTGACGCCAACCGTTTATTCCAGGAGATACTTGAAGACAAAAAAGGAAAAGATGCATCATCTGATAGACCTGTCAGGAAAAAATAGGCAGGTTGGGTAGTGTCAAAAAAGGAATAAAAGAAGAATGAAAAGAAAGGGAACAAACTGGCTCACTCAGAGTGCTCCGGCACAGACAAGGACTACGCCGAAATCGGTAGCTCGGCGAACTCGCTCGCCCGGTGGCGAGCTCAGACAC
>JAKPFT010000010.1 GCA_029551285.1 bacterium | reverse complement strand
GTGTCTGAGCTCGCCACCGGGCGAGCGAGTTCGCCGAGCTACCGATTTCGGCGTAGTCCTTGTCTGTGCCGGAGCACTCTGAGTGAGCCAGTTTGTTCCCTTTCTTTTCATTCTTCTTTTATTCCTTTTTTGACACTACCCGCTTGCCATTTGTCTTATTCCATTCTATCGGCAGAACTCTTTCCTGGCAAGCAGCCGGGAGTTTGCTATAATCCAGCAAAGATGATATGCTCAAAGTAGAG
The DNA here is from genome assembly GCA_029551285.1 of bacterium. Lineage (GTDB taxonomy): Bacteria > Ratteibacteria > UBA8468 > B48-G9 > DSTR01 > JAMWDF01. The sequence continues at coordinate 46,596 of JAKPFT010000010.1, read as the reverse complement.
GTCCTTCCATGGGCAGGGTCAGAATTCTTCCCGAAGAGGTGGTCAGTCGGATTGCTGCCGGCGAGGTGATTGAACGGCCGGCCTCAGTCGTGAAAGAGCTGGTGGAAAACTCTCTGGATGCTCAGGCCAGTTCTCTTTCGGTTACCGTCAGCAGAGCAGGCAAGAGTCTGGTCAGGGTTAAGGACGACGGTATCGGCATTGAGACTGACGACCTGGAAAAGATTTTCCTCCGTCATGCCACCAGCAAAATTTCGCGGGTGGCTGACCTGAATACTATCACCTCCCTGGGTTTTCGCGGGGAGGCTTTATACAGTATTGCCGCTGTTTCCGACATTATCCTGCGCAGTCGCGCCAGGCAGGCCGGGCTGGGCAGTGAACTCCATGTTCGGGCTGGAGAGAAAGTAACGCAACGCTCACTGAGTATGCCGCCAGGCACAGAGATTGAAGTCAGAGAACTTTTTTTTAACACGCCGGCGCGAAGAAAGTTTCTGAAAAGCGAAGAAACGGAATTTCGCCAGGTACTGGCCACCTTCTTACCCTACACCCTGGTTTTTCCATCCCTGCGGTTCACGCTGATTCACAATGACCGGGTGTTTCTAACTTTGAACCCTGAGGAAAACCTGATGGACCGTGTGGCCAGCGCGCTTAACGTCCCGAAAAGATATCTGCTGGAGGCTGAATTTGATTTTCCGGATGAGAACCTTCACTTGAAATTGCTTCTGGGTGACATCAACCTGCGTCGTGTCAGGAGAGACCTGCAATTTGTTTTTATCAACAATCGGCCGGTTTACAGCCGGAGTATCAACGGTCTCTTAAACGAAAACTACCGGAAGATTCTGCCGCCAGAACTGCAGGGGGTGTTTCTCGTCTTCATTTTGCTGCCTCCAGAAGAGGTGGATGTTAATGTTCATCCCACGAAGCGAGAGGTGAAATTAGTCAGGGAGTCGTTAATTCTTTCTCGCCTTCAGGCCGCCGTGGAGAAAATACTCCTGCGTCAGGGAAAGATGAAACAGGCCTCCGGCAGAATTTCTGCTGATAATTTTTCGGGCAAAGTGGCTGAACCAACCTCAGGGAAAAAACAGGCTGGCCTTTCCGAACCAGCAGAATTACCCCTGGCGGAAAAAGGGACTTTTCTGGCCGAACGGACGGAAGGCGACTATAGCGGCAGCCTGCGGGAGAAGTTAACTGGAGCCAGGTATGTCGGTAGTTTTGCCGCCAAGTATCTCCTTTTTGAGTCCTCCCGCTCCTTAATTGTGATTGACCAGCACGCTGCTCATGAGCGGATTGTCTATGAACAACTTTTCAGGCAGTTGCAGGAGGGCCGGGTCCAGGTGCAACATCTGCTCACCCCGCTGGTGCTGGAACTTTCTCCTGAGGAGAAACTGGTCTGGGCCGAAGGTCAGAAGGAATTGGAGAGGCTGGGTTTTTCTACCACCCTGTTTGATTCCCGGAGTGTTGCCCTTCACTCCTATCCGGTACTTCTGCAGTATCCCGACATTTCCCTGAGAAATCTTCTCTCCGGCGGGAAACTGAAGCACTGTGATGTTGAAACTCTGGCCCGTCGCGCCTGTCGGCAGGCCGTCATGGCTGGTGAAGGTCTGAAAGCAGAAGAAGCCATCAGTTTGAAGGATGAATTGTTAAAATGCGAGCAGCCGTTTGCCTGTCCGCACGGTCGCCCCGTGGCCGTGGAGATTAAAGAAACTTTTATGGACCAGCAGTTTTTGAGAAAATAAGAGTTGGGTCTGTTTTTCTCAAAAGTTCAGTTTGTCAGCATACTGGCCAAGCACAGGCAGTTTTTCTGTTTTTCCAGTCAGCGCATTGATAATACCGATAACAGTTAGAACCAGAAGAAACAGCCAGCCGACCTGGGCCAGCAACAAACCTAACATCGGCAGGAAGCAGATGGCTTTCGTGGCCGCTCCCCAGATAAATCCGGCGATAAAAAGGATGATACCCTGCTTGACATGGAATTTGCAGTAGGGGTTATCCTTCTGCGCCAGAAGGGGGACGATAAACAAAATTGACACATAAGATAGCCACGCAAGCGGCTTTCCTTCCTGAATACTTTTCTCATCCATTTTCCCTCCTGCGGTTGGAAAAATACTGCCTCTGTAAAAAAATCAGTGCACACTTACCCATGCCCGGAAAGAGGGCAGTTGCTGCCGGAGTGATTCTTCTTCATTGAGAACATCATTCAAACTCCAGAAAAGACATCCAGCGTAATTGCCCTGCCAGGCCGCCTCTAACTGTGACAGAACTGTGGAAGGTGGGCATTCACCCACCAGCACCGGTCTGGCTGGCAGGAAGATTTCCTTACGGCTTTCCAGAGGCGGTAGAGCTTCAGCCGAAGAAAAATGGTGAAACTGCAGAAAGTCAAGGTTCAGATTTCGCCACCGGCTTAGACTTTCCCTGTTTTTGTTGCCCACGGTGACTTTTGCCCGCGGTGCCACCTGGCGCAGCAACAGAATTGTCTCGGCGATGAACCGGTCAACATCGTCGCTTCTTACCAGCAAAACATTGTCCGGTTCATTGAAAATATCCCAGGCAAGAATGGCGGGATGCTGGCCAAATTTTCGGAAAAACGGCGCCAGCACTGTCAGAAGCTTCCGGCGCAGGTAAACATTTTCTATGCAGCCGCGGTGTTCGCCCACCGGAGTGCCGTTTTCCTGTTCCACACCATCAGCCATCGTATAATCAAAGATTACCGGGAGCAACTTCACCCCCGTCTGGCTGGCGGTCTCCAGCAGGGTCTGAAAATCACTCAGAGCAAAACCGTCCAGGCCGGCCGGTTCTCCCTGCCCGTTAAAGACAATGCCGCTGCGCAGGTCGCAGAAGATAAAAACGCGGACCACGGCTACCCGGTGCCTGGCCAGCATGGAAAAGTCTTCAAGAAGCCTTTCCCGGTTGGAGGAAAAACCGCCGTGCTTGCTTCCCCAGGGGTTTCGCCCCACATCCCAGCCATAGTTAATCCAGGGCAGATTGACTCCGCAGAAGGTCGTGAAGTCATCGCGCCTCAGATAAGCCGTTTCTACCGGACCGTCAATGGAAACAGCCAGATGAAGGATATGGTTTTCCTCTCCAAAAGCCATGAAATGGTAGTACTGAGCGATGGGCAGCTGCCGGATTAACTCTCCGTTTTCCGCCAGATAGATACTGATACCGGTAGAGCTTCCGCCGTGGTACATCACCGCCAGAAGTTGACTGTCCGGTGACCAGGCCAGTCCCTTGAGGTCATTGGTGGCTTGGTGCGCCTTAATCTGCCTGATGAGAGCGCCGTCAGCGGTGCTGAAGATGCCGATATTCCCTTCATTGAAGGGTTCTACCTCCCGGGCAAAGAAACGGCCATCAGGAGAATAGGCAGCCTGGTGGAAAGGAACACTGCCTGCGGGGGAAAAGATGGCGTCCCGTCTTTCGCTGAAAGGAGCAGGCAGTTGAACCTCTTTCCTGGCTGGCGGAGAAGGTGGCAGCGTAGCGCAGCCGGTTAGAATCAGGGTCAGGAACAACCAGGACAGGCCGGTCTTGAAAGTTATCATGCTGGCCATTTCTCAGTGGAAATCCTACAAACCTAATTTTCGCAGTTGAGCCAGGACCGTATCCCGGTGCTGCAGCAGTGTCTCTGGCAGGTGGTCGTAATAGTGAGGGTGAAGGAAAACACCGGGCACCGGGCTAACGGCTTCTTTTAATTGCCTTCCATACTGTTTCTGGGCCGCCGTGAAAATGGCAATATCTTCCATGGCGTCCCGGAGTATTTTCAGCCTTAAGGAGGGTAGCACCGCTCCGTCAGGACTAACCGGCGGATAAACGAGAAATCCATTTCCGTGGTGCTGGCCGCCATAGGGATATTTGTAAGACTGCGCGGCGAAGACCCCGGTCTCCCAGAAATCCTTGACCACATTCCATTCTCGGTTGCCGGCCCAGATAAAAACGCCTCTGGCGCCAAAATGCCATGACATCCAGAGGCCGATTCGGTGCTCTATGGCAGGATTGTCAATGAGCATGTTCGGCGCTTGAGTCAGCGGCGCGCGCATCTGGAAATTAATGGGTAGATGACAGTAGTAGTGCCACATCTCCGGTTGCGCCGGAAGTTTAAAGTTTCGCGGGTCATAGCGGGAGCTGGACAGGTCGGTCAGCCAGATGTCGCAGCCCTTTTCCATCTCCGGGTGAAACTCTGATGCCAGAAAAAGGCGGAGCCCCGGGAACCGGTTTCGGAATTCTGTGGCGTAGGGAATATTTTTCTGCCGGAAGGTTTCTTCCGAAGGTTCATCCACGTTGCTGTAAACGAGGAAGTACGGCAACCAGTTTTTTGCTTTTAGGAAATCGTAAAGTGTGGTGTCCACCTTGGCTACCTGGAAGTAACGCTGTCCTTTTTCCATGAGGAAGCGCACGAACTGCTCAAATCTGGCCGGGTCACGCCACAGGACACCAAGATACTCCTGGCAGAAGGGCTGCAGGTGATGCTCCAGGACCATAACACACATTTCTTCAAACTGGGCCTGGCTGAGTTTTCCCTGACTGAACCAGGCCACCAGGGGGAAGTCCTTGGGCCTTATATTCAGACGAACCACTTCTACTGGTATGGAAAAACGGACAGGACGACCGCGTTCGCCACTCACCTGAACATTACAGAGAAAACGCGGTCCTCTCTCTGACTGCGGAATTTTCAGTTCTATCAGAAAGACACCGGCCTGTACTCCGGATAATTTGCAGGTGTTCTCCGGGGTTAGCGGGTCAGGCCAGGCCTGGCTCTGAAAACGCGGATAGGGTGGAGACTCAAGGGTAACAAAATTTTCTCTGAAGATTGCCACCGGCACCGGAGCAGAAACAGTCACGGTATACCGCGCCTCAGCCGCACCGGTGCGCGGTAAAATCGCCACCTGGAAGCTGGCGGTGGCGCCGGTCACTGTCCAGAGGTTTCCGGACTGGCGCAGCTGGTCTGGCCCGATAATCATCCCGCGGAACCAGTACTTGTTCGGCCAGATTTTTACCAGGTTGTGGGTCAGGCCGACGACAAATTCCGCTTCGGGAAAGCTTTCAAAGTAGGAACTGAACCGTTTTAACTGGTCGCTAAAGGCTAATCCCCAGGGGTCAACCGTATCTGCCAGTGATTTTTCTTCTTCCGGTAGTTGCTTGATATCCACGGCCCCGGTCGTGTTGAAAGCCAGAAGCATTGAGAGCAAAAGACTAACCGTCACCTGTTTCATGTGTTTATTTTACCACACACCCTGCTCTTTGACGCCAGGTCTCCCCGATTATGAGAAATCCCGAAATAAGACTCGGGGTGTCAACAAGGGAAGATTTCAAGCCACGGTAGCCGATGGAGTAGATACAAGACAAGCACCCAAAGCGGCAGCGTTCGGTGAGCGTCCCCCAAAAGTCAATCCGGGACGCCCACCTTACCCGGCGGTGTCTCCAGTTCGCCACCGGGCGAATGAGTTCGCGCCAGCAACCGATTGGGTGCGTAGTCTTGTCTGCGGCAAGGCGTGTGGACGGAAATCTTCCCGAAGTCAGACACCCTCCCTCACCACCACGCTCTTTATGTCAAAATTTAATGGATTATTCTTGACGGAATTCCACCGGCAGGGATTGAAGCCAGCGATAGTGACTAAGATGGAAGAGGCTATTTTCCTGTCCAGCCTGGTCAAAAGAGGCGAGGTCCAGTAGAATTTTGCCTTTCCCGACCGGAAGCACCAGCCTTCGCTCTTTCTGCAACCGGGCCATCAGGTCCCTGGTCTCCGTGAGTTTTTCTATTGCCGGAATGATGCTGGCTGAAGGAAGCGCTGGCAACTTTCCGCCTGCGGCTGAATCAACCGAAGGGTCTGAATTTTCTTCTGTCAGTGTCTCCAGGGAAAGGCCACTTTCCGGGTCAAAACCAAGGTCTTCACCGAGTAAAATGACTGTCTGCCCGGAGGCAAGATATTTTTTCAGGGCATCAACTTTTTTCAACCAGTCAGTTTCCAGGAGTAACTGGGCAATTCTGTGACGGCTGATGTCACTTTCAAAACAGTAGTAACTCAGGCTTACTTTGTCGCCGGTGCCGCCGGTGAGATAGATTTTCCGCAGGTTTTCCAGGAGCAAACAGAACTCTCTATCGCTGATTTCTATCCGTTTCGGCTGGGTTGAGGCCGAAAAGATATCGGGCGGTTCCGGCAGATTATCTGCGGCAACAATCAAGGGGAAAAGTCTCTTCTGATAACCGCTCAGCACATCAGTAATGTTTAACCTCCAGCGACCGCCTGGCGCAGTCAGGGGGATAGGGAGGAAAAGTGTCTGTTTGCCTTTGACATTAAGCCGGCGGCTCATCTCCGGCAGGGGCTGCCCCCTGGGTCCGAAAATGTCCAGATGAACCGGGCGGCTGTCAGAGGCTGGTTTCCCTTTTTCCTCCGGGACCGTTATCGTTAATTCCAGATAGTCCCGGCCGGCAATTAACTGTGATTTACGCAGTGCAGCCTGCACCGGAACCATTTTAAACGGTACCAGGGCAAAAAAGGCCACCTGTCCGGGTGACAGACTTACCGGGAAGAAGTAGCCGGCAGGCAGCGTGGCCCGGTTTGATTTAGTGAACGCAAACGGTTCAGTTTCTTCGGTGGTTAGACCGCCAGAACGTCTCCGAAGGGGAAGCCGCTGGTTGGCAAGAACATCAATAACTTCCTCCACGGGTTCTCTGAGCACCACCTGCGCGGTGATGGCTGGACTGGTGCGGTCACTGAAAAGGGCCAGGACCCTGACCGGACTATCCTTCAAACGGTACTGGTAAAGCGTCCAGTGGTCAACAGCCTGGCCGTAAAGCAGTGGCCATTCTACAGTGAGAAAAGGCTTAAGGCCGTGCCACTGCAGAAGATTGTCAAAAAGTTCCCGGAGTGATTCGGCCTGAAAGGAACTGAACTCATACGGGTCAAACGGCTCAAAGGTAAACATGTTCAGATGGATAGCTTTGCCCTTGCCAAAAGAATGTACGGTTATGGCTGGTTCTCCGTCGTACAACTTCACCACCACCTGCGTGTCCGGGGACATCTGCGGCACTCTCTGGTGACCAAAAGTCCACAAATAGCACGGTTCACTACCGGCTCGCTGGAGAAAATGCCAGGGTATAACGGGATTAGTCCCCAGGGTCACCAGACTGCGCTGGCCAATGATGGCTGGTTCCAGCGTTACACCGATGACTTCATTGAGGCCGCCACCGGGGCAGACCGGATAAGGACGACCGTAACCGTTATGGGTAGCCAGCACCGGCATGGTGACCAGAAGTCCTCCCGCCGCCACGAAATCGCGTAACCTCGCGGCTGCAGTCTCGGGCATTGTCTCCACATACGGGACGACAATCGCCCGACACCTGGGTATCTCTTCTTCGGTAATAAAACGGGCTACATAACCGGAAGAATTCAGGGCGTTGTAAACCTGGAATTCAGGTCCGCCCAGCCATCCCGTGCCCACCGGTTTGAAACCGAGTTGGCCCATGGTAGTGGCCTGGGACCCGCTGGCCCGCAAGTAGAAGTTGGGACGGCTGTGGACTGTTTGCCAGTCCAGGTCCGGGTGATAAATACCGACGTCAAAGTCTGCCACCGGATAGCAACTCAGGAAAAACTGCTCCCGCGGTCTCACCCTGGCCAGGAGACGTTTCAGCAGTAGAGTGGAACGGGAATGGGTCAGGTCACAGTTAAACTGAGAGCCCCAGTTAGACATGAAGGTGGCCAGGGCCGCCAGACTATGGTTCCAGAACTGACCCCAGACCCGCTCATCTTCGTCAAAGCCCCAGTGGAAACTGAAAAAAGGAGTGGAACCATTCTTTGACCTGGCCAGCGCTTTATCGTGCCAGGGGGCCAGCACGCTCGCGTGGTAAACCGGATGGACCATTGTCATCGGCACCGGGCTGAAAAGGTTGAAAGTCAGGGAAAAACTCATGGACCAGTCAGAGACGGGATTTAACTCTTTCAACCGGCTGGTTAAAGTCTCCGCTACCTGCCGGGTGTACCAGAAAAAGAAACCATGGGTATCTAAGAGTGGAGCGATATTATCAGGAACTTTTGCCGGCGGTTTTCCGAAGAGCCAGCCCGCGGGATAACCGTTTTCAGTCCTGAGTTTTACTTCGCTGAAGTCACGATACTTTGTTTCCCATTCCGTGTTGAGGCGGTCAATCCGGCCGTACTTTTCTCGCAGGTAAAGTTGAAAGAGGCGGTGGGCCCCTTCTGGAATATCCTTGTCCTGAAGCCAGGTCCGGCCAAAAGGGTTGTTGCTCCAGTGGTAGTAAAAGCCCGTTTCTTCACCAAAGTCCTGGATGACATAGGCGGCGGTATGATGGGTCCGGGAAAAAGTCTCCTCGGCTCGTTTCTTCAGGTGAGAAAAGTCAGGGGTCTGAAAGTTGCCGGTGAAACTTTCCATCCCCGTGGCTGGCCACTGGTACCAGGCTCGCATGTTAAATCGGGAATAGTACGGTTCTTGCCAGCTGTGGCCGCCGTTGTACCCGACCTGACGATGGTACCTGACAAAAAGCGGCATCAAACTGGACGGAACATGGCTCATCCCGGCCCAGTAATTGCTGAACAGAAATTTTTCTCTCATGGTCCAGGGCTGGTAACGCCAGAACCACAGTGCCCTCTGGGAGCGGATTTTTCCCTGACTGTCCTGCAACTGCAGGATGGTGCGAAAGGCCCACCCTTCAACCCCATAGTCTTGCATCTTCCAGGTAAAAGTCAGTGTGTTTTCTGTCTCAGGGAAAAGCGCTGCCGGTTGAACCTGGTAAGCCACCAGCCGGCCGAACGGGTTGACCACCATCCACCGGGCTTTAAGTACCTGGCCCTGCTGACAGCGCACCGTGGCTCTAAAACTGATTTCGCCACCGGCCGCAGTGCCGTAACGGTCAGAAGTAAGTTCACAGGTGAGGCTGCCCTTCACCCTGACCAGACCGTAGGCCGACCACTTCTGGCCAGAGCCAGCAGGGGCCACTTTCAGCAGGTAACTACCGGTTGGTAACCACTCCGGGAGGGACACGGTTATCCTGATTTTCCCTGTTTCAGACTGCAAGGTCAGGGGAATACTGGCCACCGCCTCTCCGGAAGCATCTTCTACGGTGAGGGTCAATCTCAGAGGGAAAGCCACCCTGTCAAGCATTCTAATCTCTACCTGGAAATTCTGGCCAGCCGTAACGGTTTCCGCTGGAGGCACCAGGCTTATTCGGGGAGAAGGCACTCCTCTTTTCCACGCCTGGCCAAGCTGTTCCCAGAAGCAGGCCCAGAGAAAGTCACTGTTAAAGCTTTCCGGTTCTGCAAAAGCGTGACGGCAGGGCACCATGGGTGAAAAATTGCAGGCCAGGACATAGCCCTGTCCAATCCTCATCAAACCCAGAAGACCGTTCTGCGAGGGGAGACTTCGCACCAGGGGCTGCACTCCCTTTTTGAAATGAACCGGAGAGCCGTTAATCTGCCCGAACAGTTCCGCCACCGGCAAATTGGCGAGAATGGAAAACTCAGGTTCCAGGACTTCAACGGTCTGTGTCTGTCTTCTGCCTGCGGCGGCCGGGGAGGGGGTGAAGGGACTGAGTGTGGCCAGGATGCCTTCTTCCACTGCGGAGCCACCCAGCCAGACCAGTTTGCCACCGGAAGCGACATAATCAACCAGCAGTTTTTCTATCTCTGAAGGAAACTTTCTGGCTTCCAGTACGATGAAATCAAACTGTTTTCGTCTGAGATAACCTTCCAACCGTTCAATTCTCTCTTTCAACTTCGCCGGGAAGGAACTTAAATCCCAGAGGATGCCGTCAGTGATGGCGGCCGAGTCATCGTTGCCGGGATTTTCCGGGTCGCTGTCCCGCTGGTAAATGAACCGTAAATTGGTATGACGCTCCAGGAAATTGAGCGCGTAATAGTGCTGGTGGGAAGCGCCCCGGGCCAGATAAAGAACCCTGACCCTTTCCGTGAAAAGTTCCGTCACCGCGGGCAACTGCGACGGGGCTTTCTCCGTCGCGGCCTGGCACCAGGCGCTGGCCAAAAACAAGCCTGCCATCAGGAGTAATTTTCTGGGCATGGGTCCCTTTTTAGAAGCGGCCGTTACGCGTCTCAAAATGAGTTGGCTTACCCAGAACTCTTTCCCCGGAAGAAATCCAGTCAGCCACCCAGGTAACCATCTGTTCCAGATCTACTTCCGGCGGTCCGAAAAGTTTTTCCGCCAGAGTGGCATCAGCCAGGAGAGCCGTTTCAGCTTCAGTTCCTTCAAAAACAGGTTGCTTTTTGAAAATCTGGCCGAAACGAAGAGCCAACTGCCGGACCGAAATTATTTCCCTTCCAGTGAGATTGATAATCCTTGGGGGTGACTGGCATAACTTCAAACACTGCACCGTGACCTGATTGACGTGGCCCTGCCAGATAACATTGACAAAACCGGTGGACAGGGAAACAGGTTGACCCGATTTAACCTTCAGCGCGATGTCCACCAGCACGCCATACCTTAACTCACAGGCGTAATTCAGACGGATGAGGCAGACCGGCGTTCTGTGAAGAGAAGAAAAGTACTGGAACATTCTTTCCCGACCAAGACAGGACTGGGCATATTCGCCAACAGGACCCACCGGATCAGTTTCCTTGCACCCGCCTGAGGAAACCGGAACGAAGGGATAGACATTCCCGGTGGAAAAGGCCACAATCCTGGACCTTTGAAAACGGTGCGCTACCAGGGCTGGAACATAGGTATTCATTGCCCAGGTAAGCGGTTCGTTTCCTGTGGCGCCAAACTTCATCCCGGCCATAAAGAAGACATTTTCTGCTTCCGGAAGTCTGGCTACTAACTCCTGGTCAAGAAGGTCACCGGTAATGGTTTCAATACCTGAGCGGGTAAGATATTCGTGCACTTCCTGGTTGGTAAAACGGGCTACGCCAGTAATTCGTTTCTTCAATCCGGTGGCCTGACAGGCACGGCCGATTAGCCGGGCAAAGGAAGGACCAATTTTTCCGGCGACACCAAGGATAAGTATGTCCCCGGGCAGCTGGGCCAGAGTGTCAATAACAGCGCTGCCGGGCCGGCTGAGTATTTCTTCCAGGCTTTCTTCGTTTTCAATTCTTTCCGGCAACTTGCCTGTGGCCATAGTTTTCTCAGGATGTTTTAGGACTTACTTCAAGATTTCAATGGCGCGGCGAATAGTGTGTTCCACATCCCTGGAGGTTTCGCGGCCGAGGGCTTCCTCCAGGAAAGGTAAAGCGCGGACCTCGCCGATGCGTCCCAGCCCATCAGCAGCCTTCTTGCGCACAGGCCATTCCTGGTCCTTAAGGCCCTGAATCAGAGTGTCCACGCTTCTTTTATCACCAATTCTTCCCAGGGCTTCCATTACGGCCTCGCGAACTTCTGCGGAGCCATCGCCGGCAAACCTTATCAGGGTTTCCACGGCTCTGGGATTACGGATAAGACCAAGAGCATACACCGCGGCCCACCGACAGGCTGCCGAGGAGGTTGTTTTCAGAGTTTGAAGTGTGGGTTCAAAGGCTGGCTCACCAATGGCTCCGAGGGCCTCAGCCGCTTTCAGCCTGACGCCGGCTTTCCGGTCATCCAGGGCCTTCACCAGCCCCGGGACAGCCGCAGGGCTGGCGATCCTGCCTGCCGCTTCCGCGGCTGCTCCGCGCACACCTTCTACTTTATCAGCCATCGCCTCCAGAATGGCCGCTACGGCGCCTGGTCCACCGATCCGGCCCAGGGCTTCAACCACCATAAAGCGCACATTTTCTTCCGAATCATGTAAAACCGTGAGCAGGTATGATAAGGCCTCTGACCCGCCAATGCGGCCTAAGGCTTCAGCCGCTTTCGCCCTGACGGAAGGGTCTTTAGCCGAGAGGCACTTCCCCAGGGGTTCCACGGCTCGCTCCACCTTGAGGCGACCCAGTTGTTCTGCTGCTTTTTTCTGGATGTAGGGGTCTTTATGGTAACTGAGGGCCTTGATGAGACCGCCGGTATCCTGGGTAGAAATAAGTTTATCAATGTCAGGTTTGCCCAAGCCTAAGAAGGCCATAGTCCCCTCCTTGCTATGGCTATATTTTGTCACTAAAGGGGAAACTGTGGCAAGAAAGCCAGTTTCACCCGCAGCCTGTTGAAGGCAAAAGACGCAGGCCTTTCAGGGTTTGCTGAGCGGCGGAGAACATTTTGACAGGGAAGGTCAACAAGGGGAAAATAAGAGTGGTGAATCTTAGGCAGGCTAATACTATGACCCGTTTCACTCTGGGAGTCAATACTTATTTTACCTCTACCCGATGGCCGCGTCCCTGTGAGAAGTTGCGGCTGGTCAGAGAGGAACTGAATCTGAATTGCCTGCAGTATTCTCTTGATGGTTTTGAAGCCGGCTGGCCTGCGGCTTACCGGAAGCGGCTGGCGGCAGAGATTCGTGAGGCTGCCGCCAGATACAGCATCAGCATCCACAGCGTCTTCACCGGTTCTGGCCATCACGACAACAGTTTCCTTTACCATCCTGACAGACAGTGGCGCCAGTATTGCTTGCGATGGTTTAAGGCGGCCATAATCTTTGCCGCGGAGATTGGCGCCAGGGGCGCCGGAGGGTTTACCGGCGCACTTTCCCTGGCTGAGGCAGCCCGGCCCGAACTGTGCCGAAAGAGGATTGAACAGGCGCAGCAACTCCTGTGGGAACTTGCTGAAAAGGCGGCGGCCTGCGGACTGGAATTTTTCCTGATTGAGCCCATGTCGGTAAGAAGAGAGCCGCCAGCCACAGTTGAAGAAACCCTGGAGATGATGGAGCGCCTGAATGAAAGGGCTGCTTTACCCATCAGGTTGTGTCTTGATGTCGGCCACCATCTTGCTGTTAGTGGCAGCAAGGCTGAGCGTGACCCCTATCACTGGTTGAGAAGGTGCGGCCGGTGGGCGGAAGCAGTCCATCTCCATCAGACCGACTCAAAAGCAAGCCGGCACTGGCCTTTCACCCCTGCCTTCAATCGGCGTGGTCTTATCCGGGCAGAGAAAGTACTGCAGGCTCTCATCAGGTCAGGAGTCTCCGAAATGACTCTTCTGGTGGAGATTTTCGTGCCGTTTTATGAACCCCGGGACAGCCAGGCTATAACAGAGGTCAGGGAAAGTGTCGCTTACTGGCGCCGGGCGTTGAACAACTCACAGTTCCAGTAGTCCCGGGATAAAAAGAATCTTTCCTTCTGCGGAACTTTCCTGTCAGGGATAGCGCCAACCTTACCGATGAGTTTTCCCACCGGCGGGAAATGGGGGCTGCACCTGTCTTTTATCCGGTAACAAGTTTTCAATGTGGCGCATCTTTTGCCTGACCAATTTTTCGGAAAAGAGATGCTGACCGGCTTCAATGTGATAGCCAAGAAGTGGATTCATTTTCAGCAGGGGTAAGGCTTGTTGACAGACCTTCCATTCTTCACGCAATATCTGGAAGAAGGTATCAAGACACCGCCGGTTCCAGTTTTTTTTTAGCAGGTGTATCCTGAAGATGTTGGCCACCGACAGGAAAATCAGGGGGATGATTTCGGCTATGGCCAGTTCTCTGTTTTTCCGCTGCGGGCAAACAGTGGCCAGAGCCTGACGATAGTAAACCAGCCCCCTGTTCCATCGCCTGGCCATTTCTTCAAATCTTTTAATGATGGTTTTTTCCGGGAAATCAGTACACACAGAACTTAGGTCATCGCCATGCCTGAAAAATGGAAGCCAGGTTGGTCTCATCGGGCTGCCCTTAACCGGCCCGGGGTACTGACAGTAGGCCAGAGCGAAAGAAACAGGTCCATAGTACATAAGTTTGTTGCTGAAGGGATAAAGGTCAAGGGCTGAAAGGAAGTATCTCCAGGCTTGATAGAGTTTCTCAAATTGGCCTCCTGGAAAATATTCCTCAGCCACCATCCTGAGAAATTCTTTCTTGTTTTGCGGTTGCCTCTTTAGCGCGATGAATTTCTCAAAAACTCTTAAGTTGATGCAGGGCATAGTCCCGAAGGTAAAAGATAGGTAGCCGTACGGTTTCAACCGGGCCGCCCGGCTGACTTTTTCATATACGCGCGTCGGTACTGGCAGGCAGGGTATGGTTATCAATTCGTGGGTCGTTCCCAGAACGAGTTTAAGATATAGTTTTCGCCTTTTCCTGGCCAGGTAGGCAGCCAGTTTTCGCACATAAGGAGAGGGACCGGAATAACTCAGAGCGTACTCGTTGATGGTTATTTTCCCCTGGTCCGGGTACCTTTTAACGCCACCTTTTTCCAGGAAAGTTTCTATTGCTACCCGGGGGTCAAGGGCATCAATCAGTTCGGCGTGGGGTACCTCTTCGTACCAGGTCCACCCCCAGGCAGAGGCAATAAGTTGTGCCTCTTTATTAACAGAGAAAGCCCCTCTAACTATGGCGTTGATAATCTCACTGACAATCTCCACGGCCTTTCTGTCGCGGCACCTCGGACAAAGGTCAGGATATTGTTTCTGGTAGAGATGGGGCCAGACCGGGGTGGCAAAAGAAAGACAGTGGTGCAAATGTTCACTGGCCGTCACCAGGATGAGACCTTTCAGGCCTGGCACCATTCTGAAAAGGTTAGCCGTTGCATCTTCAAGGAAGTCAAGCACTCTTTTGTCCGAAGTGCACATGGCGTAGCCATATTCATACTCCACTACCGCGGCGGTCCCGCGGGTACCTCTGAGTTCCGGGTATTTCTTCCAGAAAGAGTCAGTGATGTTGAGATTTCTGGGTTCAACAAGATAGACAAAGACGTCAAGGCCGTGTTTTCTGGCACGTTGAACAAGGTGGTTCAGGGCCTTTTGTCTGAAGGTGTTTTTCTTGCGGTTGAATTCCGGGAAAATCATGGAACAGGAAAGTTCTCTCAGAATACCAGCCACCCAGATACCAGTGTGGCCAGCATTTTTAAGACGTTGCAGTTCAGCGTCAGTATAGACTTCAGGGGCGTGGCAGATTTCCTCGTCAAAGATTTTGCTTTTCCATGACCTGAAGATACTGGGTACTGTCATCGGCCTTTGCGCTGGAAGAGACATATCTGTTAGTGTATCATACCAGCGGTTGGAGGGAGATAGTTTCCTCTCTCATCTGGTTTGAATCGTGAGAAGCGTATGGACAGAATTAAGGTGGGCATTGTTGGCGCCGGGGGGATGGGGCAGCTCCGGGCAAAATGGGTCAGTCAGCATCATCTGGCGCAACTTGTGGCTGTTTGTGACTCTTCAGAGGCTGCAGATGCAGTGGCCGGGAAATACGGGGCAGCGGCTTTCCGGAGGTATGAAACCTTTCTGAGACAGGCCGGAGTTGAAGCCGTCATCCTGTCAGTGCCCAACAGTTTACATTTTGAGTTCGCGATGAAGGCGCTGGCGGCCGGGAAGCACGTGCTGGTGGAATATCCCCTGGCAACATCCTCTGACCAAGCCAAGGAGATGGTTGCCCTGGCAGAAAAGAGCGGACTGATTCTTCACCCCGGGCATACCATGAGATTTGAGCCGTGGGTAAAACCCTGCCTGGAAAACCTTTCCCGGATTGGAAGGCTCTTATTCACGACCCCGTTTTTGTGGTATGGAAGAAAAGTCATCAAGTGGTATGGCCAGGAGAGTTTGCGGGGAAATACCTTTATCTTTCTGAACTACCACCACATTGACCAATTTCGCTACCTTTTTGGTGAAGTGGAATGGGTGGAGGCTGTTCTGGACGACCGAAAAGAGGGAAAGGACCTGGTGGTGAGTTCCGGCCTGGTGATGCTGAAATTCTGTAAGGGAGGCTGTGGCTTTTCTATGCAGGGTCATGGGATTATGGCCCCGAATGAAATGGGCTGGGCTATTGTGGGTGAGACAGGCTATCTTGAATACAAAAAGACGCCAGGATTAACCCGGGAAAACGGGTTGTTTCTGGTGACAGATGAAGGAAGGCAGAATCTGGTTTTGCCTGTCCGGGACCCCTACCAGGTTGACACAGACCATTTCGTTAAGGAAGTTTCAGGCAAGGAGCAAATGGTCGTACCCCCTGCCGAGGCGATAAAGACAATAGAAGTTTGCCAGGCAGCGCTGCGTTCGGCGAAGGAAGGTCGCAGAATCTACCTTCTGTGAAATTGCGGGAGAAAAAAGAAGATGTCTCATCCAGCAAGTGGGGAAAACTTTTCTTCAGACCTGCCCCGGGAATGTGCACATGTGGTTATTGGCGGCGGGCTTTTCGGTTGTTCCATAGCCTACCACCTGGCCAGGAAAAACAAGGAAGTGATTGTCCTGGAAAGAAGGAATATCTGTTCAGGAGCGTCAGGAAGAAATGGCGGCCAGGTAATTCAACTGGAAGGCCGGGACAGAAATGAAGAAAGCATAAAAAGAAGGCTTGCCTTGACCGGGGAAAACAACCGAATGTTACAAGGCCTTTCCAGAGAACTGGACGTGGAATTGGAATATCACAGAACAGGTTCGCTTGATATTGCTCTGACCGAAGGGGAAAGGCAGGAACTGGAAGAGATCGTCAGGATACAAAAAAAAGCAGGAGATAGGGAGGTGGAATTTTTAGGGCGAGAGGAGACCTTAAGACTGTGTCCGGTACTCACCACGGAAATCAAAGGAGCCAGGTACCGAGCTTCGGATGGCACCATCAATCCTTTTCTTTATACCCATGGGTTTGCGAAGAATGTAGTCCGGCTGGGCGGGGCGGTTTTTCCTCATACAGAGGTGAAAAAAATTCTGAAGAAGAAGGGAAAGGTCCAGGGCGTAGAAACAAGCAGTGGCAAGAAAATAAGGGCCGGGAAAGTGATTAACGCTACCAATGCCTGGTCCTCTTTGCTGGTTCCGGAGATTGATATTCTGCCGCTGCGACAGATTGCGGCTGTGACTGAACCTGCTTCGGCCCTGCCAATTTGTCCGGTGGAAGCCTTTCTTGACGGCGAGGCTGTGTACACCAACATCCAGCCTGGCAGCGGCAACTTAGTGGCTGGCGGGTTGCGTGCTCTCGCCATGTCAAGGCAGGGACAGTACGACGAGACTGTTTACCAGCCAGAGGTTACCGGGGCTGCCAGGGTCTTCTCCTGTCTCTACCCGGGGTTGGGCGATCTATCCATCATCAGAGCCTGGGCAGGTACGATGGCGCTTGGCCCTGACTTTCTGCCGGTCATCGGTAAGGTTCCGGAAATTGAGGGTTTGTATCTATCAGCCGGTTTTTATAATGGTATGGCCTATGCCTGCATCATAGGCGAACTGGTCTCGGAAATGGTCATCACGGATAAGGTGCCGGCACCTCTTGTGGCTTTCGGGCCGGAGAAATATTACAGGAAGAACTTCCGCTGGCCGACGGAATATAACTGTACCTCACTGAGCGAGTTTTTTGCGCGAACATGAGAATAGTAAAACACCCGATTTTGCCCGAGATACCTGTTCGGAAAAAGGTCTTTATTTTTGTTGACGGAAGGAAAATAGAGGCCTATGAAGGAGAACCCATTGCTGCGGCTCTGTGGGCGGCGGGCATTAAAAAGTTCAGGTATACCAGAAAGGAAGGACAGCCCCGGGGTTACTTCTGCGGGCTGGGAAGGTGCACGGATTGCGTGATGACTGTGGATGGGGTGGCAAATGTTAGAACCTGTATCACCCCGGTGAGAGATGGGATGGTGATTGAAACCCAGCAAGGACTTGGCCAGTGGAGAAAAAAGTAGAAGTTCTGATTGTGGGTGCCGGACCAGCCGGGCTCTCAGCGGCTATAGAGGTTGCCAGAGGCGGCGCCAGGGTGCTGGTCGTTGATGAAAATGGGGTGGCTGGTGGTCAGCTTTTCAAGCAGATTCATCGTTTTTTCGGTTCCAGGGACCACTCAGCCGGGGTGCGTGGTTTTGAAATAGGCACCAGACTGCTTCGGGAATGCGAAAATGCGGGCGTGGAAATTATGTTAAATTCTGTCGTCTGGGGTCTTTTCCCTGACATGACCGCCGGCGTGGTTTTCTTCAATAAACATAATGTTGCGGTAAGGGCTGAGAGAATCATTCTGAGTTGCGGGGCCAGCGAGAACACTCTGAATTTTCCGGGGTGGACGCTGCCTGGTGTTATGGGCGCCGGGGCCGCGCAAACCATGATGAATATTCACCGGGTTCTCCCGGGTAAGGAAGCCATCATGGTTGGCTCCGGGAATGTCGGGCTGATCGTTGGTTATCAACTAATCCAGGCCGGTTGCCAGGTGAAGGCAGTACTGGAAATTTTACCGGAGGTGGGAGGTTATAAGGTTCATGCTAACAAACTGGCCCGGCTTGGCGTGGAAATCCTTACTTCCTGGACGGTGGTGGAGGCGCGGGGCCGGGAAAAGGTGGAGGAAGTGGTTATCTCCAGGGTTGACAGCAAACTTCAACCGATGGCTGGCAGCAAGCGAACCATCTCCGCCGATTTAGTCTGTATGGCTGTTGGTTTAAGTCCCCTGGCTGAACTGGCCTGGATGGCTGGCTGTCGTTTTGGCTATTTCCCGTTACTGGGTGGGTTTGTGCCGTTACATGGTGCGAACCTGGAAACCACACTACCAGGTATATATGTCGCTGGAGATATTAGCGGCATTGAGGAAGCGTCAACAGCCATGGAAGAAGGTAAACTTGCCGCGGTGAGTGTTCTGGAGTCCCTGAAGAGGATATCTCCAGCAGAGGCGGCCGGGAGAAGAAAGGTGATAAGTCAAAGTCTGGTTTCCTTAAGACGAGGTCCGTATGGCGACTTCAGGCAGAAGGAGAAAGAAAGGATTTTTCGTGAGTTTGAAAAGGTTAAAGAAGGGTCCGGTGGCTATCATTGATTGTCCCGAAGAAATACCCTGTAATCCCTGCGAGACAATCTGCCCTTCCGGAGCCATCAAAGTGGGCCAACCCATCACCAACATTCCGTTACTGGATGAGGAAAAGTGTACCGGTTGCGGAAGATGTCTTCCCATCTGTCCAGGTCTGGCAATTTCCATATTAAATTATCGTTTCCGGAAAGACGAGGCTGCGCTCACCGTGCCCTATGAGTTGTTGCCTCTGCCAGAACCAGGCGAGACGGTGATGGCAGTTGACAGGCAGGGCAGGCAACTGACCGAAGGAAAAATCGTAAGGCTGATCGCTCCGGAAAAAAACCAGCAAACAGCGCTGGTTACTTTTTCTTTTCCCAGGAAATTTTACCGAAAGGTCTGTTATTTCAAAAGGAAAAGAAACCATACTCCTTGAGAGGAAAAAATGAGAAACCGTAATTGCGGCAATCCTATCGTCTGCCGGTGTGAAGAAGTAAGGGAAAAAGCCATTGTGGAGGCTATTAGAAATGGCGCCCATGATGTGGATGCCGTGAGGAGAGTGTTGCGAGCAGGTATGGGGCTCTGTCAGGGAAAGACGTGTGGCCCTTTGATTGCCAGACTTATCGCCCGGGAGACAGGAAAGTCCATGCCAGTACTCCTGCCCGCGAGAGCCAGGCCGCCTGTTAGACCGGTGAAAATAAGGGTGTTGAGTGAGAAATAGTAAAGCAGAAAATATTTGTGGAAAATACAGGGAGGCAAGGTGGAATACATAGATTTGACCGGAACGATTGAGAATGGCATGTGGGAATACGGCGGGCCGTACCCCAAGGTGGAAATAACCCAGGTCAGTTCTCTGGAGGAGGAAACAGCCTACGCCGAGTATAAGGTAAATGCCCACCGCATTACTTTTTCTTCGTCCTCAGCGACCTATGTGCAGACATCCGCCGAGATGTTCAAGGGCAAACCGACAATTGAGCAGATTCCCCTGAACCGGCTTATCCTGATGGTTTCAGTGATGAAGATACCCAGAGGGCCCAGAGGCATTATCACTGTGGAAGACTTGAAAAAAACAAGCGTTGAAATCAAAAGAGGTGAAGGGCTGATTGTGGCCACTGGCTGGGAAAAATTCTGGAATAAGGAGAATTTTGTCAAGGATAGCCCCCATTTCACTCCGGAAAGCATGGCCTGGGTGCTGGAGAAAGGGATTACCCTGCTGGCAGGCGATATGACTATTTACGATGATTACTACCAGCCGACCGGGCTTCTGAAAGACCTTTTTGCTCGTGATGTCCTGGTGGTTGCGCCCCTGGTAAATCTTGACCGAATTAGAAAACCAAGGGTCAGGTTGATGGCTTTGCCATTAAAGGTTAAAGGTGTCAGCGGCTGTCCCTGCCGGGTGGTGGCTCTTCAGGAATAAAAGGTATCCGGCTCACGCCCATCTGATGGTCGCTTCCCGTCGCCCGCGGGCAAGCCAGACGTGGCTGATTGCCTTTCCCGGCACGCTTACCAGACGGATGAGTTTTTTGTACCTGTACTTTCCCCTGCTGTGCCTTTACCTCCCTCGTTGCTGAAATTCCGACATAACAAAGGTTGTCCAGAAGTATGTCTAACTTCGTGAAGATTTCTGTGTACACGGTCTCGTCGCAGACAAGACTATGCAGGCAATCGGTTGCTGGTGCGAACTCGCTCGCCCGGTGGCGAGCTGGAGACACCGCCGAGTAAGGTATTGCGTCGCGGATTGTCTTTCCGGTCCGCTTACGGAACGCTGCTGCTTTGCCTCCTTGTGTTGTAGCTACGCCCTGGGAGAGCGTGCCTTCAAATCTTCCCTCGTTGACACTTTGGCTCTTATGTCGGAATTTCAGCCGTTGGGGGCACTTGACAAAGAAAAATATCCGTAGTATAATAACAGTAAAATACCAGTAACATAAGAGTAAAATATCATGGCTGAAACCATGCCGTCGCAGAGAAACAGGACCTCTTTGAAAAGAGTTTTCAAAGCAGAGGTCGTCGCCGCTGCTATTAGAGACAGAATAAGAGATGGTTCCCTTTTGTCCGGTGATCCCCTGGTGTCGGAACGAACCCTCGCCAGTACTTACAATGTCAGTTTAGTTTCTGTCAGAAGGGCCCTGGCTCTTCTTGAAAAAGAGGGACTGATAGAAAAAAAATGGGGCCTGGGTAATTTTGTCAGGGGCGCTCCCAATGGAGGACAGTACCTCGGAGTCATCGTGCCTCACCTCAGGAACTCCATGTATGTTGAATTTTTGAGAGAGATTATCTTCCAGGCTGAAGAAAGGGGATATCATGTTGTGGTGGCTGACGCTGACAACAAAGAGGAAAAGGAAGGTCTTTTCATCCAGAATTTTGCTGAGCGCGGGGTAAAAAATGTCCTGAAATTTCCTAATATCATTCCCGCGGAAGAAAAAATACGAAAGCAGATGGTCCATCTGGGAATAAACTTTGTCGTCATTAATGATTTTTGGACAGATTTACCTTCCACTCAGGTTAGGGTTGATGAAGTCTGCGGAACTTCTCTCATTATGGAGCACCTCTTCTCCCTAAGACATCAGGCAATTGCCTACCTGGACGACGGAAAGGAACTAAGAAAAAGGATGTACAGTTGTTACCGCCGGTGCTTACAGGCAAAAGGGTCATTCCGGAAGGAATTTGTTTATCTGGGAACAACCGAGGGAGTGGCTCTTACGAAAGGAATCCAGTTCCTTCTGGAGAGAAAGGGAGCGATTACTGCCTGTTTAACGCCCTATGACTGTTTCGCCATTTTCTTCCTGGAGAATCTGGTAAGGCGATATAGTTACAAAGTTCCGGAAGACCTGGCTATCTGTGGTTTTGACGATATTTCAGAAGCAGGCAAACCTGATATTTCTCTTACCACCGTGAGACAACCAAGAGAAAAAATTATCAGCGAAGCGCTGAATCTGCTTCTTGATGAGCGGAAAAGCCCTGATTCTTCTGTGACGGTAGAAGTTAAGCCGACATTGATGATTCGGAGAAGCACCGACAGCAGTTTTGTGGCTGACCAGGAAGTGGTGAAAGAGACTGTCAGGAAAATAGAAAGGAGGTGGACGATATGAAGAAAAGAAAAGGTTTTACGCTCATTGAACTTCTGGTGGTGATCGCAATTATTGCCGTGCTGGCTGCCTTACTCCTGCCAATCTTGCAGGAAGCGATAGAAAAAGCCAAGCAATCAACCTGCATGGCGAACCTGAAGCAATTGGGAATGGCTCTCTACATGTACGAACTGGACAGCACTGGCTATATTCCGCCCCTGGGGGCTATGGGAGATTCAAGTTCTGGCTGGTGTTATTTTGATAATGCCACCGCTGGCGACAAGATCAGAACAACGCCGAACTATATCTCGGCCCTGGCTATGTATGTCCAGTACAAGTGGGAAGTTTTCCAGTGTCCCAAGGCATACCGACCATGCTGGTGGGGAGATGCATATTCTCCTTCTGGGGCCAGTAACAGAAAGGCTTTGAATCGCTATACTTCCAACATGTATCTGGCGACACCGAGCATTCAGGGGTTGGGCTTTTACACCGATGCCCGGCCCAACTGGGGAGGTAAACTGGCCCGGGTAAAAAATCCTGGTGGCAAAATTTTCCTGTTTGAATTTTCTCACGACCATTCTCTTACGCCCATTGTCTGGAGGCCGGGCTACTGGATTCACACCTCTTCTCGCGGGGCTCATCATAACAGGATATCCAATATTTTATTCTGTGACGGACATGTAGAATCCGTTCCGTTCAGCAATCTGGGCATCAATCCCTATAATGCAGCCGCCAATACAAGATACTGGGACCCAACTCAGAATTGAGAAGGAGGAACCATGAAGACCAAAGGTTTTACCCTGATTGAACTTCTGGTGGTGATTGCGATCATTGCGATTTTAGCCGCGATGCTCCTGCCAGCCCTGAACCGGGCACAGCAGAATGCACTAAAAGCCAGTTGCCTTTCCAACTTAAAGCAGGTGGGGCTGGCTTTTCATATGTATGCTCAGGACTGGGATGGTTTCACCCCCGCCTACAATACGCGGTGGCACAGCCGGCTTCATCCCACCTACATCAGCAATAGAGAAACACTCCGCTGTTCTATCGGGACAAAGAAATATCCTGGCTCAACTAATTATTTCTTTTGTATGAATACAGGCGCCAGCGGTGTGAGGCTAATCGGAGGGGGAGTTAGAAATATGTCCACCTGCATTTTTGTGGGGGACGGCTATTCTGTTTACCAGTCAACCGAAGCCGCTGCGTATACCAACGCTACCACGTCAACAGGATCAGGCTACGACGATAACTGGTATATGGGGTCGTATGGCTACGCGTATCATCCAGTTTACCGACACAATGAAAAAGCCAATGTGCTTTTCCTTGACGGACATGTGGATTCTATTCCTATGGGGCCTGTCTATGTCGCTGGTGGGCAATACCATTTTTGCAGTTATGGTGTGAGCGGAATTGATTGGTCCCCAACCTACTGAAGGGAGGAAAAGAAAATGAAAGAAAACGGTTTCACCTTGATTGAGCTTCTGGTGGTAGTAGCCATCATTGCCATTCTGGCGGCTATGCTGTTACCCGCTCTTTCTAAGGCCCGGGCAAAAGCAAGACAGGCCGTCTGTATGAACAATCTGAAACAGTGGGGTACTACCTTTGCCATGTACGCCAATGACTATGATGGATACTGGCCAAGTTTCAAGGACGACCCTACCGGAGATGAGGCCTGGGCTTACCCTTTTATTTACTGGCTGGGCGGTCCCGCCAGAGTGAAAAACAGCCACACCTATGTTCAAGGATTACCACCCTGGTTCTGCCAGGGACAATTTTACAAAGGGAGCAACTACTACCGATTTATGGATGCCTACGCCGGACACCCTAACTGGAAAGGGCCTACTGGTGGTTTTTACTGTGTCAACCGGAGAGTTTATCACGCCAGTTTTACCGGAACTGGTACCAACATTAAGCCGGAGCAAATTACCAATGCTTCCTCGGTCATTCTTCTGTGCGATGCCTGGCGGGGTGGGTCTTACCGCAGCTGGCTATGGCACGATGGGACAAACTGGATGACAAGCGGGGCTGCTGGTGAACAAGCAAACTATTTTGCTGAATGGCACGGTAACCTGGGGAATGCCCTTTTCTGCGACGGGCATGTGGAAGCACGAACAAAAAAATCCGTGGAAAACAGCGGTTGCTGGGCGGTCGTTTTGCCCCAGTAAGCGTTGAAGAAAAAAGGGGGAAATATGAAAAGCGGGGAAAAAGGCTTCACCCTCATAGAACTTCTGGTAGTCGTGGCGATTATCGCAATTATGGCCGCGCTTCTCATTCCGGTTCTGAACACTGCCAAGATGAGAGCCCAGACTGCCACCTGTATGAACAATCTTAAGCAACTGAAAATTGTCATCGCTCTGTATGACCAGGACCACGGCATTCACCTTGCGAGTACCGGTGACTCTAACTGGACCAGTTCCTTGACCATCTGGGCCAATATGACCGGTACGAAACTCCCTGATACCTTCTGTCCTGTTCTAAAAAAAAGATACTACACCAATTACAATCTTGATCGGACCGTTTACACGCCCGAGGAAGTGACCAACTCCAACTGTGTTCTTCTGCTGGATGGAAAAAATGTGCTCAGTGACTATCGCTATGCCATGAGGTGGACTGGTACCGCCTGGCAGGCAGTAAGCGGAACGGCTGAACCGGCGGAGTGGCACAATGGTGTTGGTGTGGTTCTTTTCTGGGACGGCCATTGCGAAGTGCGGAAGAAGAAACAACTGGAGGATGTGCAGTGGTGGAATGTGAAGGTGCGGTAACTGAAGCTGCTGACTCTTCTTAAAATCACCGGGAGAGGATGTTTTTATATGAAAATTCTCAATATCCAGGCGCATCCGGATGACGCGGAATGTTATTGCGGTGGCACGCTGGCTAAATACGCTGACCGCGGAGACGAAATCTTCTATCTCATCTGTACTAAAGGAAACCGGGGAACATATGACCGGTCTCTTGACCTTGAAAAACTGGCAGAAATCAGAAGGAAAGAGACGGCTGAATCAGCAAGGGTGCTGGGGGTAAAGGAAGTCTTTTTCCTGAATGGAGAAGACGCCTTTCTGTATCCGACCCTTGATTTAAGAGGCAATATCATGCGGCTTATCCGGAAGGTGCAGCCTGACCTGGTGATGACCCTGGACCCTTTCCTTCCCTATGAGATACACCCGGACCACAGAACCGTGGGTATGCTAACGGCTGAAGCCGTGGTTTTTGCTGGATTTCCCCACTTTTATCCTGAACACCTCAGGGAAGGAATTGAACCGCATTTTGTGAAAGAACTCTATTTCTACAGGACGAAAGAGCCAAACTATTTTGAGGATATCACCTCTTATCTGGAGAGGAAGAAGATGGCCTGTTATTGCCACCGGAGCCAGGTAATTATGGCTGGAACCCAGAGAAAGGAAACAACCGGCGAGAGCGGAACTGTAGAAGAACTCGGGAAGAAATCTTTTGACGAACTCGCCATAAAAATTTCTGAAGAGTATGGAAAGCAGGTCGGGGTGAAGTACGCCGAAGGCTTCAAAAAGTTTCGGGTCCGGGCCGGACATCTGGTCCTGGAATAAGATGGTCAAACTGGTGGAGTGCCGAAAAATCTATGGAGACGGTAAGCATAACGCCTTCACCGAAAGACCAGCTGCAAGAAAGGATAAAAAATTCCTATCTCCGGTTTATGGGGTGGATAGAAAAATTAACCAGCATTTCGCCATTTGGCCATATGATGGAGTACGCCAGAAAAAATCCGAGGAATCTGGTTACAGCCATTAACGGTCATGGAACCAACGCTTACTTTGGCTATGTGGCGATAGTCTGCCTGCTGGCCAACAGGCTTTTGAATACCTGCCGCTATACGAAAATAGCCGAACGGCAGGTCCAGTGGCTTTTTGGCAGAAATCCGGCCGGGGTAAGTTTTATGGGTGGTTCTGGCTACAGAAGCGCCTCCCAGCACCTGGCAGACCTTTTTGATAACAAACTCGGGCTGAAACAGATTCCCGGGTTTGTCCCCCTGGGCTTACGGGGCATGGAAGTTCCAGGACTGGGAAACGATTATCCCTTTTTCTGCAGTTTTGATGTTGATGGCTGCGGGCAGGGCTATTCTATTTCCTGGTCTACCTGTGAGGGTGGCGGTATGACCGAAGGGCCTGTTTTTGCTGCTCTGTCCCTTTTGTCGGCAGAAAGAGCCTGAGAAACAAAGGAGTGGCGATGGAAAGAAGAATGAGATGGATTCTCGCGGCGTTGTTATTTTCTTCCGTTATAGCCGGCTGGGGAGAAGAGCAAGCCGTAAAGGCGGTAAGGACCCTGCGGCCTCCTGTTATAGACGGGGAAATAGATGAAGCCTGGAAAAACGCGGCCAGAATTGACAATTTTGTTACCATGGAAGGAAAGCCGCTTTCCAGACAGTGGACGAAGGTTTTTCTCCTGTATGACGACCAGGCGCTCTATCTTGCTTTTGAATGCCAGCATCCGGAAATTGCAAAGATGAGAACAACCTGTACCAAAAGAGACCAGGAAGTCTGCATGGATGACAGCGTGGAGATTTTTCTTGACCCGGGAAGGACAAAGTCTGATTATTACCACTTTATGGTTAACAGCAAAGGAACTTTTTACGATGCCCTTGGAAGCAGGGCCGGCAGCATCTATAATGCCGAATGGAACGCCGAGTTTCCTCTAAAAACAAAGATCGGTGAAAACGCCTGGTATCTGGAAATGGCTCTTCCCTATGCTGTCTTTGACATTTCCCCGGAAACAAAAGGCACCTGGGGAATCAACTTTTGCAGGAATATGCCTGGTTTTGGTTCTTCAACTCAGGCTTTTGCCACCATAGACGGATTTCACGTTCCTGAAAGATTCGGCGTTCTCACCGGCCTGGATGTGGACTTCTCAAGATATGGCTACGACATAGAAGATATTAAAGTATCAGGTTTTCTCACCGCAGCAGGGGAGCCGGTGGTCCAGGTCAGTGGTGTAATCCGCAATCTCACTGGCAAAAAACAGGAGGATACGCTGGGAATAAGTCTGACGGCACCAGGGAATGGCCGCACATACGAAAAGAAGGTCGCCCTGGTTCTGGAGCCTGGTAAGTCTTACCCTTTTTCGCTTCCTTTTGAAGAGGCTCGGCCTGAGCGCTATCAGGTCTGTGTTCAGATTAGCCATCAGGAGGATAAACCGGTGAAGATTGTCTGGAAGACACTGCCGGCGGCAAGCAGCTGTTCCAGGCTTGTTTTGACATACCCTTCTTACCGGAATGCTTTCTATGCGACGATGAAGGATAACACTCTCCGCACTTTGTTTCACGTCAACTGTGACGCGGCGCTGCTGAAAAAATTGAGTTACAGTTATGAGGTGACGGACAAAAGCGGAAAGGTTATGTTGCGACAGGAAAATTTTGTTTTGACAAAGGGAGCAGACAGTTCGCTTTCGTTTGACACCAGCGGTTTCCCGTCAGGGCAGTATACCCTGAAGGTTTCTCTTTTCCTTGAAAACAGTAAGATTGATGAAAATTCTGTCATATTCTACCGCTATGGCCCTTCAAACAGCGAAGTGAGAATTGCGGAAGATGGGGTCCTGGTGGTGAATGGGAAAAGGTTTTTCCCCATTGGTTTGCACGGTGTCAGCCCCTGGACCGTTAAGACCGGAGACCTTGACGCTATTGCCTCGGCAGGATTTAATACGGTTTCCGACGCTTCTGCTGACCCCGGGTGGCTTCAGGAACTGGCTAAAAGAAACCTGAAGCTTTTCCTGTACGACATTAACATCTGGGGGCCATGGTGTATTAAGGAGAGAAAACAGTACCTGGCCAATGGACTGAAAAAAGTTGAGGAGGTTAGAAACCACCCGGTTCTTCTGGCATACTACTTTGGAGATGAACCTGACATTCATCCCACCTGGTCGCTGGAAGGTTTGCTGGAAGGATACGAAAAAATGAAAGAGTTAGACCCTTATCATCCGGTGAAGCCGGTGGTGACCAGCCCCGGGGCCTATTACCAGGAAATATTCCGGTCTCTTACAGACATCCTCGGGATTGACCCGTACCTTTACCCTCACTATGAGAATCCGGAGTTAAATGCCAGAAGGTTGGCCAGTGTCATCGCCAAGGTGAGGGCCGCGGTGGAAATAGGCGGGACCAAGCAACCGGTGTGGGTTGACCCCCAGATCTTTGACATGCGCGCCTGGGAGCAGAGGTTCCATCCGAACGAAGTCTTTCAGGGAAGGATGCCCTACCTGAAAGAACAACGTTATACGGTCTACCGCTCAATTATTGAGGGTGCCAGAGGTTTCCTCTTCTGGTCGTGGTACCACGACTATGCCAATCCCAACCTCAATCCGGCTGCCTGGGAAATGCTGAGAGCCCTGGCCGGAGAGATGAACTACCTGCATGATGTTCTGGTTTCCGAAGAGAAGCCAGCCGTTCAGATTTCTGTTGATAACCATAACATTTCCGTAAAGGTTTTTGCTCACCGCAGCAACTTTTTTCTTATAGCGGCGAATGATTCTGCGCAGAAGGTGAAGACCCGGTTTGCCCTGAAAGGAACAGGGGCAAGGCAGCTATTCGTTCTCTCGGAAAACCGTTACGTAATACTGGAAAAAAGCAGTTTTACTGACACCTTTGAACCATTCGGTGTTCATATTTACACTGATAGATTTTTGCCGAAGGGCACCCTCATAATGGAAAAGATGCTGAAGGATGCTCTTTTTGCCGCGGAACCGAAGAAGGACAAAGACCCGAAAAACCTCTGCTGGGAGGGAAATAATGCGAAAATTTCCTCAAGCTGGACCTACCTCAGTTTTAAAGATTCGCCGGTTTTTGCTATTGACGGCGACATTCGTACCTGCTGGTTTACCAGAAGATGGGGATTCTATGCCGGCCCTGTTCAGCCCGATGATGGCGCCTGGGTGAAGAGATTAAAAGAGACATGGAAAAATGACTGGCTTCAGATAACCTTCCCCCGGGAAGTGACCATTGGCAGGTTAGAGATTATCTCCTGGTTACCCAAATATTACCCTGACCCGGTGAATGTATTATCCGATTACGAAGTTCAGTATTTACAGGGAAAAGACTGGGTAACTTTTCTCGCCGGAACCGGGAATGTGAAAGAAAGAATTGTCCACAAATTTCCCGAGATTAAAACTTCATGTATTCGTCTGGTGGTAACCAAGGGGCTTTATGTGGCTGAAATCAGGGCTTATGGGAAATAAAAGGTATGGAATGGGTGGAATTGTGAGCAAAACCTTCCATCACGGGCAGGTAATCTCTGGTTTCATGCCCGGTTCATCAACGACGGGAAGAGACGTCACAGATGTAGTGAGAAGCGCAACCCATTTGTCAGGAACTTCACCAACTGAGGAGGAAGCATGAAAAAAATAGTTATAAGTCTGGCTGTTTTTTTAGGGACCGGCATCTTCGGCTATGCCCGGACATATTATGTTCGACCGGATGGAAATGATACCAACAGCGGGCTGGCCAACACCCCGACCGAAGCCTGGAAAACAATAAGCCAGGCAGTGAAAAACTTAAAACCGGGTGATGTCGTTGAGGTTCAGGAAGGGACCTATCAGGGCGGAATAGTGGTTGACGTCAGAGGTGAAGAAAAACAACCCATTACCCTGAGGGCGACCGGCAATGTGGTAATTAATACAACTAACGAGGGGTATAACAAGTATTGTCTGTCCATCAGAGGTTGCTACATTCACCTGGAAGGCTTTGACCTCTCTGGCGGCAACTACTGGGGAGGTTCAGTTTTTCTGTGGGCCGGTTCCCACCATAATGTTATCAGAAACAATACGATTCACCATTCTTCAACAGGAGTAGGCCTCTGGCAGTCAGACGAGAACCTGATTGTGCAGAACAAATTCTACAACAACAGCGGAAACGCTATCTTTATCTACCATTCCAGCGACCCGGGCTACTCAGATAACAACATTATCGCCAGAAACCTTTTTTATGACAACGGGGTAGCCATCCGTGTTGCCCGGGCAAAAGGCACAAAAATAGTTGGCAATATCATTTATGGCAGCAGCAGTTCTGGAATTTATCTCTCCGGTGAGGAATGCGGCAACGCTAAGTACCTGACGACTGAAACACTGATAGAACACAACATTGTTGCCAATATTCCCAGAAACAAGAATGCGGTTGGAATCTATCAGGCAGAAGTAGTGACAAAAACAGAACTTAAGTGCAACGATGTCTGGGGAAACGAAAAAAGAAATTATTCCGGTCTTGACCCTGGTGGAACAGATATCAGTGAAGACCCCATGTTTGTGGCTCCGGAAGAGAAGAGATTTGACCTTAAAGAGGAAAGTCCGTGTTTCAAAAAAGGAATTTATCCTCCTCCGGCCGTGTCCAAAAATACTGCAGAAAAAGAAAAATGGGGACTGCTGGCTGAATACCTTGATGAAGAATTTCAAATTAAGGGTGTCTGTCTTACTCCCGCGATAGGCAAAGAAGGTATTGACCTTACCGTAAGAATAAATGTCAGTTCCAGACAGGATGTAGCCAGGGCACTTCTAAAGATGGAGATTGTTCGTGGCGGCTCTCAATTTTCGCCGGCGCCCAGGGATGTCTCTCTGAAAAAGGGAGATAACACCCTGGAAGTAACATTGTCGCTACCAGAAACCCCGGGTCCGGGTTCAAGTGTCAAGGTCTGTTTTCTGAACAGGGAAGGGAAGGAGATGATGACAGGCATCTTTCCCATTATTGGGGCTGATTGTCTCCGCATCCGGATGGAAAAACCTTCTTACAGGAACACATTGTTTACCTCTCAGACAGACAAGGATGTTGTGGTCAGGGTAGCCATTGATGGAAAGGAAGAAAACCTGAAGAATAAGAAACTAAATTTTTTGATCCGGGATTCCACCGGAAAAGAGAAATTCTTGTTATTGGAGAAAGAACCAGTCCAGGGAAAAAGGTACACATTTTCAGGAGGGACTTTTCCGCCGGGAAAGTACGCCATTGTAGCGCACCTTGTGTCAGGCGCCAGAAATCTTGATTCCCGAGAAATTCCCCTGCGCATTGTTGAACCGATCCCTGGCTATACCTTTATTGATGAAAATGGTAACTTGCTCGTTGATGGAAAACCCTTCTATCCCATCGGGATGTACAACGGCTATGCTCCTGATTATAAGTATCTGAAGGAGGCCGGTTTCAATTCTGTGACCTGCGATATTAGCCACCAGTTCAAAAACACCCCGGCCCTTAAAAAAAGTTTTGATGAGGCCGCAAGCTTTGGTTTCAAGATAAATGCGACCTGTATGATCGGAAATTTTCTGGAGAAATCAAAACCAGGCTATCTCTCCCGAATTGAGGACATGACAGCACTGGTCAGAGAAATAAAAACACATCCGGCCATCTTTACCTGGCTCATTAACGAGGAAATGGGGTACAGCCAGGCGCAGGAAGAACTATACAAAGCCCTTCTGGAGGAGGACCCATATCATCCTATTTCCTGTAATGGTGAGTTAGGCACCGGTTTCACTTCTCTTTACAATATTGCTGATATCTTTCAAAGACATTCGTACTCCTATCCTCTGTATAAGAACTCAGAAACAGAAAACTATAATCGTCTGGAAGGGAGGCTGGCCTGGATTAGAAACATAGTCCAGCTCTGTCAGTTATCGGAAATTCCCAGCGCACCCGGGGAAGCTCTGGCTGACCACAAAAAGCCCTTTTTCTTCTGGCCCCAGTACTTCTGGGGTGGGTACTGGGCCCATGGAGATGTTGGTCGGTTCCTGACCTACAAAGAAATGAGGTATCTGGTCTGGGGTGCTTTTATGGAAGGAGCAGGTGGTATTTACTTCTGGGCATACTGGCACGACTATACCAATCCCAGGATGAACCCTTCTCTATGGGAAGGGGTCAGGGCGATTGCCAGCGAAATGGCTTCGCTGGAACCAGTTCTGACTGCTCCGGAAGCAGAAGGGATAACTGTTGCGCCTGTGCCGGAGAAAAATTTTCACTGGAGAGCCAAGCAGTCTGGAAAAGACATTTTCCTTTTTGCCGCCTGGTCTGGAGAAGAACCGTTAACCATCACTGTTACTCTCCCGGCGAAGATTGGCACCAGCCAGGTGTGGTCCTGGTCAGAGGAAAGGGCCATTCCGGTGGTCGGGGGAAAATTTCAGGATACACTCAAAAGAGGAGAGGTGGTGATTTATACCACCGCGAGGGAACGGAAAAAAAGTAAAGCCCCGGAGCTTTTGAAAGACCCGTTCTTTGCAGAAACCCCTTCTTACCAGAGTATCCCGGGTAACTTAGCCTATGGCCGGCCCGCAAGACTTCCCGACGGAAAAGCCACCCAGATCGGAGCCACTTCCAGAAGTAATAAGAATTATACCTGGTTCAACCACGCCTATTTTGCCATTGACGGAGACCCTCACACCTGCTGGTTTCCTCTGTATGATGGCAATCTTAACCCATCCTGGAATAATCCCTGCGGAAAAGACTCGCCGTGGCTGGAAGTCACCTTACCGGAAAAGAAGGCCATCAGCCGGATTGTCGTGAAATCTTATCTTCCAAGGCACTGGGATGACCCAGCCTGTAATCTTCAGGATTACGACCTTCAATATGCTGACGAAACGGGTAACTGGCAGACGATTGTTGAGGTACGAGACAACAGGAAAGAAATTGTTGCTCACACTTTTCCCCCTGTTGTCACGCAAAAGATTCGCCTGGTGGCTCATAAAGGATTGTTCCTGTCCGAATTGGAAGTTTACCCGCAATAAGCCTTTCCCTGAAGCCCCTTTTTTTTCTCTTCTGTTACGGATATAATTACTTAAACAAGGCGGAGATATATGAAGACAACAGCAAAGGTGAGGGTTGGTGTGGTGGGAGCCGGTGGAGGGGCCGGCTCGGGAATGGTCAGGACTGTCTTGAGCAGTGAGGAGACAACCCTGGTGGCGGTGGCGGAAGTGGCGGAGGAAAAACGAAAAAGGTTGCTGGCGGAGTTGACGGTTCCTGTTTATCAGGATTACCGTGAATTGCTGGCCCGGGAAGATATTGACCTGGTGGTTAATTCCACGCCCAATTTCGTCCACGCAGAAGTAGCCATTGCGGCTTTGAACAGCGGAAAGTACGTATTCTCGGAAAAGCCGATGGGTATGAACCCGGCGGAAATATCTGCTATTCTTCAGGCAGAACGGGAAAGTGGCAGGGTCTGCCAGATTAACTTTGAGATGCGTTATTCTCTGATGTCCAGGAGAATCAGAGAAATCATTGAAGCCGGAGAAATAGGCGAGGTGATGAACATCCATTTCGTTCACAACTGCGGCGGGGTGGGCTTTGTTAAGAAACCGGGCGACTGGCGGGGCGACCCGGCTATGGTCGGCGGGTATTTTATTGAGGAAGGCTGTCATCGTCTTGATCTCTTCCGGTATTACATGGGTCTGGACCCGGAATCAGTTCTGGCGGTACCGGCGCCAAATTTGCGCGGGCCGGATGGCTGGCACCGTGGTTATCGGGAACCAGCCTGTACGCTCTGTTTTTTCCCCGGAGGCAAACTGGCTCAACTGACCACAATTCAGCATCTCGGGGTTCATCCAGTAGAAACTCCGGGGATGGAGCCAGAATTAGGGCATGAGTACGGGATAAAAGTGGTTGGCTCTGAGGGAGGCATCAGGGCCGATTTCTGGCGTTCCTTTATTCAGATAGTTTATTTCGCCGGCAGGGAGGGCAACACCAGATTGAAGCGCACCGAGTCCTATCAGGGGCTTGCCCTGAATTCTCTTCATCACGACAGCCGTGGTTTCTTCATGGATTTTGTAAAAAGAATCAGGAAAGCTCATCCACCTTTCATGACGGCTGCGGATAGCGCCAGAACCATGGCCGTTGTTTTTGCCTGTGAAAGTTCCCTGCTGAGCGGCCAACCAGTACCCGTGGATTACACCTTTATTCCTGGGTGAACACTGAAAACAAAGCTGCTCCGGAAAGATCTATGGCGCACGCTCTCAGTGGTACTTTGCCTTCAAAGACCTGCCCAGTCTGGCGCTCCGGCAGGCCAGGTCAAGGATGTGAATCGGCCGGCGAGCCCATTCCGGAGTGATAATCAGTTTTTCGCCTTTCACCAGATGGTTAGCAATATTCTCGTAGTAACGCTGTTGCTCTGATGGTGGGTTAGGTCCTCTGGTGATTATGGTTTCATTGTCCTGTCGGGTAATAATCTCATATTCAGCCCCGCTCATGATGTAACTACCCCTGGTGCCCGTGATTTCCAGTTGCCCTTTTTTGGGGTTGGAGTCAATATGGCTGATGGTCAGAGTTAACCAGGCGCCACTGGCAAAGCGGACTACAGCAAAACCTTCATCCTCATTTGTGTCTTTGCCCCATTTTGTATGGCTGGCCCAGTAGCCGGTCTTGGCCAGCCCGGTGACCTCCACAATCTCTGAGTCAATAATCTGCAGGGAATATTCCAGCAGGTGTACACCCCAGTCATAAAGAATTCCTCCGGAAAAGGTTCGGGAAGAACGCCACCAGTCTTTTGGTTGACCATAACTTCCCATGTGGGCTTCAATGCGAAAGACATCACCGATGGTCCCGGCCTTGATTCTCTTAACGGCTTCCAGAATGCATCCGTCCCAGTGCCGGTTATGAAAAGTGGAAAGAAGAAGTTTCCTGGAGCGAGCCGCAGCTATCATCGCGTCGCATTCGGCGGTGGTGATAGCCATGGGTTTTTCTGTGACCACGTGCCGGCCGGCTTTCAGACACTGAAGGGCCAGCCGGGCATGGGTATTATGGGGAGTGATGATAACTACCAGGGTAACGGCTGATTTCCTCAGCATCTCCCCTACTGATGAATAGGTCTCAATTCCAGGAAAATCCTTCCTGGCTTCTTCCAGCCGGCTGGGGTCAATATCGGTTACCGCGGTTGGGGTCATGCCGGCCCGGGCACACAGGTCCAGATGGTACTTGCCCATGCGGAAAGCGCCACCGTAACCAATCGCTCCTACCTTGATCTCGTCTGGTCTCCTAAATAATGCCATTTCCCCTCCTGGGTTATTAGAAAAAACTTCCCTCTTTCATACCATCAGGAAAATTCTTTGTCAACAGTGGACAGCCGTGTTAAATTAACCAGTACGCATTGGAGGTGACAATGACCTGTCGGGAGAGATTAATCAGGGTCTTCAGAAGAGAGAGTGTTGACCGCATGCCCATCCGTCTCTGGGGGGTTGACCCGCTGACTCCCCGGGATGACTGGAAAACCCTTTATTACTTAACCGAAAAATACGAACTGGAGATGTTCCGCCACTGGAGCCCGAATGCGGAAGAATGGCCGGAGTCCCGGATAGTTCGCCGGGTGGAAAAAGGACCGGTGAAAAACGGGGAACAGGAAGTAAGGACTATCTGGGAAACGCCGAAGGGGCCACTGGTGGAAGTTTTCCGCTCGTTTGTTGATGGTTCGCCAGGCCGGCATGTGAAATACCTGCTGGAGACTCCCGAAGATGCCGAAAAATTTCTTTCCCTGCCAGAAGAGACTGAACTGCCGGCTGTGGATTCATACCTGAAACTGAAAAAGCAGACCGGGGAACGAGCGCTGCTGATGGTCGGAATTGATGAGGCCATGTACTTCGTTCAGCGTTTGATGGGTTCCGAGACTTTTGGTTACTGGCTTTACGACCACCGGCAGTTGTTACACGAGATGATCGGCCGTTCCTTCAGGTATCTGGAACGACTGGTGAAACACTATCTGGCGCATGACCTCGGTGACGCCTACGGTTGGGTGGGTCCGGAATTGTGTATTCCACCGCTGGCTTCAGTAAAAGATTTTCAGGAATTTGTCGTTGATTATGACAAGCGGCTGGCCGCGTTGATTCATGAAGCCGGCAAACTGGTCTGGATTCATTGTCACGGTGATATGTCCGGTGTGCTGGAAGGATTTATTGAGTTGGGAGTGGATTGTCTCAATCCGATTGAGCCACCCCCGGTGGGCAAAATTACGCTGGGGCAAGCTAAGGCTATCTGTGCAGGAAGAATGGCTCTGGAAGGCAATGTAGAAGATAGCGCTTTTGACTGTCTGCAGCCTGAAGAGATGAGACAACTGGTGGTGGAAACTGTGGCTCAGGGTAAACCTGGTGGTGGTTTTATTCTCTGTCCCACTTCTTCACCCACGACCTGGGCGAAGTTACCAGCCCATGCTGAAAGAAACTACCGGGTTTTTGTGGAAACGGCAGTTTCTCTGAGAGACTACTGATTCAGGCATGAGAAGGTTTTTTCTTCTGGCAGCAGGGGCAAAGCTTATCGGTAGGTTCTGATTTCTTCAAGTGATTTGCGCCGTAAGGGAGGTCTGTCCTTTTTCTCAGGATAGCCGAGGCTGATTAAGGCAGGGATGTGGTCTAAGGGAGAAAGGCGAAGAATTTTCTTAACCGCCCGTTCGTCAAACCAGCCCAGCCAGCAACTACCCAAACCTTCTTCTGCAGCCTGAAGAATCAAGTGTTCACAGGCAATGGCCACGTCCATCAGGTTGTACGGGGTTTTTCTCAATCTTCCGGCAAAACCCGGCAGATTAACTGTTCTTCGGCTCACCACCACGATCAGCACCGGAGCGGTCAGGGCAAACCGATTCATGGCATAGATACCGGAGAAGGCAGCTTCACCCAGCCGCTGACGCAGAACAGGGTTTTCCACGGCGATAAAATACCACGGTTGCTGGTTACAGGCCGAGGGAGCCAGCCTGGCCGCCTCAAAACAGCGTTCCAGAACTTCCCGGGCCACAGGGCGGTTCAGGTAGCTTCTGACACTGTAACGTTCCTTCACGATCTGAAGAAAGCCCATATCCACCTCCGGTTAAATTGCCAGAGCAGTTTAATGGTGTTATACTCAGTAACCCGGGGAGAAAAAATGGTCAAACTTTCTGTCTGTGTGGAGACCTTCTGGAAAGGTCAGTCGCTGCCGGAGAAGGTCAGACGGGTAAAGGAACTTGGATTTCCTGCCTTTGAATTCTGGGGCTGGCGAAACAAGAATCTGGAGGAACTGGTCCAGGTGCAGCAGGAAACTGGCTTGACGGTATCGGCGATGTGTACGGAACCTAACTTTGTTCTGACCGCTGAAGGGAATGAAAAAGTTCTGCTGGAAGGAGTGGTGGCTTCAGCAGCCGTAGCCAGAAAACTGCAATGTTCCAGGCTGATTGTCACCACCGGTAGTGTGGTCGCCGGAGAAACCCGGGAACAGACCAGACGCCGCGTGGTGCGCAAGTTGCGCCTGATGGTTCAAGCAGCCACTGAGCATGGTATGGAACTGCTGCTGGAGCCATTGAACCCCGTAGTCAATCATCCAGGATACTGGTTAACGAAAGTGGCACAAGCGGTGGACCTCCTGGAAGAAGTCAACGCGCCGGGTCTAAAAATACTTTTTGATATTTACCACCAGCAGGTAACTGAAGGCAACCTGCTGGCTAAAATTGAACGGTATCTGCCTCTCATCGGTCATTTTCACGCCGCCGGAGTGCCAGGCCGGTGTGAACTTGTCGGCGGTGAGCTCAATTACCGGGCTATCTTTTCGGCGATTGATCGGCTGGGCTATACCGGCTATGTCGGACTGGAATTCACCCCTGTTGGTAAGGACGAAGACGCTCTGAGACAGGCACTTTCTCTGACGGGATAAACGGTCGCTGCCGCCGGGACGCCTTCCTGGTTAAAAATGAACGCTACGGAAATTTCTTTTGCCGGATGGCTGTTGCTGCTGGCCAGCGGCGTAATGATCGGTTTGTCCAAGACAGGACTACCAGGAGTTGGTTTTGCGGCCATTCCCCTGGTGGCTCTGGTCATCCCGGCAAGACTCTCCACCGGTGTGGTTCTTCCCATGCTGATTTTCGGAGACCTCTTTGCCGTTGTTTACTACCGAAGGAAGGCTGTCTGGTCCCATCTGCTCAAACTTATCCCCTGGGCGGCCGCTGGCATCGTTCTGGGTTACTTTCTCTTAAAGTGGGCTCCCGGTGGGAAAATCTGGCTGGATGACTTGCGGCTTAGAAGAATTATCGGCGCGGTTATTCTGGTACTGCTATTTCTAAACTACTGGTATCTAAAGCGAAGACCATCGGAAAAAGAGGTCCCGGACTACTGGTGGTTTGCCGCGCTGGTGGGTCTGGTGGCCGGGGTAACCACGATGATGGCTAACGCTGCCGGGCCGGTCCTGATTATCTATCTGCTGGCGATGAGGTTGCCCAAGGTGGAATTCGTGGGGACTGCGGCCTGGTACTTTTTCCTGCTTAACTGGTTCAAAGTGCCGTTCAGCGCCAGTCTCGGTTTCATTAACGTACAGTCCTTACTTCTTAATGCGGCAGTACTACCTGCTATTGCGGTAGGGGCTGTATCCGGGATCTGGCTGCTGAAGTACATTC
Source organism: bacterium (assembly GCA_029551285.1). GTDB lineage: Bacteria > Ratteibacteria > UBA8468 > B48-G9 > DSTR01 > JAMWDF01. Next base: position 8,557 of record JAKPFT010000010.1, on the reverse strand, counting down.
CGGAAAAAACGTTCACGGCTGTGATTCAGGTAGTGGCCGCTCTGGCGGCGCTGAAACTGCTTTTTTGACTTTGAAAAGTGGAGGTTCCTCATGGTGAAGATTGCTGTAGTGGGTGTTGGCGGACGCGGTTTCCATGGTTTTGCCTGGCCACTCAGCCAGAGAAGAGATGTGCAACTGGTCTCCCTGGTTGACACCAACCTGGAGCGCGCTCAGGTGGCTGCGCGTCTAATCAAAGAGAAAACAGGTCTGGTTGTTTCCCGGTATGGCGATTATCGCGAACTTTTGAAGACAGAGGTGGACCTGGTTGTGGTGACCACGCCTGATTTTACCCATGCGGAAATCGCCATGGCCACGATGCGGGCCGGCAAAGATGTTTTCGTGGATAAACCTCTGGCCACAAATACGGCCGATTGCCTTCGTATCTATGAAACGATGAAACAAACTGGACGCCGGCTCTTCCTTGGTTTCAACCTACGTTATGACATTGTCTGCCGGCGGATTAAAGAAATTCTGGAGAGCGGAGCTCTGGGTCGGATTGTTAACATTAGCAACGCTGATTTTTACGAGGGAGGAAAGACCTACATGGCGCGGTGGAATCGGTTTTACAAGTACAGCGGAGGCCTTTTCTGCCACAAGGGCTGCCACGACCTGGACATCATGAACTGGTACCTCAATATGGCCAGGCCTTTGCGGGTGGCTGCCATGGCGGGCGTTGATGTGCTTCGGCCGGAAGAACTACCTGTGGCGGCGGCTGAGAAGAAAATAGGGCCGTACTGCCGGGTGTGCCAGGTGCGACAGTTTTGCCCTGACGCAGCCAGGGTAGAAAGTCCGCTTTACTCTGAGGATGTGGCACGGGTTGACGCTTATTACCCGGATACCTGCATCTATCTTTCGGAGAAGGACACCCATGATAACGGATTTGCCATGGTGGAATACGAAGGAGGCCAGCGTGTCTTTCACTGGGAGTGTTTTTTCACCCCTGTTTCCACGCGGCGTTTTACCATTGTCGGGACGCGGGGACATCTTGACGCAGACCTGGCAGAAAACAAAATTGTGGTTTACCCCAGGTGGCGCAAGGACCGGATTACCTACAGTTTGATGCGAGGAGAAGGCGGCCACGGTGGGGCTGATGCCAACATGCTGGAAGGTTTAATCTCTTCCCTGAATGAACCGGGTCGCTTCAAATTCACTTCGGTGGAGGAAGGTATCATGAGTGTGGTAATTGCTGAAGCCGCGGAAAAATCCCGGCGTCAGGGCAGAATCGTTGAAACGAAAGAATTGATTGACTGGGAAGTGCTGGCCCGGTGAACGCCGTCTCTGGCCTAACCTAAATAGAGATCACGAGAAGGGAAAAGAGGGTCAACCGTCAGGTTTACCTTAAGCCGTCGCAGGCCAATTTCATCACCGGGTGCTGGTATGTGGGTCAGATGAACCTCACACCCGGCCAGTTCTCGCAACCTGGCCATGGCCAGGTCTGCCGTGGGATTGGTGGTGGCCGACATGGAAAGAGCAATCAAGGTTTCCTCCAGATCAAGCATCTCCTGCTTAAGACTTAGAATATCTCTTTTCAAACTGCGAATATGCTGGATGATATTGGGAGCCAGAAGGTGAATTCTGTCCGGAATTTCCGCCAGTTGTTTAATGGCGTTCAGGACCAAACTGGAAGTTGCCGTCATCAAATCAGAATTTTTTCCGGTGACGATAGAGCCATCTGGAAGTTCTATCGCTGCGCCACTGCCGGTCTGGCCACTTGCCTTCAGGGCAGCCGCGGCCGCCGCTTCTCTCGCGGGTTTGACCACTTTTCTGTCTTCTGGAGTTACCCCGACTTCTTCCATGAGAAGCACCACCCGCTGGACCGTTGCCTTTTTTTCCAGACCGAGAAGATGCTCCAGCTGGTAACGGAAAAAACGGCGGACAATTTCCTGTCTGGCTGCTTCCTGGACGAGGCGGTCATCGGTAATGGCAAAACCAGCCCGGTTTACCCCCATGTCGGTTGGAGACTGATAGGGCATGCTTTCACCCATAATTTTCTTCATAATGCGCTGAATTACCGGAAAGATTTCCACATCCCGGTTATAGTTGACGGCACTCTGCTGGTAGGCGCTTAAGTGGTAGGGATCAATCATGTTGAAATCCTGCAAATCCGCTGTAGCCGCTTCATACGCGATATTCACCGGATGTTTCAGCGGCAGGTTCCAGATAGGGAAAGTCTCAAATTTCGCATAGCCTGACTTGAGCCCCTGACGATGGTCGTGGTATAACTGCGACAGACAGGTGGCCAGTTTTCCGCTGCCCGGGCCAGGCCCGGTGACGACCACGATAGGTTTGCTGGTTTCAATATAGGCATTCCTGCCATAGCCAGCCGGGCTGACAATGGTATCCACATCAGTAGGGTAGCCCTGGGTGGCCGCGTGAAGATAAACCCGGATGTTTCTATTCTCCAGCTTGGTCTTGAAGGCGATAGCCTGAGGTTGTTCGTCAAATCTGGTAATCACCACGGCCAGGACTTCTAACCCGTGCTCCCGCAGGTCATCAATCAGTTTCAAAGTATCCACGGCGTAGGTGATGCCAAAGTCGCCCCGGATGCGGCCACGTTCAATATCGCCGGCATAAATACACAGCAGGATATCAATCTTGTCCTTTAACGACTTGAGCAACTCTATTTTTATGTCGGGATGGTAACCGGGGAGGACCCTGGCGGCATGATAGTCATGAAGAATTTTGCCACCGAACTCCAGGTAAAGTTTTCCGGAGAACAGTTTGATGCGCTCAAGGATAGCCTGATTCTGTTCTTTGAGATAACCCGCACTATCAAAACCTATCCGCTCTTTCATGACCTCTTCTCCTGCCACAGGCTACGCCCGGTTTAGCCTTTTAACCAGGTCAGCAAAGCTACTGCAAATTTCTCAGTCGCTTCCGTGAAGGAGTTACTGGTAACTTCCCTGTCTTTTACCGTCAAGCAGGCGAGAGGTTTCTGGCCGGCTGCTTGTTCCATCTCCTGAAAAACAGATGCACTTCCACTGCTGCGCAGCGTACAAAAAAAGGCAACCCGCGGCAGTTTTTCCCGGTAGTCAACCAGAAAGGAGCGAACCGGACTGGCCATGGAAAAAGCCCAGACCGGCGTGCCGATGATGGCTAACCGGTAGCGGGAAGGGTCAACCGCCAGCGGTAAAATAGGAGCCAGCCTTTTTCCCCTGGCCTGCCAGATTGACCGAAACAGACCCTTGAGACCCTGGCGACTGGTTGGTTCTGTTATTTCCTGAATGTCAGCCGATAGTCTTTCGGCCAGCACCCTGGCTACCTGCCTGGTGTTACCTGTTAGAGAATAATAAATGACAATTGCCGGCACCATCTTTCACTATATGATACCACTCAAACGACACCCTGGGCTAACATAGCGTCAGCCACCTTGAGGAACCCGGCGATGTTGGCACCGACCATATAATTCCCCGGGAATCCGTAGTCAGCGGCTGCCTTCATTACCGTTTCATGAATGGAGCGCATGATTTCCTGAAGTCTCTTATCCACTTCTTCTCTGGGCCAGGCCAATCTCATGGAGTTCTGGCTCATCTCCAGGCCAGAAGTGGCCACTCCACCGGCATTGGCTGCCTTTCCCGGCGCAAAGAGTACACCGGCTTTCAAGAATTTTTCCAGGGCTTCAGGTGTGCTGGGCATGTTAGCCCCTTCAGCGACCAGACAGCAACCATTCTTAACCAGTTTTTCCGCATCGCTCCCGTTGATTTCATTTTCCGTGGCACAGGGGAAGGCGGCTTCGGCTGGAATTGACCAGGGTTTCTGCTTCTCATAGTAGGGCACCTGGTATTTTTTAGCATACTCCTTAATCCGGCCCCGCTGGATGTTTTTCAACTCCATCACAAAACGCAGTTTTTCCTCGTTGATGCCCTGCTGGTCATAGATGAAACCGTCGGAATCAGAGAGCGTTACCACTTTCGCACCCAGCTGGAGCAACTTTTCCACAGTATACTGGGCGACATTACCTGATCCGGAAACCAGGCAGCTCATTCCGGAAAGTGTTTTGCCGCGGGTTTTGAGCATTTCCTGAGCAAAATACACCAGACCGTAGCCGGTGGCTTCCGGTCTCATCAGGGAACCTCCCCAGGCCAGACCTTTACCGGTAAGCACCCCGGTAAACTCATTTTTCAGTTTCTTGTACTGGCCAAAGAGATAGCCTATTTCTCTTTCTCCCACGCCGATATCGCCAGCAGGCACATCGGTATCGGGTCCAACGTGGCGGAATAGTTCACTCATGAAGGCCTGGCAAAAACGCATGACTTCAGCGTCGCTTTTCCCTTTAGGGTCAAAGTCTGACCCCCCTTTAGCTCCGCCCATGGCCAGCGAAGTGAGGGAGTTTTTAAAAATCTGTTCAAAAGCCAGAAATTTAACCACACTCAGATTGACGCTTGGATGGAAGCGCAGCCCTCCCTTATAAGGGCCGATGGCGCTGTTAAACTGGACGCGGAAACCGCGGTTGACCTGACATCTGTTCCGGTCGTCCAGCCAGGCCACCCGGAAAATAACAACCCGCTCAGGTTCCACCAGCCTTTCCAGAATGCGGGCATCTCTGTATTCCGGCCTTTTTCCCAGAACCGGTTCCAGAGAAAGGAAAACTTCTTTCACGGCTTGATGAAACTCAGGCTGATGAGGATGCTTCTGGATTACGTCAGCCAGCACTTTTTCTGTGTGGTTCATAGTCCCTCGCAAAAAAAGTGCCTGCTGGCCAGCCGAAGGCTGAACACAACAGGCTCCTTTGCCTTTTCCGGCAGACATCGTTGTCTGCCTTTTTCTCTTTTTCTAAGGGTAAATTCTAACCGTGAAAAAATCTTGTGTCAAATGTCAAATTGTGCCGTGAAAATCTATCTGAGTTCGTTTAAGCAGAACGGGGGGAACAGCGGAGAATACTGGAGTGTCTTACTCAGGCTGGTTTTCAAATTGTAATTTTGAAATTCTGTCCCGCACCGGCACAGGGTATTTGCCGGTGAAACAGGCGGTACAGAATTTTTCGGAAGGCAAAGGCATGGCTTCTAACATTCCCTCCGGGCTGAGATAAGCCAGGGTGTCCACCCCGATACGTTTTCTGATTTGTTCCACCGTGCGTGTAGAAGCCACCAGCTCAGTTTCCGTAGGGAAATCAATGCCGTAAAAGCAGGGGTGGCATAAAGGGGGGCAACTCACCCTCATATGAATCTCTCTTGCCCCGCAATTTTTCAAGGTTTTCATTCTCAGGCTGCTGGTGGTGCCCCTGACGATAGAGTCTTCAACGACCACAATCCGTTTGCCCTGAATGAGTTCGGCTACGGGATTCAATTTTATTTTGACCTCCAGCCCTCTGATTTCCTCAGCCGGGTGGATAAAGGTTCTTCCGATGTAATGATTTCTGACGAAGGCCATTTCAAAAGGAATACCTGAGTGTCTGGCGTAACCAAGGGCCGCGTAAGTTCCAGAATCGGGAACAGGAATCACCATGTCAGCCGGTACCGGATGCTCTCTGGCCAGATTGATGCCAAGTTTTTCCCTCACCCTGGCGACACTGCCACCAAAGATGTTGCTGTCCGGTCTGGCGAAATAGATGTGTTCAAAAATACAGAAGGAATGTTTCCTTCCGGAGAAGGCCTGGTAAGAATGACATCCCCTGGCATCAAAAAAGACCACCTCGCCTGGCAGTATCTCCCGCAGAGGTTTAGCCTGAATAAGGTCAAAGGCGCATGTTTCCGAAGCCACGACAAAAGCTCCGTCAATCCGACCGAGCCAGAGAGGTCGAAAGCCGTGCGGGTCTCTCCCGGCCAAAAACTGTTTCTCTGTCATGACCAGGACTGAATAAGCACCCTGGAGTTGCTTCAAAGAGCGGATGACTTTTTCTTTAAAGTTCCCCTGTGATTTAGCGATAAGATGAATTAACAATTCGCTATCCATCGTTGTCTGAAAAATTGAGCCGGAAGCTTCCAATTTCTGGCGAAGCAGCCCGGCATTGACTATATTTCCATTGTGAGCGACAGCCAGAGAGGTTCCTGCATACTCCACCAGGAAAGGCTGAATATTTTTGCTGGTGGAAGAGCCAGTTGTTGAATATCTGACATGGCCGATGGCAAAGTCGCCTTTAAGTTTTTGAAGTGATTCCCTGGTAAATACCTCACTGACCAGACCCATCCCGCGCCATTGAGTGACTCTCTTGCCGTCAGAAGCGATAATACCGGCACTTTCCTGACCCCGATGCTGGAGAGCATAAAGGCCAAGGTAGGTAAGTTCCACGGCGTTTCTGTGGCCAAAGACGCCGAAAATTCCACAGCAGTGTCTGATCATTTTAAGGCTGCCCTGACAAAATGGACAAAAAGCGGATGCGGTTTCATCGGCCTGGATTTGAATTCAGGGTGAAACTGAACGGCCACGAACCAGGGATGGTCCTTCAGTTCGACGATTTCGGCTAACTGGCCGGCCTGGTACTCTCCGGTTACCCTCAAGCCATGTGCCTCTAATACTCTTCTGAATCTGTTGTTGAGTTCGTAACGATGTCTGTGCCTTTCGTAAACCAGGGATTTTCTGTAAGCCTGATAAGCCAGGGAATTCCTGCAGACTTTGCAGGGATAGGCTCCCAGACGCATTGTACCACCCTTGCACTCCACTTTTCTTTGCTCAGGCAAAAGATTGACCACAGGGTAGGGTGTGGCAGGGTCAAACTCAGTGCTGTTGGCTTTCTTCAGGCCGCAGACATTTCTGGCAAATTCAATCACCGCGCATTGCATTCCCAGACAGATTCCCAGAAAAGGAATCTTCTTTTCCCGGGCGTGCCTGACCACATGAATTTTTTCCTCCACACCCCGGTCACCAAAGCCACCGGGGACAAGAATTCCCTGGACCCCGGCCAACTCAGATAGAAGATTCTGGCTCTCCACGTCTACATATTTGACCTGGATTTCTACATTGTTAACCAATCCGGCATGGTTCAGGGCTTCCCAGATGCTTTTGTAAGCGTCTTTCAAAAGCGTGTATTTACCGGCAACAGCGACCGTTATCTTCCTTGTAAATCCTTTAATCTTTTCAATAAGGCGTTCCCAATCCCTCAAATTTGCGGCACGGTAAGGGAGATTTAACTTTTCCAGGATGATCCGGTCCAGCCCCTGTTTTTGCAACATCAAAGGGACTTCATAGATACTGCAAGCAACGTCTCTTTCTTCCAGTACAGCTTTTTCCTGGACATTGCAGAAGAGAGCGATTTTTTTCTTCAGGGACTCAGGTAACGGCTTCTCCGTTCGGCAGATTAAAATCTGGGGTTCAATGCCGATTTCCCGCAGTTTCGCGACGCTTTGCTGGGTTGGCTTTGTTTTCATCTCTTCGGCTGCCCTGATATAGGGAACAAGGGTGACATGAATATAACAGGTATTTTCCGTGCCCAGGTCCAACCGGAATTGTCTGATAGCTTCCAGAAAAGGCAATCCTTCTATGTCTCCGGTAGTGCCGCCGATCTCGATGATAACCACATCGTAATCGTCAGAAACTGCTTTAATTCTTGATTTTATTTCATCAGTCACATGCGGAATTACCTGAATGGTACTTCCCAGATAAAGGCCCTGTCTTTCCTTGCTGATAATGGCATCATAAATCTTTCCGGCAGTGAAATTGTTGCTCTTTTTCGTGGTAATGTCCATAAACCTTTCGTAGTGTCCGAGGTCAAGGTCTGTTTCTCCTCCATCATCCGTGACGAAGACTTCTCCGTGCTGGAAAGGGCTCATTGTGCCGGGGTCCACGTTTAAATAGGGGTCAACCTTCATTATGTTGACGCGCAGTCCGCAGTTTTTCAGGATACAGCCTATAGAGGCTGCCGTTATTCCTTTTCCCAGGGATGACACCACTCCGCCAGTGACAAAGATATATTTAGCCACTGTAACTCCCGAGAAAATCTCTTGAGGCCACTTTACCCGAGCTATCCCGGTCCAGTTTTGAACACAACATAACTGCTTCTTTAAACAAAAAAGCCTGCTGCTCAGGGACCCTTTTAACCCTGCCACAGCAGGCATCATCGCCTTGTTGAAGACTTCGCCGTCTCCAGTGATTCTGTTCCATGGTAAGACTTCTTGTCTGCTGTGTCAAACCTGGTTTGTCCACAGGGAAAAGTTTTTTGTTACGATGCCGGCTAAAACATTGTGAGATACCGGTTAATGGCCATGGCCGCATTTCTTCCATCAGCCATGGCTTTAACCACCAGTGATTGTCCTGTTCTCATATCTCCAGCGCAAAAAACTCCGGGGCAGGACGTTTGATAACCTTCATTTGTCTGGATATAACCCCGAAGGTCCACTTTGACCGGACTATCCCGGAGAAGTTGGTTGGTTTCTGGCGTGAGAAAGCCAAGAGCCAGAATAACCAGGTCACTTTCAATCTCAAACTCGCTTCCTGGAATCTCTCTCATTTCCCTACCTGCAGGATTGTCCCGGGCAACAAAATCAACCGCAGCACACCTCACCTTGGTGACACGACCTTTTTCGCCAATAAATTCTCTGGTGATGACCGACCAGAGCTGCTTTACCCTGCTGTCAGAAGGCTC
>JAKPFT010000001.1 GCA_029551285.1 bacterium | reverse complement strand
AATTACCCGGCTGGCTTCCAGCGCTATCCAGGAGCTGCATCAGGGACAGTTGGGGGCAGCCGAACAAAAAACCAGCCAGGCACTTTCTCTTCTGAAGAAAACCAGGAAAGTGCTGGTTGGCTACCCTGAGATATCCTTTGCGGGTTTCCTGCATAATGCGGAGAAAGAGTTGGTGGAAGCCGTTGTCCTTCTGAGATATCTTTCCGCCCGGGAAATACCAGCTCCAGAGGAGTTCGGTTTTGACCCCATCAGTTACCTGCACGGGCTGGCGGAAAGCACCGGAGAACTGCGCCGTTACCTCCTTGATGCCTTACGCCGCCAGCCAGATTTTGATGGGGAGGAGTGTTTGAAGGTGATGGACGCCATCTACTTTTTCCTGACAAACTTCACCTTCCCTGATGCGCTCACCCGTTCTTTAAGACGCCAGGTTGATTATGTGCGCGGTATCTTAGAAAAAACGAGGGCCGACGTAACCCTGGCAGTTCTCCGTTCCGAAAGAAGAAAGAATGGCTAACGGCTGGTTCGGGCAATCAGGTGGGCGACAAAACCCGCGCCAAAACCATTGTCAATATTCACCACCACCACGTTGGGGCTGCAACTGTTCACCATGGTAAGCAAGGGCGCCAGACCCTTTAAACCAGCACCGTAACCCACTGAAGTTGGCACCGCCACTACCACCTGGCCCACCAGCCCGCCCACCACACCAGCCAGCGCGCCTTCCATTCCGGCGACGACCACCAGACAGGCTGCTCTGTTCAGCGCCGGCAGATGGTCTAACAGCCGGTGCAGACCCGCCACGCCGACATCCCAGATACGTTTAACCTTGGTGCCTAAAATTTCGCAGGTCACCGCAGCCTCTTCCGCCACTGGCAAGTCTGAAGTTCCGGCACAGACCACCGCTACAAAACGCCGGCTCTTCGGTGTCGGTCTGGTCAGGCTGAGCAGTCTTGCTTCCGGGAAATAGTAAAGATGGGGAAACTTTTTCTGGAGAGCCTGAGCCATTTTTAGGCCTACCCTGGTGACCAGACACCGGCGGTGCTGCTGGCTGAGAGAGTAGATGATTTTTTCTAACTGTTGCTGGCTCTTTCCCGGACCGTAAACAACCTCGGGAAAACCCAGCCGCAAACTGCGATGGGTATCAAGCTTGGCCCAGCCTAAGTCTTGATAAGGGAAAAACTTCAGAGCTTCTAACAACCGGCTTTCTGTGATTTGCCCGGAGCGGTACCTTCTCAGGAGTTCTTTCAGTCTGGCCTGGTCCATTTATTATCGCCGGCCCGCCATGGCTTCTAACCTGGCAATTCTTTCTTCCAGGGGTGGATGCGTGGAAAAAATCGCCAACAGCGAACGGGCAGAAAAAGGATTAACGATAAACAGGTGTGCGGTGGAAGGGTTGGCTGAACTCATCGGCCTGGCCTGCACGCCAGTTGCTAATTTTCTTAAGGCTGAGGCTAAGTACTCAGGATGGCCGCACAACTGCGCGCCGGATTCATCCGCCAGATATTCCCGGGAACGGGAGATGGCCAGTTGAATAATCATGGCAGCAATCGGTGCCAGTACCGCAAAAAGAAGCATGGCGATCAGAGAAAAGGCATTGCCATTGCGGCGATCATCCCCGCTGCCCCCAAAGTAAGCCGCCCACTGCATCATCCTGGCCAGAAAAGTGATGGCACCGGCAATGGTCGCGGCAACGGTGGCGATAAGAATGTCCCTGTTTTTGACATGGCTCAACTCATGAGCCAGCACCCCTTCCAGTTCTTCTTCCGTCAGCAAACTGACGATGCCGCTGGTTACGGCCACCGAGGCATGAGCCGGGTCGCGACCGGTGGCAAAGGCATTGGGTGTGGCTGAAGGAATCAGGTAGAGTTTGGGCCTCGGCAGGTGCGCCGCCATGGTCAGACGGCTGACAATCCGGTGGACTTCCGGCAAGTCGGAAGGCGAAAGTTCCCTGGCCCGGTAAAGCGCTAACACCAGTTTATCTCCGAAGAAATAAGAAACCGCGTTCATGGCCACGGCCAGAAAAAGGGCTACCATCATCCCTTCCTGACCGAAGAGGCTGCCCAGATACACTAAAAGAACCGAAAGCAACCCCAGCAGAAAGACTGATTTAATTTGATTTCCCATGATTCACCTCCACCGCCTTTGCCTTTTATTTTACCCCCTGAACCTGAATTCCTCAAAATAATTGATGCCGGAGGTTGGTAAAGGTTGCTACCTTCAGGCCAGGCAAAAGCAGCAGACAGCCGCTGAATCTCAAACCCGGAAGAAGCACGAGAGGCACAAGGAAACACCCCACCAGCGCGCCGGAGACGTCTGCCCCGTAGATGGCGCCAAGCTGCTCCTTCTTTCCTGTCTCAGAAGGGTTTTCGGTGAGCAGGCCAAACTCCCAGCCCAGGAGAAAGCCAGCCCCGCAGAGCAAAATTCCGGAGAGAAGCCCGGAAGAGAGTTTCATCCAGGCCAGGAAAACAGCGGCCAGAGTGTAAAAAAGTATCTGGCAACATTCAACTTTCAGCAGCCAGCGATTCCCTGACTGCCGTTGAGAAAACAGCCCGCCGGCGCCAAGACCAGCCATAAACAACCCGACCAGCAGGCTAAGCGTTGTATACAACTGACCGTGCTCCATCTGAAAAAGAAAGAGAACTAACACCTCAAAGGCGAAACTGACCAGGCCGTTGGTGAAACTGATAACTACCCTTATCCGGCGCCGCCAGACAGGCAGCAAACCCACGGCCACCAGTAATACTGCCAGCGGCCATCCGGGAAAACCTGGTTGGAGAAACTGGTCAAACAGGTACTGGAAAAACCGACCCAATCTAACTGAGAGACTGCTCAGCCACCAGGCCAGACTGAAGTAAAGTGTCCTTAGAGAGAAAGTGTCTGTCTGGCCGGGGCTACCTTCCTCAAGGAGCGTGACAAATTTTTCCTCGCGAACAGGGTCAAGGACTTCGTCAAAGAAGTTTTGTTGCCGCCAGTCCTTTTCCGGGGGCAGTTTCCTGTCCCGGGAAAAAGTCGCAGCCTCTCTGGAAAAAAGGTAGAGAAACGGCTCGGTAAAGATTATCCGGCTGGCTGGAAAAAGTTTCTGGCAACTGCGGTAAACACTGGCGTGGGCCTGTCGCAAAGGTTTCCCTAAGTAATCAGGGCTTCCCGGTAACACCACGGTGAGGATACCACCGGGCTTCAACCGCTGTTTGACTCTCTGGAAGAAGTTTTCCGAGTAAAACCGGAGACTGGCTAAACTCAGGGGAAGACCCCGGTCAATGATGACCAGGTCAAACTGCTCCGGAGAGTTTTTCAGGTAACGCAGCGGCTCCTGAATCAGAAGGGCGTTTCTGTCCTCCGGAGAAAGGAAGTTTTCTTTGAGCACCTGACTGACTAAGTGGTCTGGCTCTAAAAGCAGAACTTGCTTCACCCCGACTTCTTTAAGGCTCTGTACCAGCCCGGGGTTTCCGATAACCAGCGCCTTTTCCGGCCGGCCATGAAAGGCTGCCGGAAAAAAAGCGGTATTGGTCAGGGAAAAAATGTCTGGCTGGCTGGAAAAGACGACAAGCCCATCCCTCACCAGAGTCTTCTGACCGGAATTTTCTAAAAGCACCACCGAGCCGTAGCCGGAGTAACCTGCCTGAATTACCCGGAAAGGTTGCCACTGCTGCTGCCGGGAGAAACTTTCTAAGAAAGGCGAGGAAAATCCCAGTCCGCACCAGACGACCATTGCTGCCGCAGCCAGTTTCCGAAGCGAAACTTCCTGAGAAAAACACCCGGCCAGGTTTACCAGACCCGCGATGGCAATGAGGGAGAAGGGATTAAGTCCTGCATACAGAAGACCGGTAAGGCTCAAACCGCCTAACAGCGCTCCTAACCCTTCCGCGGCGTAGGCTGGTCCACCTTTTCCGATAACGGAAGCGGCCAGAACAAACCTGGTTCCTTCCCAGAAACCGGCCAGAAAAAGCGTCAGGAAAGAAAGCAGAAGAAAACTGCCCAGGGAAATCATCTGGCCAGGCCCGGCCAGGAAGTGGGGCGCAATTCTTACCGTCAGCAGACCGGCCAGAACGAAAAGGTTTTCCAGTATGGTGAACCAGAGAAAAAAGCGGCTCTGTTTTCCAGAAGCATGCCGGCAGAGAAAACTGCCCAAACTTCCTCCAGCCAGCCACAGCCCTAGGCCAGCGCTGAGGGAAAATTCGTTGCCGTAAGAAGAGGCAAGGATTTCCCGCAGCAGCATTGTCTGCAGCCACAGCGCCGCCCAACCTTTAAGAAACAACCGGCTGCTGCCCGGTAGCCACCATCTTTTCCAAAACTCCGTGGTTTTGCCGC
>JAKPFT010000065.1 GCA_029551285.1 bacterium | reverse complement strand
TACGCTACTGAATGGGAATACGGTGATAACCAGTACCTCTCAAAGAACGAACTTTTCCACCACCAGAGTGTGGTTCCCAGGGGGCTTTTTCTTGCCCGCCTTTTCCCTTATCCCCCTCTTGACTCTTCATCGGAAATCTCCAGGGCAGTCTTTGTTTTAAGAGCTGCATTCAAACTGCCGCTGCGGAAACCTTCTAAGTCAAGAGTTATGTAGAGATAGCCTGATTTTTTCAACCCTTCCAGCACCTGTTTTCGGTGCCGAAGCAGTTTTGGCCAGTCGTCCGGGTCTGTTTCCACTCTGGCCAGGCAGCCATAATCCCTTACCCGGATCTCGCCCAGGTTAAATTTCCTCAGGTAGTTTTCAGCGTCCTCTATCCGTTTCAGTTTCCTGAGGGTAATCCGACGGCCATAAGGGATTCTGGAAGCCAGACAGGCCGAAGAGGCTTTATTCCACACAGGCAACCCCAGTTCTCTGGCCAGAAGGCGAACTTCTTTCTTGGTCAAACCAATTTCCTGAAGGGGAGAGCGAATATGAAATTCTTTACGGGCTTTCTCTCCGGGGCGGAAATCACTGCGGTCATCGGCATTGGCGCCATCAAGTACAGTTTTGAGTTTGCTCCTGCGGGCCAGCAGCCGCAGATGCCGGTAAAGTTCTCGCTTGCAGAGGTAACACCGGTCTGGCGGATTGGCGGTAAAGTCATTCTGACGCCACCAGGTAGCCCTGATGATGAGATGTCTGGCACCCATTCGCCTGGCCAGTTCTCTCGCCCTGGCTATCTCTTCCGCAGGGAAAAGAGGAGAAGAGGCGGTGACGGCCAGCACATTTTCTTTTCCCAGCGTTTTCAGGGCAATCTTCAAGAGGAGACTGCTGTCCACTCCTCCGGAGTAAGCCACCAGGACACTTTCTGCTTTCTGCAGCCAGCGTTCCAGTAACTCCAGTTTCATTGGCCGCCGTTTTTCCCGAGCAGAAGGAAAAAAGTCGCTCATTTTTCCTGGTCAGGTCCGGCTTCTGGTTCCTCCACGGAAACAACCTCTTTCACCTCAGGAACGCGGTCCTTAATGATTTTTTCCACACGCATCTTCATGGTGATGGCGGCAAAGGGACATCCCTGACAGGCTCCTTTCAGTCTCACTTTAACCTGGCCGTTTTCAGCAGAGACTACCTCACAATCCCCTCCATCACCCCGCAGAAACTGCTTTACCTCCACCAGCGCCTGCTCCACTTTTTCTTTCAGCGTCATTTCCATATCTTCTCCTTATTCGGACAGCGGTTGCTCTGGCAACGAGGACCTGTCCTGCGTTGCTATTATAACCTGAATAATTTTCGGTCGGTGCTGGCGGCCATATCTTTCCCCGAGTACCAGACCAGCCCACCAGGTGCTTCCTAAAAGGGTCAGAAAAATAATGGCCCGGAGCCAGGTAATAGTAACCAGGCCAGAAACAATGACTCCGCAGATAAACCCGGCCAGGGGTATTCCGTAGACGAACAGAGAACTCAGAAAGGCAGCCTGAGCCAGGATTTCCACAGTTACCTGGTCGCCCTTTCTGGCGCCAGCCGGGTTTTCCACTTCCAGAAAAAGACGGCCATCACCAGCGCTCTGACAAAGGCCGCACCTGGCGCACCCGGCTGTCTTCATCCTGTCCAGTTTTACCGTGGCCAGATGGTCCTTCGCTTCAATGACGATACCCCTTTCCTGCATGTTTATCCTGCTTTCTTCCGGGCTTGCCTGGCCCGATAGTCGGCAATGGCTGCTTTTAAGCCCTCTTCAGCCAGCAGGGAACAGTGTTTTTTTACCGGGGGTAAACCTCCCAGGAATTCCACCACCTGCTGGTTGGTGATTTTCTCCGCTTCTTCCAGGGTCTTGCCCCTGGCCAGTTCTGTGACCACCGAGGAAGTAGCAATCGCCGCGCCACAACCAAAGGTTTCAAACTTGATGTCTTCTATCCGGTTATCCTTCACCCTGATGGAGATTTCCATTACATCTCCGCAGACAGGGTTGCCCACCCGGCCAACCCCGTCCGGGTTTTCCATTTTTCCCATATTCCTCGGATTCCGGAAATACTCCAGCACCTTTTCTGTATATTCCACACCCGCTCCTTTTTCAGAGAAACTTTAACATCCGTTCCAGGGCTCTCCGGGCAGACTGCAGCAGCTCTTCCGACAGATTGATAGCCGGCTCTTCCCTTTCCAGTGCCAGTCTGACCGCTTCAAGGTTTGTCTTTTTCATGTTGGGGCATATTTTGGCAGTGCCAAGAGAATAAAACTCCTTTCCCGGATTCTCTTTTTTCAGCCGGTGCAGCAGACCTTCTTCGGTGGCGACAACAATTTTTTGAGCCGGCGATTGTCTGGCTCGTTTCAGCATGCCTGAGGTGGAGTAGATCCCGTCAGCCAGTTTCTGGACTTCCGGCAGACATTCCGGATGGGCCAGAACTTCCGCGTCAGGCATTTTCTCCCTCACCTGTTTGACCTCAGCCGCGGTAAATCTCTCGTGGACGAAACAGAAGCCGTCCCACACCAAAATCTCTTTCTCCGGCACCCTCTGTTGAACATACCAGCCTAAGTTTCTGTCCGGAAAGAAAAGTATTTTGCTCACCGGAACATTTCTCACCACAGAAGCAGCATTGGCTGAGGTACAGCAAACATCGCTGAGGGCTTTCACTTCGGCACTGGTATTGACGTAAGAAACGACCCAGGCCCCCGGATGTTTTTCCCTCATGGCCTTAACCTGCTCCGGGGTAACCATCTCTGCCAGAGGGCAACCGGCTTCACTCACAGGGAGTAAGACTTTTTTCTCCGGGGAAAGGATGCTGGCAGTCTCGGCCATGAAACGGACCCCGCAGAAGACAATCAGCCGGCAATCTTTGAGTGTGGCCGCCTGTCTGGCCAGTTCCAGGGAATCGCCCACAAAATCCGCCAGGTCCTGGACTTCTGGCCTCTGGTAGTTGTGAGCCAGGATGATTGCCTTTTTCTGTTCTTTCAACCGGGTGATTCTCTCCAGTAGGTCCATCTTCACCGTTCCTTTGGCCAGAGAGGAGACATCGCCCGCAGTTTAGCCACTATTTCTGGCAGGACTGCTGCCACTGCCTCCACATCCGACTCGGTAGAATACTTACCCAGGCTGAAGCGAAGAGACCCGTGGGCTACTTCGTGGGGCAGCCCCAGGGCCAGAAGCACATGGGATGGTTCCAGAGAACCGGAAGTACAGGCTGAACCGGAAGAAGCGCAGATACCTTCAAAATCAAGGTGTAAAAGCATGCTTTCGCCTTCCACATACTTAACGCAGAGATTGGCCGTATTGTAAAGCCTCTTTTCGCGGTGCCCGTTAAAGATTACTTCCGGGACCGACTGGCGGATTTTTTCCTCTAATTTGTCCCGGAGGGCCCGAACCCTCACCGCTTCTTCCGCCATCTCCTCTTTCGCCAGCCGGGCGGCTTCGCCCAGACCTACAATCCCGGCCACATTTTCCGTGCCAGCCCGGCGGCCATGTTCCTGTTCACCACCATGCAGCAACGGCGGCAGTCTCCATCCTTTCCGGACATAAAGAGCGCCAACACCCTTGGGACCGTAAAACTTATGGCCGGAAAGGGACAGCATATCCACTCCCAGTTCTTTAACCGACAGGGGTAACTTCCCGGCGGTCTGAACCGCATCCGTATGGAAAAGAATGCCCTTCTCCTTCAGGAGACCGGCGATTTCTGTCAGGGGCTGGATGGTGCCGATTTCGTTGTTGGCATGCATGATGGTGACTAAAATTGTCTCCCGGCTGATGGCTTTCTTCAAAACTTCTAAGTCCACAATTCCCTCAGCGCTGACCGGCAGATAGGTTATCCGGAAGCCCTGTTTTACCAGGAAAGCGCAGGTGTTCAAAACAGCGTGATGCTCAATGCTGGAGGTGATGATGTGATTACCTTTTTCCCGCAGCGCCCAGGCAGTGCTCTTAATCGCCCAGTTATCGGCTTCGGTACCCCCGGAAGTGAAGAAAATCTCTTCCGGCGCACAGGATAATAAGCGAGCCACCTGCTGGCGCGCCTGCTCAATGGCTTTCTTGTTTTCTCTGGAGCCACGGTAGAGCGAGGAAGGATTTTCAAACCGTTCCTTAAGAAAAGGCTCCATCGCTTCCAGCACCCTCCGGTCACAGGGTGTGGTTGCATTGTAATCAAGGTAGATCATGTCTTTCTCCGTCTGTTTTAAATTCTCAGCACCATCGCTTTTGTGGGACAGGCTTTAAGACAGATGCCGCAGGCGATACACTTTTCAGAAGTGAAGTTTACCTGGTAAGTCGCCTGGTCCAGCCAGAGGGCACCAGCTGGACACTGGGGAATGCAGGCAGTGCAGTCGGTGCAACGTTCTCTCACCATTTCCACTTCCTTGCTCAGAAGTTCCACCTTTACACCCAGTTGTTTCAGGTAAGCAATCGCCCCGGTAATTTTTTCTTCCTCACCCTTCAGTTCCAGGACGAGGGTGCCTTCTTCCTCAGGGGTAACATAGGCTTTCAGGATGTTGAAATCAAGACCAAATTCCTTGACCAGGCAGGAGATAATGGGCTTATCTACCAGACTGGGCGGAAAGTTCAGCACAAGTTTCTTATCCATTTCAGGCTCCTTTTAACCCTCGTTCTTGTTGTTCTGCTTGACCGGCCTTTCCTTCAACATCTTGAAGGTATAGCCTGTTTCTGGCCCCGGGAAGGAGAAAACCGGCTGGCTGAGAAAGAACTGCTTCTGGAGTATCCACGACTTCAAGATTCCAGCAATTTCCCTGGCCTGGCGATAGCTGGAAAGAGAGCCGGTGGGTACCGTCTTGCCCATGACTTCAATACGGCCGCTTTTTAACTGGGCGTAATTGACTTCAGCCAGAACCCGGCCGGTGCACTGCGGATAATCCTGGCTGTAATCCACCACCGGCGCCCAGATTTCCTCATCCGGAATGGCGGCCCAGCGGCAGAGTTCCTCGTTCAAAATCGGGATAGGAATGCCGATACCGACGATTAAACTCACTCCATAGCCCACCAGCGAAGCCCCGCGGAGAAATTCCGGCTTCATCCCCTTAAGGTCGCCCATCAGCGCCAGGGTGGCCCCGCCTCCACAGGGCAGGCCGTTTTCTTTTCTTTTCACCGAGGGGTTGTACTGGGTTCCCCACCAGGCCACATAGCCTGTTCCACCGCCCAGAAAGATTCTGGTGCCAAAGCCGATGGTCTTAAGATAAGGGTCTTTCAGCAGCGGAGAAAGCTGGCCGGCGCTGCAGTAGTTGGCATTACCCAGTTCTGGTTTGAGGATGCCCATATAAGTGTAAATCGTTTTGCGCGAAAGATTAACGGCGACATTGTAATTCTGGTAACAGTTCCTCGGATTGAACAGGATAGCCTCATTGACATCCTTCAGGTTAATCCAGGTTACTAATTTTCTTCGCGGGTAACAGTCTGTCCCGTAGGTTGACACCTCAAGTTTGACATCCTTTCCCGAAACAAGGTCTTCAATGACATGACCACCGCCATAGGTGAAATTTCCGGGAGGCAGGCTGTTGCGCGGGTCATCATCAGGCAAAGCCGTGGCCCCGATGTAGAAATCAACCGCGGCCAGACCGGCATAGGCCGGCACCCTGTTAAGTGTAATTTTACCACCGCCAATTTTAATCCGCGGACGGGAATGGCCGATATTCAGGAAAAGTCCTGAGGAGCACATCGGACCGAAGGTACCGGTGGTCACAACGTCCACCCTGGCAGCGGTTTTCTTCACCCCCTGGCTGCGGCACAGTTCTACCAGTTCTTCCGCGGTCACCACCACCGCCTTACCCGTCTTAATTTTTTCGTTGATTTCCGCAATCGTCTTCATCATTTTTCTCCAGGTTTCAATTGAGACAGAATCAGTTCGGCTGCTTTCCGACCAGAAAGAAACATTCCCCCAAAAATAGCCCCCATTCTGGGAGCACCCATGACCGCATTGGCCGCCATTCCGCAGACCAGCAATCCGGGGAAAACTTCCCTGGTATTTTCCACGAGAGATTGCTCCCCGACCTGGGCCCACATGGATTTTTCGCCCACCACTGTCCCGGAAGGAGTTCTCAAGCGCGGGCCAGTCTTTCGTTCCACAATCCGGCAGATTTCTGCGTCATGGCCGGTAGCGTCCACCACCACTTTTGCCGCCATGGACAGGGGGTCAACATGAAGTTTTGACCAGACGGTCGCACTCCAGTTGATGACCACGCCGCAGACCCGTTCCTGCTGCATCATGACATCTTCCACACTGATCAGGTTGAAGATCATGGCTCCAGCCCTGATGGTCCTGGAGCAGAGGGTGGAAACCGTCTCCAGAGCGTCAGCCACATACAGGCCTTCCTGATAAACAGCCAGGGAAATATCCAGTTCCTCAAAGATAGGTTTTGCCTCCTCCTGGACCGTGATCCGGTTGAACATCATTCCGCCACCAGGCATCCCCCCGCCAACCCTCAGTTGTCGTTCTAACACATTCACCTTCAGCCCTGCCCTGGCCAGGTAGTAAGCGCAGATGAGACCAGAAGGGCCGGCCCCGGCAATCACCACATCAGCCTTCAGACAGGACAGAAATTGCTGAAAGAAACTCTCAGTAATCGCCCTGGAAATGGTCACATCGTCCAGTCTTTTTTCCATATGTCTCCTTTTGTTTTGTGTCAATCTGCCAGCAGGGAAAGGTAACGTTCGGCGGAATCAGGCAGAATCACCACTATTAATTTACCGTTATTTCCCTCTTTCCTGCCAATCATCAGGGCGGCCCAGACTGCAGCCCCGGAGGAAAGACCAGCCAGAATGCCTTCTTCCCGGGCAAGTCTTCTGGCCATCTGGTAAGCATCTTCATCCCTTACCCGGACAATCTCGTCAATCAGATTTGTTTTCAGGACCTGCGGAACAAAACCGGCGCCAATGCCCTGAATGCTGTGCCGGCCGGGTTTTCCTCCGGAAAGAACCGGTGAGTTTTCCGGTTCCACGGCAACGGCTTGAAAGGAAGGTTTCCTGGATTTAATGACTTCAGCCACACCGGTAATGGTACCGCCTGTACCCACCCCGCAAATTAGGATGTCCACCCTGCCCTCAGTGTCCCGCCAGATTTCTTCAGCGGTGGTTCGTCGGTGGGCCGCCGGATTGGCTGGGTTTTGGAACTGCTGGGGCATAAAAGCACCCGGTATCTCCTGAAGCAGTTTTTCCGCCCGGTTGACCGCACCCTTCATTCCTTCCTCAGCCGGAGTCAGCACGATTTCCGCACCAAGCAAACTGAGCAGTTTTCTCCGTTCCAGTGACATGGTTTCCGGCATGGTGAGCACCAACCGGTAACCCCGCTGGGCGCAGACAAAAGCCAGTCCGATGCCGGTGTTTCCACTGGTGGGTTCCACCACCACGGTGCCTGGTTTTACCAGCCCTCTTTTTTCCGCATCTTCAATCATGGCTACGGCGATTCTATCTTTGACACTGAAGCAGGGATTGCGGGATTCCAGTTTGGCGACCACAGTAGCGGCCAGGCCCGCGGTGACCCGGTTCAGTTTCACCAGAGGAGTGTTGCCTGTCAGACAGGTGATATTTTCGGCGATTTTCATATTGTTCCCTAAATTACATAACTGGCTGTTTTCTCAAAACTGGCCTGCTGTTCCGCCAGGTCAGCCAGAGTGGTTCCAGAAAGAAGCCGGTTAACCTGGTCCCTGATTTTCTCCCAGAGACACCTGGCCGCGCACACTTTCGCCCGCTGGCAGAAGTTTTCAGCGTCAAGGCAATCCACCGGCGAGATAGAACCTTCAAAGAGCGTAACCACCTGGTAGGCGCTGATCTCCTCCGGCCGCTTACTCAGCAAAAACCCGCCTCTGATGCCCCGTACACTCCTTACCAGGCCGCCCTTTCTCAGAATAAGCAGAATCTGCTCCAGATACTTTACGGAAATGCCTGTTCTCTTAGCGATGTCCCTGGCCAGCACCGGCTGTTCCTTCTGGTGCAGGGCCAGGTCAATCATGGCCCTCAGTCCGTAGCGCACTCTGGTGGATAGTTTCATTTTTGCCCTGAAATATGAGTATTTTAATTTACAAAGTAGAGTATACCCTGATGATGAGCTGGCTGTCAAGAGCAAGGGGAAAACCAGTCTGAATTCTTTTCTACCACAGTCCCAGGGCCAGGCCGAGAACCGCAATGACGTCAAAGATGTCTACCTGCTGGTCTCCGTTGAGGTCAGCCACTTCCAAATCAGGGGACTGCCATCCTGTGGCCATCCGGAGGCAGAGGATAACATCCTGAATGTTGATCCAGGTGTCCCGGTTAATGTCTCCTTTTTGATAGGCCACAGTTGTAAACGAGGTTTCCTCTGACCAATCTGACCAGGCGCCAAAGGAATCCTGGTACCGAACATGCCAGTAATAGGTCTGGTTGTACTGGAGATACCCGGAAGGAAGCAAGAGCGCTGTCAGGTTTGTGGTATCCCGACCGCTGTCAAAAACTGGTTGCTGGTAGGTGCCGCTGACCGCTCTGATCTGCCATTGAGAAGCCGTGTGAGCAACAGAACTACCTGGCTTAAACTGGTCTGCCTGAAGAAGAGGGGTGAGGCTGACGCTGGTAGCGCCTTCTTCTGGCCACTGGTTTTTCGGCTGCCCTGGCCGTTGCATTCCGTTGGAACCGGTGGTAAACCAGGTTGCTTCACTCCAGGGACTCCACAGGTAATCCCCGTTCTGGTACCTCACCCGCCAGTAGTAAGTAGTGTTGGCTTCCAGGGGTACAGGTCGCCAGATGCTGTTTACTGGTCCGCGTTCAGCATCGTAGGTAGGGGTCTGGCTGCTCTCGCCCTGTTTCCAGAGCTGCCATTGAGAGTTGATCCAGGACTCGTTTCCTCCAGCAGGATTAAAGTTGGTGGCGATCAGGACGTAATCAAAGGCATTAACCCCGGTAGCGCCGTTAGCCGGCAGAGAATTGACCGGCTGGGCCGGGGGTTGAGGGTGAGCGATGGTGGTAACTTTTCCGTAAACAGGCTCCCCCTGGCAGACAGCAGCTGTCCCGCTGATTTTACCCACCGCCTGGATGTCGGAATTAGAGAGAATGTCAGCCCCGAATGTTTCCCCGGGTGAGGCATTTCCGTTGAAGTCAAAGACAAGATAGACCATTCTGGCCGGTTCGCCGGTCTCCCAGACCTCAAGGGAAAGATTGCTGAAGACAATTTTGTTGCCGTTGATTACGCCCTGACCTAAGTAAGTTTCCCAGCTACCGGCATTGAATGTGCTACCGCAATATAGTTTGGCGGAAGAGACAGCACTGGCCAGACTGCCAGTTCCTTTGCCGGTGAAGGTGATGGAATTAACAATGACATTTTCACTGTCCGGGTCCCGCCACAGGTTGAACCTTAACATTTCCACATTCCGGGCGCTGGCCTGAATCTGCTCTGGCAGAACCTGCCAGTCAAGTTGTGAGTATTTGTAAAGCCGCGGGGCTGAAGTTTCTGCCTTTTCCATGAAGGTTACCCCGTTGGCAAAGATGTTGAAGACAACGACCGGAAATTCAAATCCTTCCTTTTCCGGCCGCAGGTAGTAAAGGCCAGGGTCAAGGTTAACAATCAGGAAACCACCGTCAGCCGTGGTTGAAGTCAGGTTAGGGTCAGGCGGTCCATCCACCGTAAAATAATAAACCTTTTTGTTTACCTGGCTTCCGTTCTTGTCGTAAATCTTCACTACCACCCCTTCCATCTCCACGTCACCGGCCAGGTCTCCTTTACCGGAGGTATGGCTCTGACCGATGGCTGTCATCACCTGGTTGTAATCAGCCACCGGAAGAACACCCACTTCCAGGTTACTACCTGAGCCATTCTTTGTGTCCTGTTCAAGGAACCCCAGGTAGTAGGTATCCTTATAGTTGGTCTTTGAGGTTTTCAGAAAATAGGCGGAGAAAGGGCTGATGTTTGACAGGGTGAAGTTGCCACTGGCGTCAGAGGTAGTGGAGATGTTGGTGCCGGGAAGAGAGACACTAACCCCGCCTACCGGTTGCTCATCCCACATAGTCTTTCCGCTAACAGACATCAGGGAGTCAACCGGCATGACACCGCAGACCGTGATGGAGTTGGCATAACCAACCACCAGGGGTGAATTAAAGTAAGAACCGGCTTTGCTGGCCGTGATTTTTATGGGCCTATCGGGTTCAACATTATAGACGCAGAAGATGCCGTTAGAATACGTAGAGCCAGTCACCGGCATCATCATATCGTTGAAGTACCTGATCTGGCTGGAAGGAATATCGGTGTTGGTATCCGCATAGCGGGCACTGATAACCACCCCGCTGATACCACTTTCTTCGCCCACACGGCCGACAATATCACCCTTGCCGCTGGTATGGGAAGGCGCACCTGTCCGGTGGAGGAACTGGCTGTGTAAAGTGGTGGAAAAAATCATGATGTCTAATTCTTCATCATGCTGGCCAAAACCCATGGGCATCATGTAAGTATCCACATAGCCGGTCTTGCTGGCTTTGAGAGAAATGCCGAAGGACTCAGCCGGCACGCCAGTTAAGGTATAGTTTCCCTGACTGTCAGAAGTCGTCTGCAGGGTTGTCCCGAGAAACCTGACAGTTACTCCAGCCACAGGGGCCGGCTGAAAATCAGATGGGTTTAACTCGGTTACCCGACCGGTGATATTGATGGCCGAAAAGGCAAGACCGGAGAAGGTTAAAATGATACCCGCCAGCACTTCCGCGATAAGATTTTTCATCTTCGTCTCCTTATTTCCCCGGGGGGTTCTGTCAAAAAGTTTAAGTTGTTTATGGTCTTTTCTTATTTCTGTCAATGGTTTTGAAATTCCTTATCTCCTTTCCTCCTACACTGTCAAAAAAGGAAGGGGACAGCTGGCGAACGATTTGCGAAGGCACAGATACAAGACAAGACGAAAAGCGGATGCGCTCGGTAAGCGGACCGGACAATTCCATCCGGGACGCAATACCTTACTCGGCGCTGTCTGAATTCGCCACCTGGCGAATGAGTTCGCCGAGCAACCGATTTCGGCGTAGTCCTTGTCTGTGCCGGAGCACCCTGAGTGAGCCAGTTTGTTCCCTTTCTTTTCATTCCTCTTTTATTCCTTTTTTGGTTCTGCAATTCTTTATCTCTCCGCCATTACCCCCACTGTGTCAAAAAAGGAAGGGGACAGCTGGCGAACGATTTGCGGAGGCACAGCTACAAGACAAGACGAAAAGCGGACGCGTTCGGTAAGCGGACCGGATAAGTCCATCCGGGACGCAATACCTTACTCGGCGGTGTCTGAGCTCGCCACCGTGCGAGCGAGTTCGCCGAGCAACCGATTTCGGCGTAGTCCTTGTCTGTGCCGGAGCACCTTGAGTGAGCCAGTTTGTTCCCTTTCTTTTCATTCCTCTTTTATTAGTTTTTTGACACTACCTAACTCTATGTCCATCGTCTGCATTCATAATTTTTATACCGCGGGAACCCTGCAGTGTCAATCAAAAAGCACCTGCCTGCGCTTTGTCTTCAATCCCTGTCCGTTCCTGACATATGGCATCCTCATGCGACGGGAAAAGGAAGGCGGTCATAAAGGTACTGATGCGAAGGAATCCCCCCTTTTCTGACGGAAGATGCCTACGGCTCTTCCGGCGGCAATGGCTGGGGCCGAAAGTAGGGAGGCATCAGGTCGGTTTTCTCCCGTTTCGGCCAGGGGAAAAGGTATACCGTGATGAACTTGTAGAAGTCCGGTTCAGTATCGCCCGCCACCAGGTAGGACACGACAAAGAGGTCCCCGGGTTCACAGACGGCTGAATGGCTGACATCCAGCTGTGCGAGCTCTGGCGGGGGCAACTCCTGACCCAGGGGCCAGCTCACCGCGGTTTCGTTCCAGGTTTTGGGAAACCCGCCTTCGGAGGAGTACGCGCCGATGAAGAGGTGGTACTGCCGGTCGTCGGTCTGATACACCGGGTTGACAGAGGCGGAGATGGAGGCTGTGGGGGTTTCACCGGCCGGCGCACGTTCGTAGGTAAATACTGCAGTGTCGGTGCTTTCCCGGGATAGCAGGAAGACCCGGTTCAGTCCCTCCACGCTCCAGCGGATTGTCTCTCCCATGCAGGTTGTCTGGAACTCATCAGGATGCCCCAGCATCACAACACCTGGAAGCTCCGTGGCATCAATGAACACAAAAACAACCTTCAACGCGTATACCTTCTCCGGGTCCGGCACCGTACAGGTGATTGAGAAACTTCCGTCATCGCCAATCTGCCAATCCTGCGTGTCCAGCGGGACAGGAATGCCTTCCCATCCGAAGCGGGTCTGCTGGTCATGTTCCCTGGTGTGCCGGAACAGTTTGATCTGTTTCACGCGCTTTCCAATTTCATCGTCTCCGGGCCAGACCAGGGTGCCGGAGATAGTCGTCCTTCCGGATTCATCTACTTCCAGCGGCTCGTCGTCCGAAGGCGAGTCAAACTGGACTTCCGGAGGGTCGTACTCCGGGTTCACCTTGAACCCGAGCGTCTCAAAGGTTGTGCGTGCCGTCACGGAAGCCTTGCCGGCAAGGTTGAAGAACTGTTCATGGTCAATGTCTCCCAGGCAGATATGGTTGGATGTGATTCCCAGTCCGGCTGCGCTGATGATGGGCACGGCTCCGTCGCTGCGTCCTTCCCGGTGTCCGTTGAAAAAGTTGGTGTTTCCATTCTCTATGAAGAAACGGTTCATCGTTGCGCCCTTGGCGATATCCCCTTCCAGGTAGCGGCCCACATCCTCCAGTGCGGCAGCGACATCCCAGATGTCTCCGGAGAAGAAATCGTCTGGAATCCCCTGCTCCGTAACCCCGTAAAGGAATGTATAGCGGTCACCTTTGCGGTCGTAGGCGTTCAGTTGCTGGAGCCGCACGTTGAACAGGTAGTTCCCGGAGCGCATGTCCAGTGTCTGCTGGTAGTTTGGTCCGTAGAGCGCAGCAGCCCGCAGCGCATCAATGGTCATGAAGGAATCAAAAGTCAGGTAGCGGCGTCCGCTGGCAGGTCCGTTGGTCCACAACAGATCCCGCACTCCGGGAGTGTCCAGGGCAAGACTGGTGATGTAGTAGCCGGAAAGGAAACGTACCAGGTTCACGGCAAGCGCTGTCTTTGGACCCAGGTAACTCAGCTCCTGCTCTCCCCGGAATCGGTAGGCAGGGTTCGCCATCAGGTAGCGGAAGGAGTAAAGGGCAGAACCGTGGTGCGGGCTTCCCCAGGTGACAAGGTGCTTGAACTGTGCGTCCAGTTTCTCACTGAAATTCACGATCCCTGCCCGAGAGACAATCCCGCCCATGGAGTGTGCCACGAGAAAGAGGTTGAACGGCAGAACCTTCTGCTGGTCGTTTTCCCCCAGCTGTACCTTGAGCTCCTCGGTAATCATGCTTACCAGCTGATTGTCAAGATGTCCGAAAATCGGCCGCCAGGAGGGGTAGATGAACTCATAGAATACGGTGCAGCCGTTGAACTCCGGATATTCGGCGAGGAACTTTTCGTATAGAGGAGTCCAGACGTCCTTCTTGTAACTGAAGAACCACGGCGCTTTTTCTTCGTCTGACACATACGTTCCCGGAATGCCTGCCTTTTCCGTCTCGTTGTGTCCATGCACCAGCACGATGACGTTCTTGATTGGCTTTTTCCTCTCCCATTCCTTGTCCTCATCAGAAAGTTTATCAAGGGGCTGTCTCTTTGCGGCCAGGGACCTGTCTGGAACCATCCGTACCAGCTGGCACGGCCGTACCCAGTTGATGTTTCCCTGGAAGGTGCTGGGCACGTACGCCAGGTTCAGGGGCGCCAGGCCGCCGGTTGCTTTCGTTGCACCGGCCGGAGGACTTCCCTGCGCCAGAAGGTCCGCTGGCACGAACACGTCCCGTGCCAGGTAGTTTCCATTGCTGTCCCGGAACGCCGGAAGGAATCCGTATTCCCGGACAACCTTTCCGGCCACAATTTTCTCCAGCACCCGGCAGATGTTCACCGTGTCCGGATTAAGGGAACCGACCTCGCTGGCAGGGATGGTGATAACCGGCATCATCTGGTAGATATCCGTCTCTGTTGGGGTCTGGTCAAAGGTCAGTGTAACGTATCGGCAGCTTCCACTGGTTTCCTGGCCAAGGGCTGTCAGGTCCAGCACGTTGGTTTGCCTGTCCAGGACAATGCTGTAGGGTGTCGTCAGACTCGGGATGGAAACGCTGGTGCCGTCGCTCAATGCGAGAAGACCTTCCTGTCCGGCAGGGACCGACCGTGAGGCGCTCTCCGGTGTGGTCTCCGGGGGAACGACCGGCCGCGGGTCATAGGTGCCAGGCACGGTTGTACCCAGTCCGATTACACGCCGAACCAGAAGCACCACGTCGGTGATATCAATATCTCCATCGCTGTTCATGTCAGCCAGGCGGATTCGTTCCGACGGATAGGGGTGGTTCTTCATCTGGGCACCCAGTGTTACAGGAAGTTCCAGACTCATCCGCAGGCAAAGGATTGCGTCCAGGATATTCACCAGTCCGTCCCGGTTGATGTCGCCCGGCCCTGCGTTGAGAATCTCAAAGTAGGCCGTGACGGTGCGGTTTCTGTCCATCAGCAACGTGGTGCTGGAAGAGAAGCGATCTTCCGGGCCTTCGCTCCAGCAGGAAAACTGGTATCCGAAAGACTCACTGGCCCGCAGGTTTACCACCGTGCCTACGTTGTAGGCATGGACGCTTTCCATGGGAACCGTTGTTCCTGCCCCCTCCGGAGAAACGCGCACAGAAAGAAAGACCAGAGGCGTATTCTGCGGCAGGACAAGGTATCCCTGCCGGACAGGTGTTGAGTAACCGACGGGCGCGGTATGGTACGCTGGGTTTCCGAAAACGTTGCCTGCGTTATACCCCCATGCCCAGACTGTCCCGTCGCTTTTCAAAGCCATGGAGTAGCCATCTCCGGCATCAATGGCTACAACATCCGTCAGGAACCCCTGGCCGTCCAGTCCCTTGACCTGCACAGGACTTGTGCGGTCGTCATTGGTCCCGTCCCCGAGTTCCCCATGCCAGTTGGCGCCCCATGCCCAGACTGTCCCGTCACTCCTCAGTGCCAGGGAGTGCCAGCTGCCGGCAGCAATCGCCACGATGTTGGTCAGCGCGCCTACCCTGACAGGGCTGCTCTGGTCTGTCGTGGTACCATTGCCCAGCTGTCCGTAATTGTTGCCGCCCCATGCCCAGACCGTGCCATCCTCTTTCAGGGCAAGGGAAAATGGGTTGTAGAAGTTCTTGCAGCCGGCCACTTTCTTCACCTGGGAAAGGTTGGAGATAGCCACGGGAACAGCGCTGAATTCTCCAGAGGCGCCATTTCCCAGCACCCCGTAAAGGTTGCTTCCCCAGGTCCGCACAGTTCCGTCGTTCATGACCGCAAGGGTGTGTTCAGCTCCGCAGGAGACCTCCTTCACGCCGGTCAGGTAACCCCGTCCCATCTCCCCGCGCACCTGTACGGGAAGGAGGACGCTCTCAGCCACCGTATTATCACCCAGCTGTCCCTGGTCATTGCGTCCCCAGCACCATACGGTGCCATCCTGTCTCAATGCCGCGGTGTGGTAGTATCCGGCTGAAAGCGCCGTGATATGGGTTAACCATCCGGAACCATCTGGTGATTTCACCCTGCCCGGATAGCTCCTGCTGGTGCGGGTGCCGTCTCCCAGCTGCCCCCGGAAGTTGGAGCCGCAGGTAAAGACGGTTCCATCGTACGCGAGCACAGCGGAATGGTCTGCGCCTGCGGCAAGTCCGATTGCGCCGGTGAAGACTCCGGTATTGTTCTCACCGTGCATCTGGACAGGCCAGTACCCGACAGGATCAGACCCGATGCCCAGTTGTCCGCTGCCGTTGGACCCGGACCCGTATACGGTGCTGTCACCGGCAATCTGAAGGGCGTGCCAGTACCCGGCGCAGATCACGCCGTTTGTGGCAAAAGGCACTCGCTGGAAGCTGGCCGTCACAGTTGTGTCGCCTGTCAGTGTCACGGTTGTGCCGGGAGAGGACGGATTGGCGACATTGTTGCTCCAGGAGCCGAACCGGTAACGATAGCCGGGTTCGGCGCTGATGTTGAGTACGGTGCCAACCGGGTACTGGTGGATGCCGGCCGTGGGTACCAGGTATCCTCCGTCAGCCGGTGAGGAAACCATTGTCAGGTTGCAGTCCAGCCCCGGGATCAGAACGAAGTTAGCGGTCACGCTTTTATTTCCGTCCATGAGGAGGTCCACCGCAGTTTCAACTCCCGTGGCATCCCCGCTCCAGTGGTGGAACTGGTACCGGAAGACGGCCCTGGCTGTGATACCGGCTGTTGTGCCCAGCCGGTAACGTCGGGTTCCGGAAGGAACGGTTGTGCCTGTTCCTGGAGGGTTGACATTCACGCTTAGAGTTGCCGAGGTATTTCCCAGCGCCATGCCGGAAATCTGCACGGGCACGCTGGAGTTTTCCGTTGTGCCGTTTCCGATCTGTCCGGATGTGTTACGTCCCCAGATCCAGACGCGGCCGTCTGCGTCTATGGCGACGCTGTGCCTCCATCCGGCAGCGATCATCACGACATCGGAGAGTCCCGTCACCTGCCCCGGGTACGCCCGGTCCTCATAGGTTCCATCGCCCAGCTGGCCGAAGGTGTTATCTCCCCATGCCCAGACGTGTCCGTCCTTATCCAGTGCCAGCGAATGCCGCGCGCCTGCCGCCACCTGCCGGATGTCAGACAGGGGTCCTGTGCCGGTGGCGTTCAGCACCTGTACTGGCGTTAACCGGTCATCGCGGGTCCCATCGCCCAGTTGTCCCTTTCCGTTGGCACCCCATGCCCAGACAGTTCCGTCGCTGGTGACTGCGAGGGAATGGTCTCCCAGCACTCCTCCGCCTCCCCCGGCTGCGATCGCCCTGATCCCGGAAAGGCCAGACACCGGTATGGGAACCGGGCTCATGGTCCGCGTGCCGGTTCCCAGCTGTCCGAAAAGTTGGATCCCCAGGAGACCACCGTGCCGTCCTTCCGCAGCGCCAGCGTGTGCGCAAAACCGGCGGAGATGGCAGTGATTTCCTGCAGGTACCCAGAACCGTAGAGTCCCTGCACCTGGACAGGCGAGTACCTTCCGTGAGGTCCCACAGTCAGGGCGCCTGTTCCCAGCTGTCCATCCGCGTTGGCACCCCATGCCCACACGCTCCCGTCGTTCCTGAGCGCTACCGTATGGGCTGCCCCGCAGTCCAGGGCAATCACTCCGGAAAGCCCGGTTGTCTGCACCGGCGCAGTCCTGTCGGTATAGGTGCCGTCTCCCAGCTGTCCATCCGCGTTGGCACCCCATGCCCACACGCTCCCGTCATTCTTGAGAGCCGCGGTATGCGCTGCGCCGGCAGCAACAGCCTGTGCGTTCTCCAGAACGGAAAAGGATATCGGTAGAGGGGAAGATGTGAGGGAGCCGTCGCCCATCTGTCCGGAGGAGTTATCCCCCCACGTCCAGACTGTGCCCTCGTTCTGGAGGAACACCGTATGGTTCTCACCTCCAGCGATGCGGGTTGCCGGTGCGAAGGGGTCCGGCAGAAAATGGGCCGTCACAGTCTTGTTGCTGTCCACGGTAACGGTTGTTACGGCGGCCGCCGGATCCGCGACGGCGCCAGACCAGGTTGAGAAGATATACCGGTATGCCGGGATTGCCGACAGGGAGAGAACCGTTCCGGAATTGACCGTATAGGTTCCGGCGGCAGGAATTGTGGTTCCGCTTCCGGGCGGTGAGACGGCGATGGTTAGTTGATAGGCCGCCAGTTTTTCAAAGTTTGCGGTGACCGTCTTGCTGGTATCAAGGGTTGTCGTTGTTGTTGCAGAGTCAGGGTCAGCCACAGCGCCTGACCAGTTGACGAACCGGTAACCGTCCGCAGGTTTCGCCGTCAGGAAGAACACCGCGCCCGCCGTATCGTAGTGGCAGCCAGGAAGGGGAAAAGTTGTTCCTCCTGCGACCGGATTGGCCGCAACCGTCAGCGTAAGCACGTTTCCCGGAAGAGACGGAGGCAGTCCAGACCACACCGCGCTGGATGCGCCTTCCTCGGTTGATCCTGCCAGAACCCACAGCTGTCCGTTGAACACCGTGGAAGCGTGCAGGTACCGTCCCGGCCAGGGGGCAGCATCCGGCACCAGCGTCCAGTGGATGCCGTTGTAGGAATACCAGACCTCATTACTGTAGGTAGCCCAGTTTCCCGATGCGTCCCGGGAAATGCCGCCAAGAATCCACATCCGGTCACCCAGCGTCAACGCCGTGTGACAGTAACGGGGTGTCCAGTTCGCGGAGGTGGTCGCTGCGGTCCAGGTCACGCCGTCGGTGGAGTACCACGCATCTCGCAGATTGCTCAAGTACCCGGCATATCCACCCAGTATCCACATCTTGCCGTCAAAAATGGTGCCGGCGTGTCCCTCCCTCGGGAGCCACGTAGCGGATGCGGTCTTCTGCGTCCAGTTGACACCGTCGCTTGACGCCCAGACATCATTCAGCCATCCGGAAGCCGCCCTGCCCCCGAGAATCCACATCTTCCCGTCGTGCACAAGGCCGACTCCACTGTACCGGCCAGCCCATGGGGCTGCTGCTGTCTCCCGGGTCCAGTTGACACCGTCGCTTGACGACCAGACATCGTTGAGATACCCGCTGTTGGTATAGCCTCCCATCACCCACATCTTGCCGTTGTAAACCAGGCAGACATGGCCGGTCCGGTTGACCCATCCGGCGTCGGGCGTCACCTGTACCCAGGTGCTGCCGTCCGCGGAACGCCAGACATCATTATCCGCGCCCAAAACGGTTGCCCCGCCCAGGATCCACATCTGACCGTTGAAGACCACAGCGCCGAAGCCCAACCGCGGCTGCCAGGGCGCGGAGGCAGTGTGCTGAGTCCAGTCAGGCGAGAGATTGTACTTGAGTGAGAAATGAGCCGTCACGGTTCGCGGCTGGTTCATCGTTACGGTGACGGGGTTCTGCGTCGGAGTCGGCACATCCCCGCTCCAGTGGCTGAAGATGTACCCCCCGCGAGGCTGGGCCGTAAGCTGGACCGCTGTTCCGGACGCGTAGGTGTGAACACCAGGAGCCGGCGAGGTTGTTCCCTGCGAGGGGTCGGCCGTGGAAATATGAAGGTTGTACTGTTGTGTGTAGCCACTTACTACGAAGGAACCCTCACTGCTCCAGTCAGATACCGCCATTCCGGCATCTATTGTCCGCACAGCCCAGTAGTATGTTCCGGGAGCAAGGCCGGCCAGAAGGAACTTCCGGTCGCAACGGGGTATACTTCCTGGCATGATCCTGCCGTTGACAGAACTGACGATGTTGTCGCTGCCCGGGCTTGTTCCAACCCTTACGTTGTAAAGCAGACCGCTGGCCGGGGTCTCTGCGTCCGACCCTGCCGACCAGTTCAGAACGAGTGCACCATTTTCCCAGCCGGCTGTTACAAACAGGGTATCCGGTGGCGCTGGAGCTGTGTTGGGCCTGCCGAACCCGGCTGCATCCGCGACCATGCTCTTCTGGATACCGGTGTAAATATCTCCGGGAGTTGTGGTATAGATGTAGGTCCGCACCCCTGCCAGGAACAAATCAAGGTCTCCATCACCGTCCCAGTCCAGGGGCGCCAGCGCGTTGGTGAAGAGTCTGGAGAACGTGATGTCTGCCGAAACCGACACGCCTGGCATGTCCGGTAACGCGTTGCGGAAGGAGCCGAACCCGTCGTTGGTGAAGATAACGGTTCGGTGGGGGTAGATGCCGTAGGAGCTGGACGACCACTGGTCATACATGCGGCCGGTGGCGAACAGGTCCGGCAGCCCGTCGTTATTCCAGTCTGCCCAGGCCAGTGACCCCGCGAAAAGAGGGGACAGTCCTGCGCCGATGTCGGTGAAGGTGCTGTTTCCGTTGTTCCGGTAGATGGCCATGAAGCCGGCCTCGCCGGAGCCTGGACGGCCGGACAGGGCCAGGTCCAGGTACCCGTCGCCGTCGAAATCGCCCCATGCGGCACTTCCCTGAGCCAGGGCTGGAAACAACCCGGCTGTCTCGCGGAAGAGCCCATCTCCGAGGTTGCGGAACACCGCTGTTTTCTCCCTGCCTGCGACCGCCACGTCCACCCAGCCATCGTTATCATAGTCTGCCCAGGCCATCGCTCCGGAGACTGCCAGGGCAGCGGCTATCTGTACAAAGTTGCCGTTGCCCTGGTTGCGGTACAGGAGAATCTGCGTCTCGGTGCTGACCGCCGCGTCCAGCCGTCCGTCGTTATCGTAATCCGCCCATGCCAGAGAAACAGCATCCAGCGGTAACGGGGTAGCGGTGTCAGAGAATGTTCTGTTGCCGTTATTGCGGTAGATGGCTGTCAGGTACCGATCCGATGCGGGAAGATAGCCGTGCAGGAGGATATCCGGGTACCCATCGTTGTCAAAGTCTCCTGCTGCGAGAAGGCTGTTGGTCGTCTGGGGAAGTCCTGCTGAAACCCCGGAAGCGAACGTGCTGTCCCCGCGGTTTTCATACAGCCGGGTGAGGGGGACGACAGAGCCGCTGGAGCAATCGTTTCCAGAGGCAAGCATATCCTGGTCACCGTCAGCGTCAAAATCTGCCCATACCGTGGCGCCCCTCTGGAGTTTCAATCCGTCAAAACCAATGCCTGCATCGTTGAACAGGCCCGTGCGAAGCCAGATGAACCAGTTGGTTACCGGAGCCATGGGAGCATCCGGAGATTCAATGGGTTGGTTCTCCCCGCGCTGGATGGAGAACGATGTGACTTCGCCGGTTCCTGCGTACTGGGTTAGCATGAAGACTTCAAGGTAGACGGCGAGGTTTTCCAGATAGTCAAAATCCGTCAGGTCAATCACGATGCGTTCGTTCTCTATCGGGTAGTCGTTTCCCCAGGGCATGGCGTCCCTGGTCCAGCGGGGATTGGAAAGGCCGTAGTATCCGTTGTCCCGTTCGCCTCCCTTGATCCTTACCAGCAGCCTGCGGCCCCGGGTGTGATTGAGGCCGATGCTTGCCAGGAGTGTGGGCTGGTAGTTGACCCTGTCAAGGATGATAAGGGCGTCCGGGTCTCCGGTCTTTTGCTTGAGGAAATAGTCGTAGGCGATCCAGACGAAACCCGCAGTTCCCATCGTGGGTTCATACACACCCCAGGATGTACCCCAGGAGTTGACCAGGAGGAACGCTCCCCGCTTGGTCACGCCCTCCACGGCATCAAAGTACTCCCTGGTATCGTCGTAGCCGACCACGGTGAGGGCATGGCCGCCACGGAAACCGACCTGTGTATTGTCGTAGAACACATCATTGCTGGTGAACTCTCCATTAGGGTAGGTATCAAAATTGGAGTACACCGGAATGGTGATAACTGCCAGGTCACCACCTGCCAGATGTTCCTTGAGCGCCTCCAGACCCTCGGGAGTATTCTGCTTGATAACGCCAGCCTGTCTGCCCCGCCACTGGATCCCCCGTTTCCAGGCGGCTTCCGTAGGCCATGCAGCCCAGTCGTAGGTTTCCAGGGAACCGACGTAGGGCATCTCGGCCCAGCTGGCGATCCCGTATTCGCAGATGTAGTTGTTGACTAACGATAGGTTAAGTTGTAAAATACCCGACATGGAAATAAGATTACACAGAAATGCAACCACGACAATAGCGATAAGGCAAGCGATAAAGGAGAGTAATCTTTCGGCGTATGCGCTGGCAAAGAAGTATGGG
>JAKPFT010000064.1 GCA_029551285.1 bacterium | reverse complement strand
AAAGATGCTGGAAAAGCGATTGGTCAAAGTGGCGATGGTGGTATAGATGGAATTATTAAAGAAGATAAACTTGGTTTAGATGTTATCTATATTCAGGCAAAAAGATGGGAAAACGTTGTTGGTTCTAAAGAGGTGAGAAATTTTGTTGGAAGTCTTGCTGGACAAAAAGCTAATAAAGGAGTTTTTATTACAACTTCAAGTTTTACCAAAGACGCATTAGAATATGTAAAGACAATTCCGCATAAGGTGATTTTGATTGATGGAGAAATGCTAACACAATTAATGATTGAAAACGATATAGGAGTATCTAAAATAACTAGTTACGATATTAAAAAAATTGATTCAGATTATTTTGAAGAGGAGTAAAAGCTTTTCCCGGCAAGCTCGGCGAAACCGAGCAATCCGCCAAAGGCGGATTAGAAAAACTTGAAATTGTCATTTTCGCTTCCGCTTCACGGCGAGGCGGACGGAAAGGGGGTTCGGTCTTTACCCTTCAGCCCGCCGAGCCCGTTAATGAAATCGGTCCGCATCTTTTCAAATACACACCGGCTACGTACCAGAGGTGAATTTCGGCCGAAAGACCAGCATCCAAAAGACCTTAGCCGCCGCCTTGTCTTCCGGACGGTCTTAACCCCTCAGCCAGACCAGTCTTTCCTCTCTACCCGCCGGCCGCCGAAAAATTACCAGTAAGCGGGCTGAATTAGACTGGTGGCATGAAAAACATCAAAATAGGGTGAGCAGGACAGAAACTCAGCCAGGTGGGGCTGGGTTGAAGCAGGACGGGGGCAGAAGAATCAAACCAGGATTTCTACGCTATCCACCACGATTTCCCGGCTGGCCGGGTCCTGGTTCTTGATGATTTTAAGCCGCGCCTTCTCAAAGAGTTTTTTCCCTTCAGCCAGCGAGGCGAAAGCAAAGGAAAGGCTTTCCTGGCTCAGACAACTATACGGGTTGACTTTCAGCGTCAGCCGGACCACCTTCTGCGGCTTTTTTTCTGCGCAGATCTTTTCCAGGAATTCCACCAGGGTGGCCGCCACCTTCAATTCGTGCATCTCACAGTTCCTCGCTGTGGCCGCTGAACGGCACCCACATACTCTTTTCGGTGGAAATAACCGTGCTGTAAGAGTGGAGCATCCCGAAATTGGAGCACCGCACCGCGTACCAGTCAATCGCCCGCTGGCGCGCCAGTTCTTCTTTAATCTCGTCGGTCATGGTGACGCTGCTTTTCACTTCCGTGTGCACCTTCTGGATGATGGCTAACTGGTCTTCCGGGGTGAGGAAGGAATAAACCGGCGCCAGGGCGTGCCGGTCAGTAATCTCCACCAGGTCTTCCGGATAAATGTCCTGAGAAGACTCCACCTGTATCTCCACAATGCTCAGCTGGCCAAAAAGGCCGCCCGGGCTTTCCGGAGAAGAACCAGGGTAGGTGGTAATAACCGGTATCTCCATACCGAAAAGCACCCGGGGTTTCTCGTCCACCGAGGAGACCTTGACCGAATAGGTACACAGATACTGGACCAGACATTTTTCCCGGGAAACAGGTGTAATTTTTTCTACGAAGAAGGGGTAGTGAAAGTCAATCTTTACCAGGGTGGCCTTCAGTTCCTTCAGGTAGTCCATAATGTTCACCCGCAACGTCCTGGTGCCAATCCTGTCCCGGTGCTGGTGGACAATCTGGATAAAAGTGTCAATCCCGCGGGCTTCAAATTCCCGCATAATCCGGGCGCTGATGGAAATCTGGGCGATGGTGGACTGTCCTTCCGGTTCTCTCCGGGAAAGGACCTTCATGGGAAAAGGTAAATCCTTCATGCCGACATCCACCAGAAACTTTTTTTCTCTCAACATGGCTTAACCCCTTTGTTATCGTTGAGGCAGAAAAGCCGCCATTACCTGCCAGCGGTTCAGCGGAAACCAGACGGCCTTTTTCCCCCCGTCAAGTGGCTCTTCCGGCGCTAACCGGTAAATTCTCTCTCTTCCGAGAAACTCCAGGCCGGCCACGATTTCTTCAATGAAGGAGCCGGCTTGCGGCCAGGCCGTGGTAAAGACCAGGCAATCCAGCCCGTTCAAGAGTGCCAGGCAGGCACCGATGTACCGCAGGATATTATACCTTATCACAGAGGAAACCTGTTTGAGCGAGGGCTCGGTCACCAGTTCGCCGAAGGAGCAGTCCCGGCCTGCCAGAGCGGCAAAACCGCTTTCCGCGGTGAAAAGATGGTTGATGTCCCGGAAAGTCATGCCCGCGGCCTGCAACTGAAAGATAATGGTCGGGTCAAGGTCGCCGCAGGCATGCCGGGAAGGAATACCTTCCACCGCGGTGAAGCCACAACTTACCTCCAGACACCGGCCCTGGTAGATGGCTGCCACGCTGCTGCGGTCGCCCAGCCGGACACTCACCACCCGCTTTATCTTTTCCGGATTACCTGCCTGCGCTTTTGTCCAGACCCAGTGGTGGAAAAGGCCGTGGCTGCCGTAGCGCCTGACACCTTTCTTCCACAAATTTTTCGGAACAGCATACCGGCAGGCTTCGGGCGGTAACGACTTAAAAAAGGCCGTGTCACAGAAAAGTAAGTGTTTAGCCGCGGGAACCAGCCTCTGGCCGGTTTCCACTAACTTCAGGGTGAGACTGTTCTCTTCTGGTTGAAACTGAAGGCACCCGGAAAGTTTAGCCCTCAGTTTAGCGTTCAGGCAACTTACTGTTCTGCTCACCACCGTCCCGCCGTGGCGCAAAAGATAGCCCACGCAGTTCTGGCCGTAATTAAGAAAAAGTTCCTTAACTTCCTTTTCTGACCAGGACAGGGTACCGCTCTGGCTGCGCTCTCCCTCCTGAGAATGCCAGAAAAAATGGCTGCCCGTGGGCACCAAAAGTAAACTCATATCTGCCTCCGGGAAAGAAGTTTTTCGCCTTCCCGGCAGATGACATATTCCTCGTCCGTGGGTATGGTCAGAATCGCTACCTTAGAGCCGGGTTTTTCCAGACGGTAGATGGCGTCAGACTTTGCCTGCCGGTTAAGTTCTTCGTCCAGGAAGAGGCCACACCAGTCCATCTCCTGGCAGAGTTTTTCCCGGACAAGATGGTTACCAACACCGATGTCGTCGGTGAAAATGAGAGCGTCCATTCCCTGCAGGATGGTCGCATAGGCGCCCACATACTTTTTCAGTCGCTGGACATACATGGAGAAAGATAGCTTTGCGTCTTCACCTTCCGGACCGTGAAAAGACTGGATGATATCGCGGAGGTCACTGGAAATTCCGGAAACTCCCAAGAGGCCACTTTCCCTGTTCAGTTTGTCCAGGAGAGCATCTGGCCGGTAGCCAAAAACTGACATAAGGTAAAGACTGAGCATCGGGTCAATGTCGCCACAGCGGGTGCTCATCATCAGGCCCTGCAGCGGGGAAAAGCCCATGGAAGTATCCACAGAATAGCCGTCTTTGATAGCCGCAACGCTGGAACCACCTGTGCCCAGATGGCAGGCAACCAGTTTCAATCCTTTCAAGGGCCGGCGCAAAAATTCCGCAGCCTTCAGGGTGACATAGGTGTAAGAAAGCCCGTGGAAACCGTACTTCCGGTAACTGAACTTTTTCCGCAGGGTTTCAGGGACAGCGTAGGTGTAAGCCTGCTCCGGCAAGGTGGTGTGGAAGGCTGAGTCAAAGGTGACATACTGGCCAAGCCCCGGATGGAGGCGGCCGGTTTCTTCAATCATGGAAAGAGAGGTGGGGTTGTGCAAGGGAGCCAGGGGCAGACAGGCTTTCAACTTCTTAAAATTTTCCGGGGTCACCAGGGCTGACTTCTGGAAAAGATGACCTCCGTGGACAAAACGATGGCCGACTGCATCCAGGTGCACCTTTTCCCCGGCCAGGTAGTCAAAAACAAGACCGGCTGCCTGCCGGTGAGTGGCGATGGGGGTTTCCTGTCTGGTGTGCCGCTGGCCGTAGCGGTGCTCAATAAAAGAAGGTTCCTTACCCTTAACGCCCACCCGGTGGGCTTTCCCGGAGACCAGAACCTGACAGGTTCCCTTTTCGGCCTCAAAAACTTTGTAACCGAGGGAAGAACTGCCGCAGTTAAAAACAAGAATGTTCAAGGGTTCCTCCTAAAAGCGGTGAGGACCCAGAGTATAATGCCTTTGTTCCCCGATGTCAAAAGGTTTCTCTCTGCTGACGTGGCTTCACAAAGTCGCGCGGGGAAGTTCTGAAGTCAAAAGAGGCAGGCAGCAGGGTTAAGTTTCTGTTCTTTTCCGGGACAGGCGTCTTTTAACTCTGGTCAGGATTTCCAGGTCAGCTATATCCTGGGCTCTCCCGGAAAGTTTCTTGCTTCTTATCAGACTGTTCAGGTCTATGAAGTTGACCTTCTGACGACCGTAAGGTCCCCTTTTGCGATTTTTCCAGATTTGACCAAAGGGCAAACCGGAAAGAGAAGTGATGAGGTCAATTCTAACTGGTTCGTAACCCAACTGGATAATCTGCCCTTTGTTGGCAAAATCTCTCTCCGAAAGGTTCAGCGAGCCAAAGCCAAACTCCTTCAAAACCCGCAAAAGTCTCTCTGCATTCTGCCTTGTGGGTTCAACGAGAAGGTCAACGTCTTTCGTATACCGTGGGTTAGAATAGAAAGCGACTGCATAGGAACCGATAATACAGTACCTAACTCTGTGTTTGTTTAATAATGCGAAGAACTCTTCGTAATCTTTTTCTGTTTTCATGCTTTCTGCCAATTTTGAAACTCCGTTCCCGAAGTTCCTGGACAAGGGCCAGTCGCTTCCGAGGGCCCATTTTCAGGTAGTAATCCAGGTCAAACTCCTCAGCTTCCTGAAAACTGCTGGCCTTATTTACCCAGATTTTCATACTATATTTTACCATTCTCAGAATTAATTTTCCAGGAGCTTTCAGGCCTTAGAAGAAGGTTCCACTGCAAAAAAAAAAGAAACGGTGCTCATCAGTTTTTTCGCGAAGTTGACCTGTGTTATCATTCAGCCAGTTTCTGAGAAGGGGAAAAGGAATGAAACCGATTGGAATTTTCTCGGTAATACCTTCTTTCGTGGCTGCTGGCGAAGAGTTCTGCGTGAAGGTGAAGATGCTTGGTCCGGTGAGGGAAATCCCGCCGGCTGGAAACTGGAATGACTGGAAGCCAAAATTGTCCAGCTGTTTCAATGTCAATGTCTGCCGGCAGATAAAGTTTGTGGATAACTGCCTGCCGGAATGGTCCGGGCAGTTAACCGTGGAAGCCGGACCTGACTTATCCGGACCGAAGAAACTAATCTTTGACGGCAAGAACCAGGGGGTTTTTCCGGGTGACCGCCGGCCAATCAAGGTTTTCCCGGGCTTTTGCTGGAAAAAACCCGGCTTTCATTTTCTCCGGCTGGTAGAGCCTTCTTCTGGAGTGGAAGCCTGGGCCGAGAGGTCGCCGTCTCCGTTACTGTCCACATAAACCCTGGCCCGATAGGCAGAAAAACCGGCTTTGTTGGCCACAATGATGGTTTCCACTTCATTGTCCTGTTTCTTTTCCACAGCCACCAGCCGCGTTTGAAAAAGGATACTGGCTTCAACTTCAGCGACCATCTGATCATAAATTTTTTCAGGAGTTCCGGGTCGATCGCCACCGGATGCAAAGGATTAGCATCTCTCAGCTTTTCCTCCAGAAACATTCCCGCGATTAAAGACCTTTTTCGCAAGGCCCCGGGTGATGTTCTTGCACTGTCGCTGTAACCGCAAAACCAGGGTGCAAGGCCTAAAGTACCCATCCCTCCCAGATCCGTAGCCGTCTCAATGAGTGGGGTCCTGGCTCCTTCCCGGGCTGAGGCTGTGGCTCCAGCACATCCAGCCGGACCGCCTCCGACGACAATCACTTCCAGGAATCATCGAGAGGAATTTTCCTTTCCTTCAAGAAATGAAAGCCCTGGTCTTTTCTGCACAGTGTTTTTTCTCCTTCGGTGTCCTTCCTATGATTTCCCCTTTTATCGCCTGTTGCCCGAGAAAGTTTTTTTCACGGTTTTGAATCCTGCACCCTTCCTCTAAGACGCCGGGCTAAAACCCCGGAAACAGATCAGGGATGGCGGTAAGGTATCGCCCTGATTACAGCATTATGCCCTTAATTTGTTTGGAAGGGTAGCCGGAAAACTCTCTGCCGGGGACAACGCGGTAAGATATTCCACCGCCCCATTCCGGTAAGGACTTGACAGGAGGTCATTTTGTGGTAAAATGTAAGATAACGTAAAGAAAGGCCGCTATGTCGGTGGTCAGAGAGAAACCAGAACCCTTGTATTTGCAGATCCGGGCTGAAATTCTGCGCCAGCTTCAGGAACAGAAGTTTCACTGCCTGCCTTCTGAAACCAGTCTATGTCTGCACTACGGCGTCAGCCGTCCCACTGTTAGAAAAGCCCTGGAGGTGCTTGTCCGGGATAATTTCATCGTCAGGAAAAGGGGGAAAGGCAGTTTTGTGCAAAAACCAGTGGAGCGCCTCCCCCTTCTGAACAACAACATCCTCATCGTGATTCCACAGGGGTGGCATCTGGTGAGTGGCCAGGGGTACCTCGGCCAGATGATGGAAGGCCTTTTCTCTGCAGCCAGGGATGAGCACCTGGAGTTCACCGTGACTAATTACTCCCCGGTAGCGTTTGCCACAAGAAGAAAGGAGTTTCCCTCCCGCGTCTGCCTATGGATTTCGCCGGAACAGGAAGAAAAGGTAGCCATGGAGGCGCTGGCCGCCAGAGGTTATCTGGTGGTGGCGCTGAACCGGCCGGTCAAACATCCCCAAATCAGTTATGTTTCCTGTGACCACCAGTCAGGGGCGCTTGCCGGAACCGAAATACTGTTGCAACAGGGTCATACCCGGGTGGGTTTTGTCAGCCTGGTCGACGGCCACAGTTATCTTCAGCAGCGCTACCTGGGATTCCTGGCCGCACACCGGACCCGGGGGCTATTTCCAGAAGATGAATTCATCCTTCATACTGATTACGACGACCAGTCAATCAAGAACCACCTGCGTAACCTGCTTCAGCAGGAGAAGCCGCCTACCGGGCTGTTCCTTGCGGACGGCGCCTTTCAGGAACCTGTTCTTGAAGTTCTCACAGAATTGAAACTTAAGGTGCCCGGGGATATTTCCCTGGTCAGCTTTGACGAGGTGCAGGGAATATCAGAAAAGTACGGCATTACCACAATACGCCAACCCCTGGAAGAGATGAGCCGGAAATGTATCCAGCATGTTCTGAAGGCTATGCAGCAGGGCATTCCAGAAAGGTTTCAGGTGACACTTTCCCCGGAACTCGTTGTCCGGGACTCGGTGGCCAGGGTCAGGTGATAAAAAGATGAAGAGAAAATTCCCAGGGTCATTACTGGCTGCTTTGGCCGCCCTGACTATTTGGTTCTCCCTGGTCAGTCCTTTGCCGGCAGCAAACCTGGTGACAAACGCCAGTTTTGAGGAGGATAACAATGGGGACGGCCTCCCTGATGGATGGACATTTTCAGCCACAACGGCTCATCCCATCTGGGAGCATCAGGGGAAAATCTATTCCTCTTTCGGCAACCCGCAATTCCAGCTGGACAGCCATCTCGTCTGTGATGGTCGCCGCTCCTTAATGCTCCAGGCAACGGAACTCTCCTGTGGGCTGGTCTCACAGCGCCTTTCCATTCACGGTGGAAAGACTTACTGCCTTAAAGTCTGGCTCAAATCCAGAAACCTTTCCTCCCCTGAGGTGGGAACGGCTGTCCACCTGATTTTTGACCGGGGAACCTCTCAGTACCTGGACGGTCCAAGGACTTTGCTGGCCTCCGGTGAAACCCCCTGGTTTTTGCTAACCAGGGTTTTTACCGTACCGGAGCAAGCCACCCAGGTGGAACTAATCCTGGAACTTTACTTCGCTAAGGGACAGACCTGGTGGGATGCTGTCTCATTGGAGCCGGCGGGTGACTCCAGGGATATCATTAGTATTGACCAGCCCAGTTTTGAGTCGCTTCTCTGCGGAGAGCCTGGCCGCTATCTGGTGGGTCAGGCCAGTACCAGCCTTTACACCTGGGAGGTACCTGAGGAGGTCCGACAGAAAAAACCAGACTGGCGGGAAGAGAATATTCAGGAACTGCTGAATCATCACCTGAAATATTTTTCTACCGGGATTGAAACCAGATTAGACCGCTATCTTCTATCCTCCGGCCTGAAACCTTTTTTCTGGCTGAACTTTACCGCTTCTGGTGCCAAGGAGTTAAAGGCTCTGGGACTGCCTTTTTCCGGTCCATCCTATTTCCATCCTGCCTATCTCAGCCGGTTTGAGGAAAAGATAACCGCCTGGCTCAAAGAGGTCGCTCAGGAGAAAACTGACGCCTGGGTTATGTTTGACGACGAAGCCAGTTCCAGAATTCTTTACTCTTTCAAAAACCTAATGCCTGACGGCCTTGTTTTCCCCCAGGATGTCAAAGAAAGATGGTCCCGGGAAATCAGGGAGCGCTACGGCTACGGTAAGTATGGCCCGCCTTCTAATTTTGAGGGTTCCCCTTTTCAGTGGCTGGCTTACCGGAAATGGGCCTGGCATAAGTATGCTGAGGTTCAGGAGAAATTCTATCAGAAGATTAAGCAGGCCAGGCCTGATTTCTTCATTGCGGCCAACAACATTTTTTCCATCTACTTTGCGCCGGTCTGGGATTATCGCCTGCTGGGAAATTGCGACTTCATGATGGTGGACCCTTATC
Source organism: bacterium (assembly GCA_029551285.1). Classification (GTDB taxonomy): domain Bacteria; phylum Ratteibacteria; class UBA8468; order B48-G9; family DSTR01; genus JAMWDF01. Next base: position 2,201 of record JAKPFT010000064.1, on the reverse strand, counting down.
CGACGCAACTGGAAACAAGAAGGGCTAAGGCTGGCCATTTCATGCCCGGGTTTATGACCAAACTGGTAAAGGATATCAGCGGCAAACCAGTTGTCTGCATCTGCCAGGCCTTTGTTTATCACCAGGTCCCCGTAAAATCTGAATGGCTGCAGGAATGGGTTTCTCAGGTTTTCCGGGCTGGTGGCGACGGGATTGATTGGTATGCGCACCGCTTCCCGTACGAAAAGGGCGGCTGCACCAAGTACGCTGACCCGGAACTCTGGGATGTCATGCTCCAGATCTCAAAGAAGGTCGCGGAGATGCGCCGGGTGACTCTTCCTTCAGCCTCCACCACAGCCGTTCTTTACTCCACAGATGCTTACGGAGCCAAAATCGTTACCGGACAAACCTGGGACATGGGACAATTTGAAGGGCAGGAAGTTTACTCCTGCTACGCTGTTGTGGGCCAGAAGGCGGGGAGCTGGTTTACCTTCGTGGATGACAACATCCTGGAAGAAAAACCGGACCTGTTACAGAAGTACAAGATTCTCTACATCCCTTACGCTGAGTATGAGAGAAAATCTGTGGTGAAGGCAGTGGAAGAGTTTGTTAGAGGAGGTGGCGTTTTGGTTTGTGGAGACCCGCTCGCCTTTTCTTTTTCGCCTGACGGAGAAGCGCTGAGCAAGGAACGGGAGAGACTTCTGGGAGTGCGGACGGCTGGTCCGAACTATCAGGCCAGCCTTCAGTTCAAAGGGTCGCAAACCTTCCTGGCGTCCTGGAAAGATACCAGGCTCAACCTCTGGCCGGACCAGTATTCTTCTTCCACCAGCCGAAACGTGGAGATTCTGGACCCTTCAGCCGTTGTGCTGGCCAGGTTTGACAATGGCGAGCCAGCCATCGTACAGCGGCACCTGGGCAGAGGGACCGTGATTTACTTTGCGGCCAATCCCTTCACTCCGGAAGCGATCGGCGAAACCGGCTGGATTCAACTTTTTCAGGAGATTCAGCGGCGCCACGGCGGACCGGTCAATCAGGCTATCTGGAATTTTCTCATTCCTGTGGAGTTTCGCAAGACAGAAAAGTGGTGCCTGGCGCCTGCTTCCGGAAAACCAAGCGGCACCGGTAATCTTATCCGTAACGGCACCCTGGAAAGGGATGATGACCACGACGGTTTCCCTGATTTCTGGAGGCCCAACCTGGAAAAAGGCGCTCCCCGGGAAAGCTATCGCTGGGAAGACGGTTATGAGGGCAAAGGTCTCTGTCTGGATAACTCCGTCGCCCAGAAGTGGGCTGAAATTTCCACCACTGTCTCCGGTATTAAACCCGGTACAGATTACCGGCTAAGTTTATGGGTGAAGCAGACCGAGGCGCTGTCTCTTCAACTTCTGACCCGGGGAAAAGATTTCAAGTACTACTATCTTCCCAAGCCGCCACCGAACCAGTGGACCCTCATGGAAAAGGTGGTCAATTCCGGCAGCAATGAAGGGAACTGGACGATTTCCTTTCTGGTGGAAAACCTGCCCATGAAGGTGTGGTTGGACAATGTGAGACTGGAGGAAGCGGGGCAATCTCTTGGTAAATCCCCCGCATCATCTCCAGGGACACCCGCCCTTCCGCTACGCAATAGCTCTTTTGAAAGTGACACCAACGGCGATGGCTGGCCAGACGACTGGGAGAAGTATCCGATTGGTGTTGCGGCGGTGCAGATTACCGCTGACCATCAGGTCTCCCATTCAGGCCAGTGCAGTCTGCGGATATCTTCAAGCGAGGTGACGCGGGCGGGTATTATCCAGAAAAATATCGCTGTGGTCCCGGCAGGAACATATCTTTTCCGGATGTGGGCGAAAAGTGATAGACTGGAGAGTTCGGACGTTGGCGCCGCGGTATTCTTCCGATGGAGTCCGTTGGCTCCCCAACAGTACCTTGACCTGAACATGCTGAAAGGAACGCAGAACTGGAAGCTCATTTCCAGGCAGGTCACGGTCCCTGAGAACGCCCGGACCATGAACCTGCAGATTGAGATTTACAAAGGACTGGGAACAATCTGGATTGACGAGGTGCAGTTTGAACCACTCCCATAAGGAGATTTCCGATGAAGAGTCAAGAGGGGGATAAGGGAAAAGGCGGGCAAGAAAAAGCCCCCTGGGAACCACACTCTGGTGGTGGAAAAGTTCGTTCTTTGAGAGGTACTGGTTATCACCGTATTCCCATTCAGTAGCGTA
>JAKPFT010000063.1 GCA_029551285.1 bacterium | reverse complement strand
CGAAATCGGTTGCTCGCCGAACTCGCCCACTATCCGTGGGCTCAGACACCGGCGAGTAAGGTAGCCTGTCCCGATTGATTAACCACCACTTTGCCCGGGACAGGCACCGACCGCTACCGCTTTTCGTCTTGTCTTGTAGTTTCTGCCTCCGCATTCGTTCGGTCCGCACTCCCCTTTCCTTCTAAGTGAGTGTGAAGAGAAAAAGGGAAAAGGATTCGCGGGAGCACGGCCTCACTCAATCGCTCCGGCAGAAAACAAGAACTACGACGAAATCGGTTGCTCGCCGAACTCGCCCACTATCCGTGGGCTCAGACACCGGCGAGTAAGGTAGCCTGTCCCGATTGATTAACAACCACTTTGCCCGGGACAGGCACCGACCGCTACCGCTAAAAAAATGAGACCACAACCAGCCGGTTTGTATCTGCACGTGCCCTTCTGCCGTTGCCGGTGCAGCTACTGTGACTTTGCCGCTACCACTGAACTTTCGCTTGTCCCAGCCTGGTACCAGGCCGTCTGCCAGGAAGTTAGACGGTGGCAGAAAGACTTTTCTTTGTTTGACACCTTTTATCTTGGCGGAGGTACACCCTCCCTTTTACAACCCTCAATTCTAATTTACCTTTTTGAAGAACTCCGGCGCTTTTTTCGCTTCACGCCAGATGCGGAAATAACCCTTGAGGCCAATCCTGAAGATGTCTTCCCGGAAAACCTTCGCCTCTGGCGAAGTCTCGGTATTAACCGGCTGAGCCTGGGACTGCAATCTCTGGAGGAAGAAGACCTTCGTTTTCTCGGCCGGCGTCATACTGGCCTGGTCGCGGAAAAAGCCCTTCGGACATCGCTGGAAGCCGGCTTTGACTGTGTCAGCGTGGACCTTATTTCCGGACTGCCCGGGCAAACAGAGAAGAAGTGGGAAAGAGTGCTCACCCGTCTGGAGAAAGAGAAGCCAGCCCATATTTCCTGCTATCAGTTGACGATAAAAAAGAGCACCATCCTGGCGGTCAGAAAAGAAAACGGAGAAAGGGTGGTGGCTGAAGAGAAACAGCAGGAGAAACTCTTTCTCCAGACTTCCTCCTGGTGGCGAAAGCACGGCTACCTCCATTACGAAGTCTCCAGCTTCGCGGCCGGGGAAAGGTATAAGTCACGCCACAATCTTAAGTACTGGCGCCGGCAACCATACCTTGGTTTAGGACCAGCGGCTCATTCCTTTTCCGGGAACAGGCGCTGGTGGAATGTGGCTGACATCAGAAGATATTGCGAAATGATTCTCGCCGGCTGTGAGGCAGTGGCTGGCCGCGAAGAACTCACTCCGGAACAGGAACGACTGGAAGAAATCTTTCTGGGACTGCGCACCGCTGAAGGAGTCCCGCTGCATCTTCTGTCTGACAATCCTCAACTGGAACGCACCCTGAGCACACTTCAAAAAAATCGTCTGCTTTCCAGGGAGGGAGAAAGAATCCGGCCAACACCTGCCGGCTACCTTTTTGCTGATGTTTTGCCGCTCTGGCTCACCGGAGAACTGCCTGTTTCCGTTCTTCCCTTAAGCGAGGAGATGTGTTAAGATACAGCGATTGAGTTTCGCCGGAAAACAATTTAGCAACCCACTAATACCATGCCAGGCTTCAGGAAAAAACGGGAATCGCTGGACGAGCGCATCCGGAAGCTGGAAGAGGAGATAAATGTCAGCATCACCGGGGCCCCTGATGTTTACCGGGTAGAAAAGCAACCGGAAGAAGAGAAACCTTCCGCCCCCATTCCCCAGCCTGAACCTGTTATTCCGGCTAAAGAGCCTGAGCGGTCTGAGAACCCCCCTGGCCACCAAGTGCCGGAAACAGATGTATCCTTCTCTTTTCTGCGCCGTCCCCTTTTCTACCTGATCACCGGTGCCATCATTGTGATTCTCTTAGTCCTCTTCTTTGCGCCGGTATTGCAGTTTACCACCCCGCTTCGCGCTGACAGTGATCTACCAGGAGTTCAAATCGCCTTTCGCTACTACTACAATATCTTCGGCCAGAAGCAGAAAGAGGAAACGATCGTTCATCTTGACCATACCAGAGTCGTCATCCTTCTGCCGATGCAGCAGTGGATGAACTTAGAGAAATCAAAGAAGTTAATGGCTATTGAACACTACCGACAGCAAGACTGAGAAACTTCACAGGCCTCTTTCCGGATACCGACAGCCGGGGCAAGGCAAATGGAAAGAGATTCAGGCTTCTTCAACCTTTCACTATCACTCAGGCCATACCTGGCGGTGTCCGGAAGAGCAGTCTCAGCCTGTGCTCCAGGATCTTTCGGTCCAGCTGGTTGTCGTTGAGCTTCTCTCCCGTGATTAACTGCCAGAGAAGGGCCTCGCCGTAACCATCTTTCCACACGGTATCCGGAAGAGGCCTGGAAATTCTCAAACTGCAATCAGTTCTTTTCTTTCCTCGGAGAGGCCTCCCGTAAACGGCCATCGTTCACCCCCGGCTGTTTTCACTAATTTATCGGTTGAGTTGTCGGAAAAGTTTAGGAGCCAAGTTTTCGCCACCGGAATTCCTCCCGGCGGTATAATATAGCCTGTTCTCAAAAAGTAATGACCTGAAGGGGGTTTGTATGAAAACCGAGAGACATCAGGTTGACATTGCCGTCGTGGGCGGTGGACTCACCGGTATCTGTGCCGCTCTTTCTGCGGCGCGCCACGGGGTCAAAGTAGCCCTGGTCCATGACCGGCCAGTGCTGGGTGGTGCCTGTTCCAGTGAAATGCGGGTTCACATCGGCGGGGCTGACAGCCAGAATCCTAACATGCGGGAAACCGGTATCCTGGAAGAACTGCGTCTGGAAAATCTGCGTCGCAATCCCCAGAGCAGTTACTCTATCTGGGACACCGTGCTTTATGAGAAGGTGAAATTTCAGCCTGGACTGGAACTATTCTTGAACACCAGTTGCTTCCAGGCAGAAACCCAGGGCCGCCGGATTAAAAATATCACCGGGTGGCAATTGACCACCGAAACCACCCACATTATCTCTGCGGAAGTATTTATTGACTGTTCCGGAGACGGCATCTTAGCCCCGCTGACCGGCGCGGCCTGGCGCCGGGGACGGGAAGCCAGAAGCGAATTCAACGAATCCCATGCGCCGGAAAAGGCTGATGAGAAAACCATGGGTATGACCTGCCTTTTCCAGGCACGAGCCACTGATAAACCGCAACCGTTTGAACCGCCAGCCTGGGCCTACGACTTTCCTGAAGAAGATGACTTACCCTACGGTGAAGCCGGACATCGTTACTTTGCCATGGGTTACTGGTGGCTGGAGATGGGTGGAGAAAAGGATGCCATCCACGATGCCGAGAAAATGCGCGATGAGTTGCTTAAAATCGTCTACGGCGTCTGGGACCATATCAAGAATCACTGTGTTCACCGGGAAAAAGCCGCCAACTGGGTGCTGGACTGGATCCAGTTTCTGCCCTGTCGTCGGGAATCACGCCGTTACCTTACCGAGTACATTATGACCCAGAACGATGTGGAAGCCGGCGGTACCTTCCAGGATACTGTGGCTTACGGCGGCTGGCCAATGGATGACCACCACCCGGGCGGCTTTCTCCATCCTGATTACAAAAAACAGGCGACCATCTTTCATCCTGCCCCCTGCCCCTACGGAATCTCCTACCGGGTCTTCTGTCCCCGGGGTATGGAAAATCTTCTCTGCGCTGGCCGGTGTGCCGGGTTTACCCACATGGCTTTGAGTTCGGCCCGGGTGATGGGTACCTGCGCCACCATGGGTCAGGCAGTTGGGACCGCGGCCAGCCTGGCGGTGAAGGAAGGGTTGAAACCTCTCGCGGTCGGCCAGGAAAAAATTAAGACATTACAGCAGTTGTTGCTGAGGGACGACTGCTTCCTGCCCTGGGTCAAACAGGAGTTCATTCCCCTGACAGATTCAGCCTTACTGACCGCTTCTGCCGGCGACCCGGAGGTTTTAAGGGACGGCTGGAACCGCCCGCTGTGGGAACACAGCCACCGCTGGGAATGTCAGCCTGGCCAGGAGGTGACTTACACCCTGAAGAAAAGTCGTCTGGTCTCTGCCGTTAGAATCGTTTTTGACAGCGCCTTTCACCGGCGGATTACCATGAGCCATCACGGCAATTACGGCCAGCTGAATGCTCCCCCGCCAGAACTGGTCAAATGTTTCCACATCCGGATAAGACAGGGCCGCCAGTGGAACACAATCTTCCGAACAGAGAATAACTGTCAGCGGCTGGTGGTTGTCCCTATCGGGAAAGAGGCGGAGGCGGTTTCTCTGGTGATTGACGGCACCTGGGGAAGTTCTCACACCGGAGTTTACGCCTTTTACCTGGAGTGAGGCAGAATTTGAATAGTCTGGTGTGAACCTTTGACACCAGAACGGGTGTGTGTTAATTTCGGTAGGCGTTGTTTGTGAACACCGGGCGAGGAGATGAAAAGCGAAGAAAGGGTTAAACCGGCGCTGGAAGGAGAGGTAGAATACCTGCCGATTGAGGGACTGCCGCAGCACGATTCTGTATGGGGGTTGTGCACTGGTCCGGACGGAAATATCTACCTGGCCGATTGCGGAGAAATCACCGGTGGATTGAGTGTTTTCCTTCTTCGGTATAAGCCTGCCGAGCGCCGCCTGGAATACTTGCTGGATGTTGGTCCGGCTTTAGGCCAACCCCCTGACAATGGACTGGCCACCCAGTCCAAAATCCACTACTGTCTGATTTCAGGCAGCGACGGCCTTCTTTACTGTGCCACCCATGCCTCTGGACCACCGCGGGGCGATCCCATCTGGAGACCATGGAACTGCTGGGATGACCCGGCCAGGTGGTTTCCCGGCTCTTATCTGTTTACCTACAATCCTGCTACCGGCGAGTTGACCAATTTCGGCATTGGCCCGGTGAAGGAAGGAACCAGAGCCATGGCCCTGGACGAAAAAAGACAACTACTTTACGGAATCACCTGGCCGAGAAACCACCTTTACCTTTTCCATCTGGACACCAGGCGGTACCTTGACCTTGGCCGCATCGGAGATGTCAACCCGCAGGCCATCTTTCTGGACCGGGAAGGCAATGCCTGGACCACCGACGACTACGGATACTTTCTGAAGTGCGACGGCCGAACGCATGAAATCACGAGGTTACTCACCAGATGCCCTTATGAACCTTACCGGATTGGCTGGCACAATGTCCCGTACGATGTTATCCCGGCGCCGGACTGGTCCTGCTTCTACGGAACAGACTGGGGCTATGAGTCTCACCTCTGGCGCTTTGACCCTTACGCTGGCCCTGAAGGAAAAATTGAGGACCTGGGAAGGGCTTTTGGGCCGGCTAATTTCAAGACTGACCTTTATCTGGAACGCTGGCAGGTCAGAGGCCTGGTCTTCGGGATGGATGGGCGGCTCTATTTTACGATGCGCCTTGGCTGGGAAGAGCCTGAAGAAATCTGGCTGTTGAGGCTGGATGTAAGAACCGGTCAACGAGAAAGAGTTTGTCCGCTAATTTTCGGGGACCACCGGCCACCAGCCATTGCCAGTGCTACCCCGGATTTCTACGGAAACCTTTACTTTGCCGAAGCCGGTGCGGCTCCGTCAGGTCTTTACATCTACCGACCGGAGAAGGCTTCAGCCAGACCGGATGTCTTTTCCTTTAAGGATATTAAACCCTGGGGGTAAAAGCATGCTGTCGGAAGAAGAACTGAAAAAGCGCGCCTGGCCAGAAAAATCAACGGTGCCAGTCGGTAATTATTCTCCGTATGTCACCTGCGGCCGCGTCTTCAACCGGGCGCTGAGGTTAAAACAGGCTCTTTCCGAACCCATCCCGGCCGGTGAGTGCGCCATCACTTCCCTCTGCTGTGGTTCTGATGGCCGCATCTACGGCGCTACCTCTGGCCGGCAGAGTCACCTCTTCCTTTACGACCCGGCCCCGGAGGAAGACAGTGTTTATGACCTCGGAGTGCTGCCGGGCGCAACCAGCGTTGACCGGGCGCTGGTCTCTGGTGCCGGCTGCCTTTACGGAGCGATTTCTGACGGTCCGGAGAAGGGACGGCTCTTTCGCTATACCCTGAGAAAGGGGTATGTCAAGGAAACCGTAAGGACACTGCTTTTTGGAGAAATCTCTTATCTACCCTGCCCTCTTCTGGGTGAATCAATTGTTTCTCTGGTGCTGGACAGCAAGCGTCTTCTTCTTTATGGCCTTGGCCGGAAAAGTGGTCTTCTCTTCTGTTACAGTGTCTCTGAAGAAAAACTCATCACCAGTGTTAATCTGGACAAACACGGCCGTTTCTCAGAAGCGCTGGTGCTGGACCAGCACGGAAATATTTACGGCTGTGCCGGACCAGACTTTTTCTTTAAGAGCGGGCCGGGCTATCTCTCCCTGGAGACTTTGAATTACCGCCTGCCGACCGTGGCCGGTCGTTCTCTTTACAACCGTTTACAGGCTGCAGTTTATCACGAAAAAGAAGGTTTGATTTACGGCGCCGGCTCAGCTGACGGAATACTCTTTGCTTTCTCTCCTGATTCCGGCAGGGGCTACACCATCGGCAAACCCACCGCTGCGGCCGGCTGTCCGGTGCTGCTTTCCGGCAAGGACAACTGCCTTTATGGCCTCAACGGCAGCCGGGAAGGTATGGCCCACCTTTTCCGTTATGAGCTGACCACCCGTTCCCTGGACGATTTAGGAATTCTTTACGCTTCCAGCGAAATTCCATGGCACGGCTACGAATTTGCTTCTGGTTGTGTGGGCACCAACGGCGAGCTTTATCTGGGCGAAACCGACCGCATCAGCCACCTTTTTCTTTACTTCCCACCCCACCGAACCTGACGGAGAAACTGCCTCAGGGACTTGCGTATTTCTGGAGAAGTTCCACCAGCGGCAGGGCCTCCCCGGGCATTTTCACCGCACCCCGAAAAAGGATGTCCCGCAGTGTAATTCCCTTTTTACCGTAGAACTCTTCATTGGCCTTATCATCACTGACCAGAACCCCTCCTTCAAAAGCGGCTCCGGCGTAAAGGCCCCTGGTCCGGGAATAAACTAAGATGGCTGTCCCGGGAGAAATCTTGGCCGCCGCATCCCGGCCCACCGGACCCACTGCCGCGGAAGCATCAACGCCGATTTTGAACTTGCTCCTGGCCAGCATTTCCATCCCTTCCCTGTTCATGATGAGCAGTACGGCATCAATCGCCTGGCCCCCAATCTGAAAACCAAAACTGCCTTCTCCAGAAGCCACGAAGGCTGGTGGACTCCAGACCTTTGATTTCTCGTCGCGCACCAGAACCACCCCAGCGCCCCCTTTGACTCCCACCACAAAACCGGCTTTGTACTGCCGGATAATAATCACGCCCCGGCATGTCTGTAATAGGGTTTGCGGAATGGAATAATCCGGCGCTTCCATTAGGTCCTGAAAGTACTCTGTGGCTTGCTCAATCCTTTTTGCCAGCTGCTTGCGGCTGGCCCAGGCAGGGCCTGCCATCACCATCGCCACAGAAACAACAACTCCAGCACACACAATCGCTTTTCTCATGAGAAACCTCCCTGGCTCTACCCGGGTTCTGTCAGAGACTTCAACAAGTTGTTTTTTTCAGTCTTTTCCTGTTTCTCCCGGTGGTTTTGCAACTCCTTATTTCCCAGCGCTTCCCCCACTCTTAAAAAAGGAAGGGGACAGCTGGCGAACGATTTGCGAAGGCACAGATACAAGACAAGACGAAAAGCGGATGCGTTCGGTAAGCGGACCGGACAATTCCATCCGGGACGCAATACCTTACTCGGCGGTGTCTGAATTCGCCACCTGGCGAATGAGTTCGCCGAGCAACCGATTTCGGCGTAGTCCTTGTCTGTGCCGGAGCATTCTGAGTGAGCCAGTTTGTTCCCTTTCTTTTCATCCTTGTTTCTTCCTTTTTTGACACTACCTCACTATTTCTGTGACCCTACTCCAGAGGATGGCTGTGCGGTCCAATACCGAAAAGAACCTGAAGATAAACGCCATAGTCATCCTTCATGTCCGTAAAGGCCTGAAACCGAAGACTGGTCATTTCCGAAAGATTTCTGGTAAGGATAAGACTGCTCTGTTTTTCGCTGGAACGAAGGGGCTTGGGAAATGGTGGTTGAACCCAATCGTAACGAAAACCGACATTCCAGTACTTATCCCACCGCCAGTTCAGGTGGGTATAGCCGCCCCAGTGACTGACTGTGCCCGGCGGAATTTTTCTCTCACAATGAAGAATTTCATTGCGCCACAGAAGTCTCCGGTAGCCAGGCCCAAAGTATTTCATGGTCAGGTCAGCCCCGTAAAGATTGAGTTTATCCAGGTGCTGTTCATGGTGAGAACCGTAACCTTTCAACCCGGAAAAACCCAGTTCCATTTCGGTCTGGCCCAGTTCGCCGCCAAACCATACCCGGGCCGTGTAAACTTCGTCAGCCGGACTGACCATCGGTAGTTCGCCATGGACATGCTCACTGTCAACATACCAGGCGCCACTTTCCACCTGAGCAAAGAAGGGAAGCGGTAACTGATAGGAAAGGCTGACACCATTGCCGGCCAGCCCATGGTCTCCCAAGTATTCTTTCAGAACCAGAGGCCGATCCACAAAATCCCAGTGATGGGGATGAATCGGGTTGAGTTTGCCGAAAGAAATCAGTTTCTTGCCTAACTGGGCAGAAAAGCCGTGTCCCAGATTGAGAAAACTGACATAGCCTTCCTCCAGTTCTGCCTGGTACTCTCCGTCCGGATGACGGTGAAGGGAGACAAAGGCATCGGCTCTAATCTCCGGAAAGAGATACCCCTGTAATCCCAGCTCCAGTTCCTGAAGGAAGAGTTTATTCCGGGAGTCATCTCCTTCCCGATCCGGACCAAAATTCCCCTGGATATCTCCGATGACGCTGATGTCAGGCAGACCCACCGAAGAAGTCTTCTTTTCCGCCACGGAAGGAGCAGCCACTTCTGGTTCCATCTTTCTTTCCATCTGGCTTATTCTTTCTTCCAGGAGTTTAATCCGCTGTTCGTAAGTTTGTTTGATTGTGGAAAGTTCTTCGGTAAGCCGACGCAGTTCTTGCCTTAAACTTTCCGCTGACTCCTCACCCCGGCCAAGGCTGCTCCACAGAAGGAAAACACTTAAAAGTAGAAAGCGACGCATAACACCTCCTGGTGATTGAGGCTCAGAGAAAAAAGGACGGAATCAGGAAAGCGGAGGCGCGCGGGTATAAGCAGTAAAGACTCTCTTCTGCTGGATGAAGAGAAAAGGACTGACGGCAAGCAGAAAAACAAGGACCAGCCACAGCCATACGGCTACGACGCCAGGAGAACACTGATTGCTAACGGACAGATGAAGCAGGCAGACCGAGCAACTATCCTGAAAGAAAAGGTGGTCGCAGTGGGGCAGGGGTGCCCAGAAGAAAACAAGAGCAAGGGCCACTGTCAGGCTCAGCGTTAAAACCCTGAAATTCTTCCTCATCCTGTGCTACCTGCTGCCGTTTTTACTCCACCGCGGTATTGAGCGCTTTTTCTTCTATTTTATAACTCAGGTTGGTACCTCCATCATAACTGAGCGTGAAGGTATAGAGAGTATCCGCCTGCAAATCCTTCTTCAGGGATGCTTTGGCTTCAGCCACCTTTTCTTTTTTGGATTCCACGATAATAGTCAACAATCCCTTCGGCTGCTTATAGCGGGTGGCTGTCATCTGAAGCTCATAGGTACCCTTTTCCAGAGAAATAGGCTCTTCCTCCGGCGCCTCCCATTTTAATTCTCTGGTCGTCCACTCGGTGGCGCCAGCCTTTCTGTAAGCAAAAGTCAGCACCACTGTATCCGTGGTATCCCACAGTACCGAACCAGTCTTGCCCGTGGAGGCGGCCGCTAACTTCTCCAGCTTGAAGGCTACTCTGGCGGGTAGCTTCTGCCTTTTCTCTTCAATCTCCTTTTGCTTCAAGGATTCTTCTTCGGACTTTAATAGAGAAAGCCGCGTCTTCTTGTAATCTTCAAAGGACTTCTTGACCACAGAAGTCTTGTTCGGCTGGACGAAAACCCGGTCAAACATCGCCAGGTCACCACTGACCAGAATTATAGAATGCAATCCGGCGGATAAGTCCTTCAAGGTTGCCGGCGTCTTCTCCCCTGTGTTTAAGCCATCAAGGTAGATAGTGGCATCTGGCCAGTCAGTAATAATGGTGAGATTACCTTTACCGGAAGGCCGCAAAGGAGTGGCTACCGGAAGGCGGACTGCCTTTTTCTGAAGAGTAAGATCCACTCTGGTTACTTCATTTTCCAGCACTTCCACCGTCTGGGTAACGCTATCATAGGCGGAAAGACTGGCTACGATGGTGTGCTTGCCCGGTGCGATGGCTAAAAGAAGCGGGGTTTTCCCTTTCTCCTTACCGTCAATACTGATACTGGCGCCGTCAGGTGTACTGGTGATTCTCAAGTAACCTTCCTGCGCCCAGGCAGCACCCGCCAGAAAAAACATGAGCACCAGAACAGAACCTGCCTTCTTCCAATTCATCATGAGACCTCCTTCTTTTGTATATTACCTTTATCTCAGCCCTTCTGACAATAGTTCTGCCAGACTCTCCACTTTTTCCCTGTGTTTACCTGATGCGTAGCCCTGCCAGAACTTACGCAAGCTCTATAACCCTCGCCTGCCAGTCAGTCAAACTAAACTGGCTCAACAAGGGGAAGACTTAACTTTCCTGGTGAACACCTATTTTCCCTCTGCCTGCTGCTGGTATAAAATGAGAGCGTGAGAAAACTTATCCTGATAATGGCGGTAGCCGGGATAGCCCATTCCTGTTTTCCCCTAAACTTTCAGGACAGGCTGGTGTGGCTGTTTGGCTTCAAACTGACCAGCCAGGTGGATACCGACAATCTCGTCTCCTTGATTGAGCAGGTAGCAAAAAATAACTACAACGGAGTGGTGCTTTCCGGCGGGCTTGACTCCCTCTGCAAACAGGACGAGAAGTACTTTGAGGGGCTGGAGAAAATAAAAAAGGCCTGTGAACAATTCAGGTTAGAACTGATCCCTGCTGTTTTCTCCGTGGGATACGGGAGCGTGCTGGCCCACGATAGAAACCTAACTGAAGGTCTGCCCGTAAAGGAAGCCCTTTTCCAGGTAAAGGGAAATCAGGCGCTTTTTGTTCCAGAGAAGACTGAGGGGATAACCAACGGCGGCTTTGAAGAGTATCAGGGAAATAGAGCCGCCGGATACCGGTTTCACGATGAGCCTGGTAAAATCAGCTTTATTGATACCGCGGTCAGCCATAGCGGTAAGGCCTCATTGAGATTTGAAAACTTCACCGTTTCTCCCCACGGCCACGGCCGGGTGATGCAGGAAGTAAGCGTCATTCCCTACCGGTGCTACAGGGCCACCATCCAGGTTAAAACCGAGAACCTGAAACCATCAGGGAATTTCCGTCTTCTGGCCCTGGGAGACAGCCGGGACCTTGCCCCGCGTTCTTACCATCTGCCAGCCAGCGCTGACTGGAAGAAGTTGACCCTGGTGTTTAACAGCATGGAGTTTAACAAAGTAAAACTTTACGCCGGTATCTGGGGTGGCAAAGAGGGAAAATTCTGGGTGGATGACTGGAAAATTGAAGAAGTCGGCCTTTACAATGTGTTGCGGCGGCCCGGAACACCTGTTGTGGTAAAAAGCGCTGAGGACAACACCGTGTTTGAAGAAGGAAAGGATTACGAGAAGATTTTTGACCCCTACCTTAATCCTTACCGCCGGGACCTTGACTACCCGGCGCCCGCGATAAAAATTCTGCCGGGAAGCCGGATTAAGGACGGCACTTCCTTGCGGGTGAGCTGGTATCATCCCCTGCTGATTTATGATAGCCAGGTAACCGTTTGTATGGCTGAACCTTCCCTGTACGAAATCTTTGACCATGAAGCCAGACTGTTGTGGGAAAAACTGAGGTATAAAAAGGTATTCCTGAACATGGACGAGGTGAGAATGGGCGGCACCTGTAAAGCCTGTGAAGGAAAAAACATGGCGGCACTTCTGGGTGAATGCGTGAGAAAGCAGGTGGAGATATTGAAAAGGTACAATCCGCAGGTTCAACCCTACATCTGGTCTGATATGTTTGACCCGTACCATAATGCCAGACCTGACTACTACCTTGTCCGGGGAGATTTCACCGGCTCATGGAACTATCTACCCCGTGAGGTAGTTATTGCGCTCTGGGGAGGAAAACCCAGAGAAAAAAGTCTGAAGTTTTTCACCGACAATGGCTTTAAGATTTTAATCGCCAACTACCACGACGCTGACACCCTTGATGAGGTAAAAGGCTGGTGGAACATAGCGGAAAATTTCCCTGGCGTGCGCGGTTTTCTGTATACCACCTGGCAGAAGAAGTATAAATTTTTAGCCGATTACGCCAGAATGCTTTTCTCCAAAAACTGACCTCTGGGCTTTCTTCCCTGCTGCCTTCGTCTTTGTCAAAGAGAAGCCTTCCGGGTTATTTCCAGCCAGGGCGCAACAAATTTGAAGTGAAAATTGAAGAGTTTTGTGTGACAGGGTAAGATGAACACCAGATTAAGATGATGAAACTACCTGAAGTAACAGTCTGTGATTTGCTGGTCCAGGAAAATGACACCAAAGGAAAGAGTCCGGGCAGTGGTGGCTGGCAAACCGGCGGATAAAGTTCCCATCAGCCACATTTCTATCTCCAGCCGTGTGGCTTCGCTGATTCTCGGCCGGCGTATGTTGGCAGCGGCATCAATCAGTGGCGTGAGGCAGTGGCTCTCTGGAACGGACCAGCCGCCCATGATGAGTTTGTGGAACGTACCCGTCAGGACGCCATTGAGATCGCACTCGCACTTGACCACGACCTGGTCAGACCAACTTACTGGCGCTTAAACGAGAAACCTGCGGCCCGGGTTGATGAGTTTACCTTTCGTTACGAGTCAGCCGATGGTTCCTGGCACACGATGCGGCTTGACCCGGCTACCGAGTTATACAACACCATTGCGGAATCTCCGAAGCCTGAGCTCCAGCTGGAAGACCTGGAGGAAATTGCGGAAAGCCTGGAGCAGGCGGTTGAGAAGTACCAGCCAACAGAAGAAGAGTTTGCCGACCTTATCTATGTGCTGAAGCGGGTTGGCCAGGAACGGGAAGTTCGGGCGCCTGGACCAGGCCTGGCCATCCCGGTGAATGAACCTGCCTGGCTGGAAGCAACATTACTGCGGCCAGACTTAGTCGCTCGATACCTGGACGTCCAGGTTGCCCGCGCTAAAAAAGTAATTCCTTTCATCACCGGGCTGGGTGCGGTTATGCTCTTCGGCGGCGGGGATTTTGCTTCGGATAAAGGACCCATGTATTCCCCCAGAATTTTCCACGATTTGATGCTGCCGCGGTTGCAGGTTCTCTCGGACTACTGCCACAGAGCCGGTGCGTACCACTTCTTTGGCAGTGATGGCAATCTCTGGCCGGTGGCGGAGGACCTCTACGGCCGCTCCGGCATTGACGGCCATTATGAGGTTGACCGCCGTGCCGGGATGACTGCCCGGGAAATCCACCGGCGCTATCCCAATATCACCATGGCTGGCGACATTCCCAGCCACACCCTGCACACCGGCACACGGCAGGCGGTCGTCGCGGAGACGCGGGCCTGCCTTGAGGAGGCCAGAGAAACAGGTAAGGTTATCTCCGGCTGTTCCAATATGATCGTTTCTGAGACGCCCGACGAGAATGTTCTGGCCATGCTGGAGACAATCGCTAAATTCAGGTAACAGGGAGTAAAGAAAGCCCGGTCAGGGAAGACGCCGTAGCCGAAGTTCAACTAGCAAATCATTGCGGATTAATCCTAAAAGCCAGTTGTTGATTACGACTTCCCACTAACCACCCAAAATTTCACACTCACCCAGACAACAACCGATATCCCTGGCTTTTACTCCGTCAGAGGTTTTCCTCTTCGAACAGAATCACAATGGCAAAATTGGAAATTTGACAACCCTTCTGGGCGTAGTAAAATTTAACTATTAAAATTGGAGCAAAAATGAATGCGGGAAAAATTCTCACGGAATTAGCGGAAAGACGGCCAGCAGATAAAGCCTTAATTTTCAAAGAGTTATCGTTTGATTACCGGTCAGTCTCCCGGATGGTGGACCGCTACTGCCACTTCTTTAATAACATCGGCGTGGAGAAAGGCACCAAGTTAGCTATCTACCTGCCGAATATGCCAGAATACATTTTTGCTTACCTGGCCCTTTTCAAAATGGGTGCGGTGGCTGTGCCGCTGGATAGCCGCCTTAGACTGGAAGAAGTGGTGATTCTGTTAAGCCACGCTGGCTGCGAGTACCTTCTCACCCAGCCATCCAAACATTTAAGCGTCAGAGAAATCACGGCGTTAGCGCCGGGGCTCAGAGATGTAATCCTGACCGGAGACACTGAGGAAAAAGCGATTTCTCTGGAAAAACACCTGCCAGCAACTGACCAGGTCTTCCCGGTCGCTGAGATTTCTGATGATGACCTGGCTGCCATCTTCTATACTTCTGGCACCACCGGAACTCCCAAAGGTGTCATGTGGACATACCGGCAACTGGAAAGTCCCTGCGCCACGATGAACTACTACCATTACTTTATTCCTGAGGATATTGGCCTGTGTGCGGTGCCGCTGTCTCATAACGGCGGTATCTGCGCGCCGCTTCTCATGCTGGAAGGTATTCCCATGCTTCTCATTGACCGGCTTCACCCGCTGGACTTGCTTGATGGTCTGGTCAAACACCGGATCACCTTTACCTTCCTGGTGCCAACCCACTTTTCCGGTCTGGTGAACTTGAAAGAGTTTGAGACGGCAGACCTTTCTTCGCTGCGCTGGATTTCCCTTTTTGGCGCGCCTGGCGGGCATGAGCTGCTCAGCCGTTTCCGCAAATACTGCCCCGGAACTCTCCTGGTGGCCGGCTACGGCCTGACTGAATCAGCCGCTCCCAATGTTTTGATGCCCCTGGAGAAGGTAAAACCTGGTTCCGTGGGCAAACCTGTTCCCTGGGTGGAAGTTAGGATTGTGGATGAGCAGGGGAAAGAAGTTCCGGCCGGCGAGGTGGGCGAAATTATTATCAAAGGATGGCCGATTACGGCCGGGTATTATCGTCAGCCGGAACTGACAGCTGAAGTGATCAAGGATGGCTGGCTCTTCACCGGAGACTACGGTCGCTTTGATGAAGACGGTTACCTCTTTATTGTGGGACGGAAAAAGGATGTCATTATCGTCGGCGGACTCAATGTTTTAGCGACCGAGGTGGAGGGAATTTTGCGCCAGCACCCGAAGGTGAAAGAGGTGGCGGTCGTGGGCGTGCCTGACCCGGTACGCGGGGAGGCTGTCAAGGCTGTCTTTGTTACCCGGGACGGAAGCGAGATGACTGAATTTGAAGTGGCCAATTTCTGCCGGA
Organism: bacterium; assembly: GCA_029551285.1. Classification (GTDB taxonomy): domain Bacteria; phylum Ratteibacteria; class UBA8468; order B48-G9; family DSTR01; genus JAMWDF01. The sequence goes on along the minus strand of JAKPFT010000063.1, from coordinate 12,477 downwards.
AACACCTGGCCCGTTACAAGATTCCGACCATCGTGGAAACCCGTCCCGAACTGCCCAAAACAGGCACCGGCAAGATAAAGAAGGAAGCCCTCAAATGAAGGAAAAACTGGTCAGGTTTATCATCCAGTGGCGCATTTTCTTTGTCCTTCTGCCGCTTCTTTTGTCGTTACTTTCCCTCATTCCCCTGCGGCGTTTGACCATCGCCAGCAGTTTAGGCGACTTTGTGCCGCAGCATCATCCGGCGATTGATGTTCAGCAAAAGTTAGAAAAAGTCTTTGGCGGATTGAATCAGGTTTCCATCGTGATTGCCGCCAGAAACGGCACCATCTTTCAACCAGAGATACTGGAAAAGGTCTACCGGTTGACCGAGGACCTTTACTTTACCGATGGGGTTAACATCTCCCGCATCAATGGACTGGCGGCTCACAAGATGCGGAACATCCAGGCCGACGCTAATGGTTTCAAGATTACCCGGTTGATGCCGGCAGTTCCGCAATCACCTGATGAAATATTCCGGCTGCAGGAGATGGTAAAAAGAAACCCGATGGTTTACGGAGTTTTTGTTTCCAGGGATTTTTCCTCAACCCTGATTCAGGCTGATTTTTTCTCCGGTATCCCTTCGCGGACGATCTTCCAGAGAATTAAGAACCTGACCGACCCCATCCGCAACGACAGACTTGAGGTTTACTACTCCGGAAGACCTATCCTTGAAGGCTGGCTTGATTTCTATCTGCCCCGGATGAGTTATCTTTTTCTCCTGTCGCTGGTGATTCTGGCTGGTCTGCTTTATCTTTCCTTCCGTTCTAAAAGGGGCGTGCTGCTGCCGCTGGCCAGCGCCCTGATGGCCAGCATCTGGGGTCTGGCCTCCCTGGCTGTCGCCGGTTACAGCCTTTCTCCCTCCACCATCCTGGTACCGTTTCTGGTCATGGCGCTGGGTGTAAGCCACAGTGTGCAGTTTATCAAGAGGTACTACGACGAAGTAACCCGGTCATCCTCCCGGGAGGAAATAAGCCGGCAGGTTTTGAACTCACTTCTCATTCCGGCCAGCATCTCTCTGCTGACAGACGGGGCTGGTTTTCTCACCCTGCTGTTCATTCCCTTCCGGCTGCTGCAGACCATGGCCATGGCGGCCAGTATCGGCGTTTTCAGCCTTTTCCTGACCACGGTTTTCTTCATTCCTGCGTTTCTGACATACCTTCCGCTGCCGGTCAGGGAAGAGGTGGAAAAAGAACAGCGGATAGGGCTGCTGGACCGTTTTATGGTTCGGATCAGCCGCTGGGTAATTTCTCGGCGGATGGTTATCTTTGCTGTTTTTGGTTTCCTAACTGTCGTCGGTGGCCTGGGTTTGAGGAAACTGCGGGTGGGCGATGAGCAGCCCGGCTCTCCTGCGCTGTATCCTGATGCCCACTACAACCGGAGTGAAGCCTTTATCAATAAGAACTTTAGCGGGACTGACCCTTACTACATCATGGTGGAAGGAAAAGTTTCCGAAGCGCTGCTGAGCACCGAAGTTTTAAAAGAGATGGAATCGTTGCAGTACTATCTTCTGAAAAATGTGCCAGAGGCTGGCCGGGCCATTTCCCTGGTTGATTACATCAAAGGTTTTCACATGGTTTTTAACGAAGGCCGCTTTGAGTACTACCGGATACCGGAGCAGGACGCCACCATCGGTGAATATCTTTTCCTTTACTCCATTTCCGGATTTCCAGGAGATTTTGACCACGTCTGCAGCCCTGACTTCACGCATGCCAACATCAAGGTGGACTTAAAAGACCATCGTTCTTCCACCATCAGGAAGGTTCTATCGGCCACCGAGCAGTGGCAGACCAAGTTTCATCGCAGCAGGGCCGTCAATTTTCTTTATCCTGGCGGGATTATCGGCCAGTTAGCCGCGGTCAATGATGTGGTAAAGCAAAGTATTCCCCAGAGTCTCTTGCTGGTTACGCCGGTGATTCTGGTGGCGGCGGCTATTTTCTTAGGAAGTCTTACCCAGGGCCTTTTGCTTCTTATTCCTTTACTCTTCAGCATCCTGGTAACCTTTGGCCTCATGGGTTTCATGGGCGTGGGGCTGACCGTGGAAACTTTACCCCTGGCCTCCCTGGGAATTGGACTGGGTGTAGACTACGGCATCTACATCCTTGGCCGGATGCGGGACGAAAGCCGGCATGCTGACGCGGTGAGACGAAGTCTCCTTGGCTCAGGCAAAGCGGTCTTTTTCACCGCGGCATCTGTTTCCGCCGGTGTCCTGGTCTGGATCTTCTCGCCGGTGAAGATGGAGGCAAAATTGGGGTTGTCTCTGGCCTGTCTCTTAATTCTGAACATGGTGGCAGCTCTCTTTCTGCTGCCTGCGATTTTTTTCCAGGGAAGGCGGTGCCGGAAGATAAGACGACAAGAATGGGAAAGTAAAACAATCTTAACTTAACCAACCGGGAGGAAAGATGCGGAAGACAAGGTGGCTGTTGTTGATAGTAATGGCCGCGGGAATGGCGCTGGCCGGTGAAGTACCGAAGCCGAAGGAAGGGATGAGTGTGGACCAGTTGATTGATGTCTGGTATCAGATTCAGTTCACCAGGTTTGCCAGAGACTACACCAGTAATAACAAGGTTATTCTCATTGACCGGGGAAAGGCCAGGCGGGAAAGACAGGGATACCGGGCCAGGATTATCCTTCAGCAGCACGGCATTGACTACAAGGATTATGTGGCTTTCGTTTCCCCGGCTGCGGTAAAGGGTGTAGCCACCCTTACCTGGTCCTACCTTGACCCGGAAAAAGAGCGCGAGCAGTGGCTTTACCTGCCTTCTCTGAAGAAAGCCAGGCGCACCTCGCCGGCTAACGACGATGACTCCTTTATGGGAAGTGTCTTCACCGTGGAGGAGATTACCTCCTGGCGGCCATCCTACGAAACCTACAAGTTAGTCGGGGTCAAGAAGTTTCCGGGATACAAATCCGAGTACGACGGGAAAACATATTACGCCGGCGATGACTGTTACCTCATTGAAGCCTTTCCCAGAAGGCAGACCACCCTTCGTTCCAGACGGACTTTCTGGCTGAGGAAAAGCGATGGCTGCTGTCTCTTCCAGGAGGTTTTTGATAAGAATGGCAAGATGTACAAAACTCTGTTTCGCTCTTACCAGCTCGTGGGACCGAATAGCTATCCCACCCAGATCATTATTGAAGGTAAGGATTTGCGAACCGGCGATGTCTCCATCGTGGTCAACGAGGAAATCAAGTTTGACCAGGGTCTGAAGGAAAACATCTTCAGTGTGGAAAACCTGCAGAAGATGAAGTGGTGAAAAACAACTATCACGGAAAGGAGGAAAGATGAGAAAGGTATCCTTCGCTTTAGTTCTCTTAACTTTAGCCTTTTCCGCCGCTGCTCTGGAAAAAGACAAACTGACTCTGAGCACCTATTTCAATGCGGAATTCGGCTTTCATCTGAATGAGCCGGACCAGCTGATGAAAAAATACACCAGCCTTCAGTTAAAAGGAACATTTGATTTCACCCGGGAGGTCTCGCTGTATTTCAACCTGAAGAAGTACTACGACTTTGTCTATGACGTGGCCGGCCAGTACAAAAACGGGTCGGCCAAAACTGCCACCAACGCCGGAAACTTATGGCTCCGGGAGATTTTCCTTGACTACCAGCACCAGCCTTTTTTCTTAAGGGCTGGCCGGCAGCAGGTGGTCTGGGGAACAGCCGACGGCGTGAGGCTTTTGGACTGCATCAATCCTGCTGACAACCGGTACGCCAATCTGGATGACGCCGCTGAATACCGGATACCGCTGTGGATGCTGCGGTTTGAATTCACCCCCATCACCGATGGCAATCTCCAGTTTCTCCTGATTCCGGACCACGAACCCAACTTTAATGCTGGTTACGGCGATGTCTTTGTTTACCGGGTGGCCAATCGTCCACCGCCTGTTCTGCCGCCCTGGGTGACCTATCAGATAGTGGATAACCTGCCGGCAGACGGTTTTGACGACCCGGATTTCGCGGTGCGCTGGCAGCAGGTGCTCAACGGCTGGGAGTACAGTCTCAACTATAAGTATGGCCGCGAGTTTTACCCCAGTGTCACCGTGAGACAGATTCCCTTTCCACCGCCAACACCGCCGACTCCCTGGACACTTCAGCTAACCAGGAATTATCAACGCACCCAGGTCATCGGGGCTTCTTTCACCAAAGCCATCAATACCGGACGGCTTTCCGGGCTGACCATCCGGGGAGAATGCACCTATACCCTGGACAAACCCTATCCCACCGGCGCCGACGGTAACGCCACCGGCAATACCACTCAGAACACCTTTGCCTATGTCCTGGGTCTGGATAAGTATCTTTTCACCGACCTGCTGGCCAGTGTGCAGTTTATCCAGTACATCAACCAGGATGACCAGGTGGCGTCCGGTCATCTGCTTCATCCGGCGACCCTGGCGCCCATCAACAAAGTAGAAAATATGGCGACAGTTAAGCTCTCCAAAGATTTTCTCAACGAAAGACTCAAATCAGAAGTCCTGGCTGTTTTCGGGGGCAATGGCGACTGGCGGGTCAGCCCGAGAGTCAGTTACGAGGTGAATGACCGGCTCACCATCTACGGAGGCCTGCACTATTTTGCCGGACGAGCCAACACCCTTTTTGGAGAGTTTGAGAAATCAAGTATGATTTATACTGGCGCCACGCTGGCTTTTTAAGTAAGGAAGTCTGGAATCATTTTTCACCAGGATTTAATTAGTGGGGTGAACATGCCGGCGATCAAACTTCGGTGTCAGCAGGGAAACAATGGTATCTTCAGAATCACCCTGGTGGAACCAGGGCAAAAAATTTCCGGCCTGGAACGCTACGGCTTTCTGGAGGGAAACTGGACTTAGGCTACTTTTGCCGATGGGAGAATCAGGGTAAAGTTGACACTTAACCAGCGGCGGCTGACCCTTAAAGGGGCTGACCGAGAAATTATTCTGAGCGGCGAGGTCTCTCCTTTTTCCAGCGGCTATAAATTTCTCTTTTCGGTTCAACAGGGAGAGTTTTTCTACGGACTGGGAGACTTAAACCGGAACACCATAGAACGAAAAGGCGTCACCGCCCGGATGTGGATCCAGAATGTCACCCGTTACATTCCCATTCCCTTTCTGATGAGCAGCCGAGGATATGGCCTTTTTCTGAATACCACCTTCCGGCATACCTGGGATGTGGCTTCCAGCGACCTGGCGAAAGTGCAGATTCTTATCCCTGAAGGGCCGGTGGACCTTTTCCTTTTTGCTGGCAAGGACTTCAAAAGTCTTCTTGCCCGTTATACTGCGGTGACCGGCCGGCGCTGCCTCCGAAATGGTCTTTTGGTCTCAGGTTTATCTGTCGGACCCAGGCCAACGATTTTGAGGTAATCAGCGATGCGGTCAAGTTCCGCGGAAGAAAAATTCCCTCTCAGATTATCGGTTTAGAGCCAGGGTGGATGGAAAAGGAGTATGACTACAGTACGGAAAAGCGATGGCACCCGGTCCGTTTCCCCTTTCCTTCCTATGCCCCGAACGGCCCGCATACTTTCCTGGCGGCGCTGAAACGTTTTGGCTACCGGGTGGAACTGTGGCTGTGCAACGACTATGACCTTTCTTACCAGGCGGAAAAACACCGGCTAATTAGAGAGAAGGAAGTATCTTCTCCATCTGAAGGCGATACCGAGAAAGATGCGCACTTCACCAGCCCGATTTATATGGACAAGTTAACCAAAGTTGACCAGCCCTGGTTTGAACATCTGAAAAAGTTTATTGACCAGGGCGTTGACTTTTTCAAGCAGGACGGTGCCCTGCAGGTCTGCGAGCATCCTGACCGACTCTGGGGAAACGGTATGAAAGATGAGGAAATGCACAACCTTTATCCGTTACTTTACAGCCAGGAGATGTTTGAAGGTTTCAAGCAGTACACCGGCCGGAGACCCTGCTGTTTCACTCCAGCCGGCTGGTCTGCAAAGGTATACCGGCACCTGGACCGGAGACACCGGCGGCGGCGCGAAAACCCTGGTGGCCTGCTTGAACCTGGCCCTTTCCGGCCACGGTCTGGTAAAGCTGCGATATGGAAACCACAACCAGAGAAGGCATTCATTACGGGTTCCTGCTACCGTGGGCTCAAGATAATCCCTTACGGGATTACTTTCATAGGGGCGCACGCCCCTCTGACGGTCGCGGCCGCTCCCTGTCACCCCACGGGGGAAATCAGATTATTTCCCCCGTACACCCCCTAATCCGCATCGGAATTTTTCAAATTCCGATGCTTCAAGTTAACTACTGGAATTATTTCCGGCATCCCTGGCTGCTGGATGAACAGTTGTATTCAGTCTTCTTTGATTATGCTAACTTGCGCAGCCAGCTTCTTCCCCACCTTTACACCTGCGCCTACCAGGCGCATACCAGTGGCGTACCCATCCTTAGACCTTTGCCCCTGGAATTTTCCGACCTGCCGGAAGTGTCTAATTGTCTGAACGATTTCTGCCTCGGCCGGGAGCTTCTGGTCACGGCTTTCTCCCGGCAAGTTTATCTTCCTGCGGGACGCTGGCTTGATTTCTGGACAAAAAAAGTCTTTTCCGGACCAGGCCTGATAAACTAACAGCCGCCCGAAAACCGCGGTGGCGGCCTGTTTCTCCGGGAAAATTCCATCCTGCCCTTAGGCCCGGTAATTCAGTATCTGGGCCAGGAAATCAGGGAAGGCTTCACCCTGCATATTTTCCTGAGCCAGAACGGCCAGGCCGAGTATCATCTGTATGAGGACGATGGGGTCAGTTACCAGTATCAGAAGGGAGAGTATCGACTCCTCAAGTTGCAGGCCAGGCTTGAAAAACAGGACCTGCGGCTACTTGTGCCCTGGGAAGAAGTGACACTGGAGTCGGTGAGCTTTTATCTGCCGGAAAGACCACACCGTTTACTGCTCAATGGCACCAGCGTTGCCTTCACCTGGCAGGAAGAAACTTCCCGGGCTTATCTTTCTCTGAGAAAGTGAATGGCCTTTTTCTGCCATTTCTCTGCCAGAGAAATCGTCCTGTTCATAATCTTTACCGCACGTACCGGGTAGCGACCCACCGCGGTTTCTGCGGAAAGCATCACGTAATCGGTCCCGTCTAAGACAGCGTTGGCAATGTCTGCCACCTCGGCCCGGGTGGGTACAGGATGTTCCACCAGATGCTCTAACATCTGGGTGGCGGTAATCACCGGTTTTTTCTTTTCCCGGCACAGCGCAATAATCTCCTTTTGAACCAGCGGGACTTCTTCCACCGGCAGAGACACGCCCAGGTCACCCCGGGCAACCATCACTCCGTCAGCCACTTCCAGAATTTCTTCAAGGTGCCCAAGCCCTTCTCTGTTTTCTATCTTGGCGAAGACAGGTATCCGGCCCTTACTGGCTTCTTTGACTGCTGCCACATCATCACCGGACCGGACAAAAGACTGGGCCAGCCAGTCAAATTTATGCTTCAGAGCAAAGTGAATGTCATTTCTATCCTGCTGGCTCAGCCGCGGAAATTTAAGTCTGGCGCCAGGAAGGTTAATCCCTTTTCTCTCTTTCAACCGGCCGCCCTCAATCACCCGGACCCGCAGCCCGGCCACTTCCAACTTTAACACCTTGAGGACAATGGTACCATCGTCAATGTAGACAAAGTCAGCACCAGCCAGATCGGAAAGAGAACCATGATAGTCAAAGGGAAGACAGCGGGGCTCAGCGCTTTCTTTTGGCACCAGGGAGAAAATCTGTCCCGGAGAAAGCAGCCTTTCTCCGTTCGGAGGCAGCCGACCAATCCGCAACCGCGGACCTTCCAGGTCACCGAGAATTTTCACGGCACGGCGATACTTGCAGTTCAGGCCGCGCACCAGTTTTATCCGGTACAGGTATTCTTCCTTGCTGCCATGAGAAAAATTGATCCTGACCATGTCCATACCGGCTAACATCATCTGCCGCAACGTTCGCTGGCTGGAACTGGCTGGTCCCAAGGTACAGATGATTTTCGTTCTGGGAAGATATCTGGCTGGCATGCTCAGAGTAATCCGTGGTCGGCAAAACTGTAATAGGTATTGTCGCCGATGATCACATGGTCTAACACGCGCACATTGAGAACCTGACCGGCCTGAACCAGACACCGGGTAAACTCCTGGTCCTCTGGACTGGGTGAGGCTTCGCCGGAAGGATGGTTGTGCACACAGATAAGTGCCGCGGCCCGCTTCTCCAGACAGACCTGGAAAACTTCCCGGATTAAGGGATGCGCCTGGTTTACCGTGCCCTGTTCTATCTCCACATCCTCCCGTAACCGATTTCGGGAATCCAGCAACAGAACCCTGAAAATCTCATACTTTAAGTCCCTCATCCTTAGACCTAACATCCGGAAAACGTCAGCCGCTGAAGAAATTTTTTCTTTGACCGGGCTGGCTTCACCGGCCAGGCGCCGGCCTATCTCCAGGGCCGCCTTAACCTGACAGATTTTGGCCTGGCCCAATCCTTTAATTTTGAGCCACTCCTGGAGACTGCTGTGGCTCATGTTCCGGAAAGAGCCAAACCTTTCCCGGATAGCCCTGGCCAGTTCCAGGGCCGTTTGACCCCTGGTGCCTGTGCGCAGCAGAATCGCCAGCAGTTCCGTATCGGAAAGACGGTGTTCGCCTTCCCGCCAGAGTTTTTCTCTGGGTTTTTCGTCTTCCGGCCAGTCCCGAAGGGGCCTTTTTTCTTCACTCATCCTGTCCCTTTATGCCAGCAGGGCGGAAATAATCCCCACCAGAAAAATGCCGTCGTAAACGCCGGCTCCACCAATACTCATGACCCCGGGATAGGTCTCCAGGTGCGGCAGGTTTAACAGGTCTGCGCCAATCAGGACACCTAATACCCCTGAAATGTAAGCCACCGGTATTTTGTTGCCGGGAGAGAAAAGATAGGCTAAGGAGACAGCAACCAGAGGAGGGATAAAAGCAGGGATGGTCACGCCAAGACCAGGCACCACCCGGGAAAGGTAGAAACAAATCAGGGTGGAAATCAAAGTTGCAAAAAAGGTGGGTAAGGCCGGCGCTTTCGGCAGCAGGTAAAGACACAGCAGCAGAGGAATTACTGCTCCCCCTAAGTTAATGGCGATCACCTGGCGCTGAACTAATTCTGGCATCCGGAAGGGAGCCAGCAGAGGAAAAATTTCCGGTCGGAAAGATTGCCAGGCCGGAGCCTCTCTGCTTACCAGGGGGATGTTGATGGAACTGCCGATAAGAGAAAGAAGCACAATGGCAAAGGCGGCCGCCGGCGAAAGACCTAATTTGGAAAGAGCCAGTCGCACAATTTCAATCTGGATTAACAGGAAAAAGAATGGCAGGAGAAAAAGAAAGAGCAGGAACAAAATCAAGGAAAAAGGTATGAAAATCATAACCGGTCAGCCCTGGTTAGTGCTGTCAACATCCTTGTAAACGCCAGGAGGAAACCATTTCACCATCTCCTGGCCGATCCACTTCATGGCCTGGGACGGAGTCATCTTCCAGTTCGTGGGACAGGAACACAAAAGTTCCACCAGAGAAAAGCCCCGGTTTTCTAACTGGTAAGTGAAGGTTTTCCGGATAGCCTGCCTGGCTTTGAGAATCCCCGGAACAGAATCTACCGCTACCCGTTCAAGATAGCAGACACCCTCCAGACTGGTAAGAAGTTCACACACCCGGATGGGGTAACCATGGAGGTCCGGGTCCCGGCCAGAAGGCGTGGTCGTGGTTTTCAGTCCCAGGGGCGTGGTCGGCGCCATCTGCCCCCTGGTCATCCCGTAGACCGCATTGTTAACAAAAATCACGCTGATTTTTTCCCCTCTGGCCGCGGCATGAATAATCTCCGCGGTCCCTATCGCGGCCAGGTCTCCGTCTCCCTGATAGGTAAAAACAAGCCTGTCCGGCAGCACCCTTTTGATGCCGGTAGCCACTGCCGGCGGCCGACCATGAGCGGCCTCGGTGACATCAAAGTTCCAGTAGTTATAAGCCAGAACCGCACAGCCTACCGGCGCGACACCTATCGTTCTTTCGCGAAGACCAAGTTCGTCAATAACCTCAGCGACCAGCCGGTGGACCAGGCCATGGCCGCAGCCCGGACAGTAAATCATGACATTGCTGGTGAGCGACCGGGGCCGGGTAAAAAGTGCCTTCATTTTTTCTTGATTTCCTTCAAAATTTCTTCCGGAGTGGGCACGCCGCCACCAGGCCGACCGTAGAAAAAAATCCGGGAATGGCCGCCAGAGGCAATTTTCACATCGTCCAGCATCTGGCCAAGATTAAGTTCAACCACCAGCACCTTGGAAACTTTTTCCAGGCAGGATTTCAATTGCCTGTAAGGAAAGGGCCACAGAGTAATCGGCCGAAAAAGACCGACCCGGAGACCTTCCCGGCGGGCCTGTTCCATCGCCTCCCGGGCAATCCGGGCACAGATACCAAAACTTACGATGAGAAGTTCCATCTTTTCGCAGAGATAAGATTCCCAGCGGACCTCTCTTTTTTCCATCCGTTCATATTTCCGGGCTAACTTCCAGTTGTGTGTCTCCAGAACGCCAGGGGTTAAGAAAAGGGACTTGATGGAGTTGGGTTTCCGGCCGCGGCAACCGGTCAGTGCCCATTTCTTCTGGGGCAATTTTTTCATCCCGTTTCTTGGATGCACCGGCTCCAGAAGCTGGGCAACCATCCCGTCAGAAAGAATAAGCACTGGATTGCGGTATCGGTCAGCCAGGTCAAAGGCCAGATAAGTAAAATCATAGATTTCCTGGACCGACCAGGGAGCCAGCACGATGGTCCGGTAATCCCCGTGGCCGCCGCCCCGGGTGGACTGAAAGTAGTCAGACTGACTGGGTGTGACATCGCCCAGGCCCGGGCCTGCCCGGTTCATGTTGATAATTACCGCCGGCAGCTCACAGCCGGCCAGGTAGGAAATGCCTTCCTGCTTCAAGGAAATACCCGGACTGGAAGAAGAGGTCAGCGCCCGGGCACCAGCCGCGGCGGCTCCAAAAACCATGTTGATTGCCGCCAGTTCGCTCTCTGCCTGAAGGAAAACACCGCCAGATTGAGGCAGGCGAAAACTCATGTACTCCGGGAAGCGGTTTTGAGGGGTAATCGGATAGCCGGCGTAGAAACGGCAACCAGCCGCAATCGCCGCCTCAGCCGCAGCTTCGCAGCCATTCAGCAGAAGACTTTTCATTTCTTTCTGACCCAGGTACCATCGGCTTCCTGAATCCAGGCACCTGAGGGCGTGTACTTGTTAATCATCACCTCGGCAAAAATGGTGCGGAAGGTTTTCTCCTGGGAGGGGTCAGCCTTATTAATCTTCATCAGTTCGGCAATCATCGCCTGACGTTGCTGATTTTCTTTTTCCAGGTAGTTTTTCACTTCAGCGGCAATACTGGCCGGCGGTGGGTCTTTCAACACCAGAGAAAAGTTATTGGTTTCTCCGAGATAGCCTTTGGCTTTATACTGGTCAATCTTATCCCGCCAGGAATCACGCAATCTCTTGATTTCGTCAAGAACTGGAGAAGAAGTTTTAAGGTCCCGACTGATACCCACTTCCTGGGCCCAGGCCGCAGCAGTGAAGTCAAACCTGAAGAAAGATTGCCCTGGAGTTTTCGGCTTAACCGGCTCGGCCGGGCCAAGCAGGTCATCTGCGGCCTGCTTAATTTTCTCTTCCGGAAAAGTCACATAAACATTCACGATGGCGCACGCAGCCAGACTCACCAGCAGAACTACCGCCAGCCATTTCATCCTGCCTCCCTGTTAGGACTTTAGGTTCTTTCAAAAATGGGTTGTCTTTTAGTCTTTTCTCTGTGTCTCAATGGTTCTGCCTGTGCTTTTGTTTCCCTGCCCTTCCTCCCACACTGTCAAAAAGGAAGGGGACAGCTGGCGAACGATTTGCGAAGGCACAGATACAAGACAAGACGAAAAGCGGCACCGTTCGGTAAGCGGACCGGGTAAGTCCATCCGGGACGCAATACCTTACTCGGCGGTGTTTGAGCTCGCCAGATGGCGAGCGAGTTCGACGAGCAACCGATTTCGGCGTAGTCCTTGTCTGTGCCGAAGCATTCTGAGTGAGCCAGTTTGTTCCCTTTCTTTTCATTCTTCTTTTATTCCTTTTTTGGTTCTGCCTGTCTTTATCTCTCCGCCATTGCCCCACACTGTCAAAAAAGGAAGGGAATAACTGGCGAACGATTTGCGAAGGCACAGCTACAAGACAAGACGAAAAGCGCACGCGCTCGGTAGGCGGACCGGAAAAGTTTATCCGGGACGCAATACCTTACTCGGCGGTGTCTGAGCTCGCCAGATGGCGAGCGAGTTCGCCGAGCAACCGATTTCGGCGTAGTCCTTGTCTGTGCCGGAGCATTCTGAGTGAGCCAGTTCGTTCCCTTTCTTTTCATTCCTCTTTTATTCCTTTTTTGGTTCTGCCTGTCTTTATCTCTCTCCCTATCCTTCCCAGTGTGTCAGAAAAGGAAGGGGACAGCTGGCGAACGATTTGCGAAGGCACAG
>JAKPFT010000062.1 GCA_029551285.1 bacterium | reverse complement strand
CCTCCTCGAATACCTCCTGATTCCGTCAATAGTTTTGCAATTCCTTATCTCACCCCTTCCTCTCCATTGTCAAAAAAGGAGGGGGACAGCTGGCGAACGATTTGCGAAGGCACAGATACAAGACAAGACGAAAAGCGCACGCGCTCGGTAAGCGGCCCGGAAAAGTCCATCCGGGACGCAATACCTTACTCGGCGGTGTCTGAGCTCGCCAGATGGCGAGCGAGTTCGCCGAGCTACCGATTTCGGCGTAGTCCTTGTCTGTGCCGGAGCACTCTCCAGTGAGCCAGTTCGTTCCCTTTCTTTTCATTCCTCTTTTATTACTTTTTTGACACTACCCAACTTCCATGCCAGTTGTCCCAGGTTGTTAGCCCCTCTTTTATGATGGTTCTCCAGAAACCGGATGAGAAAACAGGCCAGACGGTTTTTGCTTATCCCGGTCAGGTCCAGTTCTTCACCATGGGCACTGATTGCCAGGACCGGGCTAGCTGAGTTTTCCTGGCCGAAATAGCCCGGTGAATCAGCAATAACCAGGTCCATCTTTTTCGCCTTCATTTTAGTTAGAGCGTACCGTTTCCTGGCTTCTGTTTCCAGAGCAAAACCTATAATTATCTGGCCGGAGCGTTTAATCTGGCTCACCTTGTGGAGAATGTCCGGGTTGGGCACCAGACGCAGAGACCAGGGCTTCTTCATTTTGATTTTTTTTCTGAGTGTTCGTGCCGGGCGCCAGTCGCTCACCGCTGCGGTCATAACCAGAGCGTTGGCTGCTGGAAAATGGCGAACGACAGACCTTTCCATTTCCACGGCCGATATTACCTGCACCACTTCTGCGCCGGCAGGAGGCTTCAGATGCGTGGGGCCAGAAATTAAAACCACCCGGTGCCCCCGGCGGAGAGCCGCCGCGGCAACAAGATATCCCAGCCGGCCGGTTGCCGGGTTGGAAAGGTATCTCACCGGATCAATAAACTCCCGGGTGGGACCGGCTGTCACGATGATTTTCATGATTCTGAATCCTTACCCGGACTGACTGGTTCTGCTTCCCTTTGCGCGGCCAGCCATTCAATTCCAGCCTGAATAAAATCATCTATTTCCCCGTCCATCACCGCCGCAACATTACCGGTCTCCACACCGGTACGGTGGTCCTTAACCAGGGTGTACGGACAGAAAATGTAGGACCGGATCTGACTGCCCCAGGTAATTTCCTTTTGAGCACTGCGCCTTTCTTCTTCTTTTTTCTTCTGCTCCTGAAGCTGGAGATGGTAAAGTCTGCTCCTGAGTATCTTCATAGCCAGCTCTAAGTTCTTAAATTGTGAACGTTCGTTCTGACACTGCACCACGATGCCTGTCGGTTTATGCCTTATGCGAATTGCTGTTTCCACCTTGTTGACGTTCTGCCCGCCTGCGCCACCGGCCCGGAAACGGTCTATCTCCAGATCTTCATCTTTGAGTTCAATTCTGATGTTCTGCTCCACTTCAGGAATAACACTTACAGCAGCAAAGCTGGTGTGGCGCCGTTTATTGGCATCAAAGGGAGATATTCGGACTAGACGATGAACACCCTCTTCACCTTTCAAATGTCCGTAAGCATACGGGCCGGTAACCATGGCTGTGATTCTTCTCAATCCGGCTTCCTCGCCAGGCTGAAAATCAACCACCCGGTACTCAAATCCTTTTTTTGACAGCCAGCGGCTGTACATTCGCCAGAGCATGCTCACCCAGTCACAGGCCTCTGTGCCGCCGGTACCGGCGTGCAAGGTCATGATGGCATTTCTGTTGTCTTCTTCTGACCAGAGCCAGCCCATCTTCAGTCTGGTTAGTTCCTTTCTGACGTTTTCAAGAAGGTTCTCTGCTTCCTGCTGCAATTCGCTGTCTTCAGTCTGGCTGAGAAGTTCATTGAGCGTCTCCAGGTTGCTCAGATTCTTCTCAACAGCCTCAAGCGAACTGAACTGGGTACCAAGTCGATTCCAGAGTTCCATCTTTTCCTGGTCCGTACGTGGATTCCAGAAACCCCTGGCCTGACGTTCCGCCTCCAGCTGTAAATAAACCTGTCTCTGTTTTTCCACGGAAAACTTCTGCCGGATATTCTCCAGTTCGCTCCTCAAAGTCTGGATGTTTTCGAAAAGGTCCTTCACCGGCGCCTTACTCCCTCATCTGTTTTTCACAGGAAAGCAACCTCCAGATTGCCTCCAGCAGCTTGTCCACACCTGTACCCAGAAGGGCTGAAATCGTGTAGCCGTTTGAAAAACGCTCCTTAAAAACAGCAAGATTTCTCTTACTTTCTTCCAGTTCAACCTTGTTGCCGACTACAATCTCCGATTTCTGGCTCAGCCTTTCGCTGTACATTGCCAGTTCCTTTCTTATGATATCATACCGGCTCAGAAAGTCGGGAACAGACAGGTCTACCAGATGTACCAGGACCTTTGTCCGCTCCACATGCCTCAGGAAAGTATGGCCCAGCCCACGGCCCCTGGCTGCTCCTTTAATGAGACCGGGCAGGTCCGCCACGACAAACTGACGTTTCTCATCAAGTTTAACAAGACCAAGATGAGGCTGCAACGTGGTAAAGGGATAGGCTGCTACTTTTGGTCTGGCCTGGGAAACAAAACGTAGCAGTGTTGACTTGCCGGCATTGGGATAGCCAATCAGCCCCACTTCCGCAATAATCTTCAGCTCCAGTCTCAAACGTTTTCTTTCACCGGGAGTACCCGGAGTAGCCAACCGGGGAGAGCGCCGCGTGCTTGATTTGAAAAAGATATTTCCGCGGCCGCCCCTGCCTCCTCTGGCTACCACCACTGAGTCGCCCTCTGCCACCAGGTCAGCCAGACAAACAGGTTTTTCTTCAGAGATGTCCCAGACGACGGTTCCACAGGGAACAGACAGTACCAGATCCTGGCCCGAACCACCGGTCATGCCCTTGCCTGACCCTGGCTGACCGCTGGCCGCGGAGAAATGATGCCGGTAATGGAAATCAATCAGAGTTTTAAGATTGCTGGAAGCCACCAGAATAACTGACCCGCCCTGGCCTCCGTCCCCACCGGCCGGACCACCTCTGGGAATATACTTTTCTCTCCGGAAGGCCACACACCCTGGCCCGCCATTACCGGCTCTGACCTCAATAATCGCCTCATCAACGAATTTCATGTCAGCATCACCTCTCGGAAAAAGATACGGTACATCTTTCTTCTAATTGATAGTATCTTACAATCCCATCCTGCCTGACTAATTTCCCTTCTTTTGACTCTGCTAGTGCTGACAAAGGATTATGTCACTGATTTTGCTGGCGGTTACCAGATCGAAAACGCCGGATAAGCTCTTGAGCGACGCCCCCGGATAACCCGAGTTTTTGCAGAGCCTTCACATCAGCCTGAGCCAGTTCCGCCAGGTCAGAAAACCTATTCTTTATCTTACTAAGACCGACGGGACCAAGACCGGGAATTTCCTCCAGGAAGGAATCAAGCGTCCTCCTCCGCAAAAGTTTTCGGGCATAGTTTAAAGCAAAACGATGGGCCTCATTCCTCACCCGCTGTAAAAACTGCAGAACCGGTGAAGAAAGTGACAGGCGCAACGGTGCTCTCTGGCCGGGCAGGTAAATTTCTTCGTTCTCTTTCGCCAGGGCCACCACCGGAATGTTAACCTTTAGTCTCTCAAGGACCTGCTCAGCCGCAGTCAACTGTCCTTTACCGCCGTCAACGAGAATGAGGTCCGGGTAGTCCCTGTCTTTACCCGAGCCGGTAAATCGTCTTTCCAGAATCTCCTGAAGCATTCTGTAGTCGTCAATACCGCTCACCCGCTGAAGATGAAAGTGACGATACTCTTTCTTGTCGGGTAAACCGCCCCGGAAGGTAACCTTGCTTCCAGTAGCCAGACCGGGTCTCCAGAAAGAAACATCGTAACCTTCCACCACTCCCGGAACAGTTTCCAGTCGCAGGCATTCAGCAAGTTGCTGAAGCACATTTTCCTGGCCATAGGCTACCAGTTCCGTTTCCGGACGTCCGGGGAATTTCCGCACGATATCCTGGAGTAACTCCAGCCTTTCCTTCAGCTTTTGGGCCTCTTCAAAATTCAATTGTCTGACCGCTACCCTCAGTTGTCTCTTAAGAACTTCCTGAAATTGCTCGTACCGGCCGGAAAAGAAGGCTTTCACACCGCCGACAATGCTGCGGTACTCTTCTTCTGAGACAAACCCGGCGCAAGGAGCGCAACATCTTTTCAGGTGGTATTGAGTGCAGGGACGCCCCCGGACCAGGGTATGGTTGGAACAGGTTCTGACAGGGTAATAGACACGCAAAAATCTGACCAGACGTCTTAAATTTTCTACGCTGGTAAAAGGACCGTAATAGCTTGCCCTGTCGCTTCTTTCTTCCCGGACGATGCGCAAGGCAGGAAAGCGGTCATGGGTAATTTTTACCAGCGGATAACTTTTGCCATCTTTCAGATTAGTATTATAGCGGGGCTGATACTTTTTGATCAGTTGATTTTCAAGAAGAAGGGCCTCTGAAGGATTGGCCACAGGAATAACTTCCACATCTTTTACCCTGCCGGTTAGAAGCAGTTCCTTTCCGGCATAACCTGAACGAAAGTGAGACCTTACCCGTTCCTGAAGGGACGTAGCCTTACCGACATAGAGGACGGCACCGCCACTGTCCTTCAGGAGATAGACACCGGGTCGGCGCGGCAGTTTCCTCAACTTCTCTTTAAGGTTTTTGTTGCTCATCCGAATCTGTCTTCTCCTCCCGCTGCTCTGGCTGCGACTTTGCGGTATCCTTCTGCTTCTCTCTAACTATCTCCTCCACATAATTGAGCTGGAGGTCAGCCAGAGCAGAGGCGAGAAGACGACTTTCCTCCTCAGTAAGGTTGCCCTGGGTCTTCTCCCGGAGCATCTGGAGGATACCGATAACCCGGTTAGCCTGGTCTAAGTTCTTTACTTCTTGCCCGGTTGCCGGGTCGGGTATCTTGCCCAGTGCCTGCCAGCCCCAGGTGCTGAAGAAGGAAACAACAAAACTGAAAAGGTGCTTACTTTTCTCAGACATGGTTACCCCCTTTCAGAGCTATAGCTGACTTAAAATTTTATTGCTTTTCCCGGCTTCAGGCAATCTTCTCGCCGTCTGGTTACACCCACCTGGAGCCTCAGGATGCTTTCCGTCTTTTCAATTTTGGCAGGTAGAAAATATCTGGTGAGGCAATTATGAATAAGAGCACTACTTAAACCCGGACAGCCAGTCAACCAGGAATTGAACCAGCGGCGAAATCCAGCTCAAAAGACCGGAATAAATCGCTATCAAGATTACAATCATCCCGTATCGTTCCCATTGAAGATAGGACCACTTCCAGCGGTAAGGCAAGAGTACAGAAAGAATTTTTGACCCATCCAGTGGCGGCACCGGGACCAGATTAAAAAACGCTAACCAGAAGTTCACCAGCCCTCCCTCATAGAGCAATACAGAAAAACCTTCCTGTGCGGACAGGGCACGGGCACCAAGAGCAAAACCAACCCCCAGAAACATATTGGCCAGCGGACCGGCGGCACTGACAATAACTGTACCCCGGTCCATGTCCCTAAATCTTAAAGGATTGATGGGAACAGGCCTGGCCCAGCCGACAAAAATCCGTGCCCTGGTTAACATCAGCAGCAACGGTACAAGAAGGCTGCCAACCGGGTCAATGTGCGGCAGCGGATTCAGGGTCAGCCGACCAGCAAGACTGGCTGTATCATCACCCTGGGTTAAAGCCGCATAAGCGTGGCTGTACTCATGAACAATTACCGAAAACAACAACACAAAAATTGACCACACCCTGACGTAAACATAGTCCATTTTCTCATCCTGAAAAGCGTTCCCGACGGAAATACCCGGATACAAAAAGTACCAGAAGGTAAGCGGCACTGGCTACTATAATACAGGCTGACAGGAAAACCGGCAAGGGGAGAAAGACCAGAAACTTCTTCAGCAAAAGCAATAAACCTGAAAGGACTCCACTGGCCGTGAGGACGGGCCAGAGTAAAAGGACTAACTTTCTGAATTCAAAAGGCAGGTGTTGGCGATGAAAAAGAAAAAAGAGACAGAAAAAGTTGCTGAACCCAACCAGGCTGGTGGACAAAGCAATGCCCCCGTGCTGAAGTGGTCCCATTAAAATTATGTCCAGGAAGAAGTTAGTCGCAATGGAGATAACTCCAACAAGCACCGGAGTTCGCGTATCCTGGAAGGCGTAAAAGCCGCGGGTAAGCACCGAAGCAGCGCCATATCCTACCAGTCCCAGACTGTAAAAGCCCAGGGCAAAGGCTGTGATTTCCACGGAGGAGGCGCTGAACATCCCTCTCTGAAAAAGCAGAGCCACAATCTCCTTCCGGAAAAGAAACAGTCCAATAGTGCAGGGCAGCAGCACAGCACAAACAAGAGACAGAGAACCAGTCAACTCTCGTCTCAGAGCCATAAGGTTTTTCTGGGCTCTCCGTTCTGCCAGCCAAGGCAGCACAGCGGTGGAAAGAGAAATGGCAAAAATTCCAAGGGGCAACTGGTAAAGCCGCGTGGCATACCAGAGAGCGGAAACCATCCCCCCCGAAAGAAAATTGGCTAAAGAATAGTCCACCAGCAGATTAATCGGGCCCACCGCGACGCCAATAATAACCGGTGCCAGTAAACGGCGCATTTTTAGAAGAGCCGGATGGCGGAAGTTAAAATTAAAACGAAAGGATACTCCCCGTCTTCTCACGGCGGGTAACTGGAGAAGAAACTGAGCAGCCCCGCCTGCGGTCACCGCCACACACAGGCCCAGAATTTGCCGCTCCAGACTTCCCCCCAGAAGCGGGCAAAGCCACAGGATAGCCGCCATCCATACTAAGTCAAGCAGAATCGGACTGGCTGCCGGTAGAAAAAAATGTTTGTGACAGTTAAGGACACCCATCTCCAGGGCTGACAGCGAAATAAAAATCAGGTAAGGAAAGGTAAACCTCAGCAGCGAAAACGTTAGAAACCATCTGGAAACAGGATGGAGAAATCTCTGAACAAGTGGAACAGTTATGAGCACCAGCAGGTAAAGGCTGCAGGTTAATACCAGAGAGAAGGTGAAACTTATGGCTACGACCTGGGCTCTCTCCTCTTTTCTTTGGGGGTCTGTCAGAATCTCCGTATAGACCGGAACAAAGGCTGTACTCAGAGCGCCCTCGGCCAGAAGTCCCCGGAAGAAATTGGGTATCATAAAAGCCAGCAGGAAGGCGTCATAAACCCCGGTGGTGCCAAAAGCCCTGGCGGAAACAACTTCCCGGAAAAGGCCCAGAAGACGTGCCAGAGCAGTAGTCAAGGCAATGACAGCCGCTGCCCGGGTAATGCTCCTGAAACTCATGATTTTGGCCGCAGGAGAGGAAAGAGAATGACTTCCCGGATGGAGCTGCTATCGGTCAGCAACATTACCAGCCGGTCAATACCAATACCGAGTCCTCCGGCTGGCGGCAGGCCATACTCTAAGGCCGTAATGTAATCGTAGTCCACCTCTTTAGGTCGATCGGGCCGCTGTGTTTTCACTTCCTCTTCAAACCGCTCTTTCTGCTCCACCGGGTCATTCAGTTCTGAGTAAGCGTTGGCCACCTCAAGGCCGGCGAGAAATAATTCAAAACGCTCCGTCATTTCCAGATTGCCCGGCAGACTCTTCGCCAGCGGGGAAACCTGTCGTGGGTACTCTATGACAAAGGTGGGATCAATCAGCCCGGGCTGGACTAACTTCTTAAAAATTGCATCCAGGCAGTCAAACAACGACTTCCCGGAATCATCCTCTCCAGGGCTAACGGTTCTGGCCATTTGCCTTACAGCAGGCTCATCCTGCCAGTTAAGGCCTAACTGAGCGAATGTTTCCACCCACTTTACCCTTTTCCAGGGCCTGGCCAGGTTAACCACAGAATTCTGGTAGGAAATCTCCACACCGCCCGAAAGTTCTTTCACACAAGAACTAATAAGCTCTTCGGTCAACTCCATCATTCCGGAACAATCACTGAAAGCTTCGTACACCTCCAGCATGGTGAATTCAGGGTTGTGGAGCGGGGAGATACCTTCATTGCGAAAGGAGCGGTTGATTTCAAAAACCTTTTCAAAACCTCCCACCAGCAATCTTTTCAGATAAAGTTCCGGCGCAATCCGCAAATAAAGGTCAAGGTTAAGGGCATTATGGTGCGTGATAAAAGGTCTGGCCTCGGCCCCTCCGGGAATGGGATGCATCATTGGAGTCTCAACCTCAAGAAATCCCCGGGAGGTCAGAAACTCCCGGGTCAACTGCAGCAGACGGCTCCGTTTCCGAAAAACATCTTTAACCTCCCGGTTCATGATAAGGTCAAGTTCCCGGTAGCGAAATCTGGTTTCAACATCCTTAAGACCGTGCCATTTCTCCGGAAGTGGTCGCAGGGACTTGGCCAGAATAGTCAGAAACTGGACGGCAATCGTTAACTCACCTGTTCTGGTTCTAAATGTATCCCCCCGGACACCGATTATGTCGCCGATATCCAGATTTTCATAGCAAAAGACACTGGCAGCATCCAGGGTTTCTGGTTTCAGGTACAACTGGATCTTGCCGGAGTCATCCCTGAGGTCAAGAAAGGCGGTCCTTCCGTGACGCCGGAAGGCCATTATCCGGCCAGCGGCACTTACCCCTTTCTGTCCTTCTGAAATTTCAGCAGTCACGCTGCGTTTGAAGGCCCGACCGTAAGGTTCAAGACGCTGCTTCTGGAGAAGTTCCCTTTTCTCCAGTCTCTGGTGGTAAATTTCCTCCTGACCCATATTTCTCCTCGGTTAGAGGGTTCACCTTTCTCAGCCGTACCCACTGGATGGCTTTATCGTCCGCCTCCTGAATTACGATATGATAAGATCGCCAGCGAAAACGTTCCCCCCGCCTGGGAAAGCGGCCAAAGTAATCAAGGATAAAGCCTGCCAGTGTTTTCACCTTATCCTCGCTGACTCCCAGATTAAACAGTTCATTAGCCTTTTCTATCTCCAGAGCACCCCTGACCAGATAAGAACCGTCGGGTAAGCTCTGAACATCAGGTTTTTCCTTTTTGTACTCATCCCCAATTTCGCCCACGATTTCTTCCAGCAGGTCCTCCATAGTTACCAGACCAGCCGTTCCTCCGTACTCATCAATGACAATGGCCATCTGCTGATGCCGGTGTTGAAGTTCCTGAATTAACTCCTGAACGGTATTGGTTTCCGGAACAAAAAAGGGCGGCCTGATGATATCCCGGGCTACACAGCCTTCCTTTCCATGGGCAGAAAGACTGGCGGCTACGGCATCCTTTATATAGACGATACCGATGATATGGTCAAGGTCCTCGTGATACACAGGTAGCCGGGAATATCCCTCCCTGACGATCACTTCCATAATGTGCGCCAGGCTATCAGTTTCCTCCACAGCCACAATACTGACCCGGGGTGTCATAATGTCCCTTACCATGGTATCGCCAATTTTAAAAATGGAATGAATCATCTCTCGCTCTTCCTCCTTAATAACACCCTCTTCTTCCCCTGCGGCAATCATTGCTTTCAGGTCTTCCTCGGTAAGTACCGGCAGGATGGACTCCGACCTCAGACCAAAGGCCGAAAGGAAAAAGTCTGAAGTGAAGAGAAAGAGTTTTGCCACCGGCAGTAGCAGAAAACAGAACCAACGCAATGGAACTATCAGCAGCGGCGCCATCTGTTCCGCATGTCTTTTCGCTATCGTTTTGGGCATGATCTCCCCAAAAACCACAATGAAAAAAGTGACGACACCCACCAGGGCTGCCAGATACATGCGGTGAAACCAGCGGTAAGACAGGTCAGCCATGATAACAGAGAGCGCCACATTGACAATATTGTTACCGGCCAGGATGGTGATCAAAACTGTTCGCGGGTGTTCAAACCAGAAGTCCAGTACACCTGCTTTCCATTTTTCCCGGAACTTGCGCCGGTGGTATGTTCCCAGAGAAATAAGCGCAGCTTCGCTGGCTGAGAAAAAAGCGGAGAGAAACAGCAGGAACGCGGCCAGAATCAACCTGCCCCAGTCAGATTCATTCATTTTTCAGAAGTCCACCCCTCCAGGTAAGGAAGCCTTCCTTTTTGTCAAGGGTTTGCCCAAAGAGGGTTCTGTGGACAATCACCATTTCTCTGAGCACGTCCACCAGTGGTAACTCTTTTCCTGTTACTTCCACTACCGAAACTGCCCCGGTCAAGAAGTTACTCACTCTGTTATTCACATTAATCCCCACGCCAACAATGGAGCAAAAGCCTGTCTGTTCAATGAGAATACCGGCGATTTTTTTACCCTTGCAGATTATATCATTCGGCCACTTCACCTGGCAACCTTCCACCCCTATTGCGCTCATAAGATTCAGAAGGCAGGCCGTCGTCACCGTCATTAAGTAATGAGACTCAGTCACCGGAAAAATCCAGGAAGCATAGAGACCTCCTAGAAAGGAGTGCCATCGCCGTCCGTACCTGCCGCGGCCTGAAGATTGTTCCCCGGCCAGGACAATACCCCGCCAACCGGTCCTGGCAAGAGCTCTGGCCACATTCATGGTAGAGTCAACCCGGTGGTAAAAGTGAACCACTATACCTTCCAGCCAGAAAATCTGGTCAGGAGGCAGTATTTTCTCTTTCATTTTCCCTCAAAACCTGAACAATCCCTTCCAGGACCAGATAGGGACAATAAGAGCACGGAAAACTGAACCGTTTTCTGAAGAAAGAAGCAGCCCCGCCTGTGAGATAAATTGCTTCTCCTGAATGGCTCTGGCGCATCCTGCCAACAATTTTCTCAATGCCTCCAATTGTTCCCCAGAATAAACCAGCCTGGATGGCTTCTCTTGTTTCCTTCCCCGGTATTGCCCCGGCCGCTATATCAATCACCTCAGGAAGTAAGGCGGTCCTGGCCAGACTACCTGCCCAGAGCTTCGGCCCCGGCATAATTACCCCACCCAGAAACTCACCGGAGTCTGAACAAAGGTCAATTGTGACCGCAGTTCCAATGTCAATCACCAGACAACTCCTGCCTGCTCTCTGGTAGGCAGCCTTAATGTTCAGCACCCGGTCCACACCTACCCTGGCTGGATTCTTCACTCGCAGTTTCACATTACATTTTCTCACGGTGATGAGTTCCACCGGCAGGGAAGAAAGTTGCCTCATAATAGATACGGTAGCTTCGGGAACCACTGAAGCGATGCCAACTCGTCTCAGCTGATCCACCGGTCCGGGCAGGCGCAGACGAATTCTGGCTTTTTCGGTTGGTTGCTGAATGACACCCATCAGCCGCCTGCCCTGGTAGAAACCACACTTTACTGTGGAGTTGCCAATATCTATGGCTGCCAGAAGCCCGTTTTTCAAATTCCCGTCCATACCCATTATTTTACTTCTTTTGATCCGGTGTTGCCATTGATTGAACTGCCAGGGGCGGTAAAAACTTTCACTATCGGCTGAGTTTTCAGGAAACTGAGAAAGCATAAGGCGTCAACAACGGAAATGGGTTAGCAGTATGGCTGGTGAAGTCTGGCCAGAAGAGACCAGTAAAGCCAGCCCCGCAATAGAACTGGCCAGATTTTTCGGGCTACAATTTCAGTTAAAAAGGACCGAACTTGACAGGAAAAAAGTTGTATTTTAAACTCATAGTAACAGGTGAGGAAATCACCTTCGGGGAGCAATACGGTGAAAGGAAGAACTTTCGTATCTCTCAAAGTACGGAAGAATTTTCTGCGGCATTTTCTCAGCTGGTGACGACCATCCTTATTCGGCTCTTCTGACACTAACTTTCCTGGAGGAAAAATGAACATGGCAGAAGTGCTAAAATCATTACTGGCTAATCACCACCTGACGGAAAAACAGAGCTATCAGGTGTTTCAATCCTTGATGGAAGGTACCGTCTCACCGGTTCAGGCTGCAGCCTTCTTGGCCTTGCTGTGCGCTAAGGGAGAGCAACCGTCAGAAATTGTGGGCGCCGCCAGATTGCTCCGGGAAAAAGCCCTGAAAATTACCATTCCCTCTTCCCTGATTGTTGATACCTGTGGCACTGGCGGCGATGGCTCCAGAAGTTTCAACATTTCCACTGCCGCCGCTATCGCCCTTTCCGGCTGCGGTCTGACCGTAGCCAAGCACGGCAACCGCGCCGTCTCCAGTCAGTGCGGCAGCGCTGATGTGCTGGAAGCACTGGGTTATCCCCTTCAGGCCAGCCCGGAAAAGACGGCCGAAGTTCTAACCCGCTTTGGATTTGCCTTCCTGTTCGCCCCGGTTTATCATCAGGCAATGAAAAATGTGGCCGCGGTGAGAAAAGAATTGGGCTTGCGGACTATTTTCAATATCCTTGGTCCTCTGTGTAATCCCGCCGGTGCCAATGTTCAGATTATGGGCGTGGGTGATTATCACCTTCTTCGCATCATCCCCAGGGTCTTTCAGAAACTGGGTATCCGGGGATATGTTTTCTGCGGCGAGGATGGCCTGGACGAAATCACCCTAACGGGAAAGACTTTTCTTGTGGAAGTGAGACGTGACCGCGTTATGGAAACAGAAGTCTATCCGCAGAGTTTCGGCCTGAAACGATGCCGCAGGGAGGACCTTAAGGGCAGCCAGGCCGTGGAAAATGCCCTGCTCATTAAAGAGATACTGACCGGCCGGCAGCGGGGTCCCTGTAGAGATATTGTTTGTGCTAATGCGGCCGCGGTTCTGCGGGCCTGCGGTCGGGTAAAGTCATTTCCGGAAGGAGTGGCTCAGGTAAGCCAGGTACTGGATAAAGGAATCGCCTGGACTAAGTTTCAAAAAGTCCTGGAGTTTCTCGCATCATGAAGAAAATTCTGTGTCTCGCTTTCCTGTTATGGGTGGCCACGGGCTCCGCCAGCAGCCAGGAACCGGAGCCGACTCTTCAGCGGGAACACATCGGTCTTCAACTCTGTCTCTTACCTGATTTTCACGAGGCCATCACAAATCTAATAAGAATTCGGATTGACGAGTTCTGGCACGCCGGTGAGTACAGGAAAATCTTTCCTCTTTTTTTCTTACTTTCCCGGGTTGACCCGGAAGACCTGGATGCCTGGGCGACAGGAGCCTGGTTTCTGGTCAACGGACTGGCTCCGGCATATCCGAAACAGAAGGATGAATTCCTGAACAAAGCCGTCAAGTTTCTTGAAGAAGGAATCAGTTACCACCGCGAAAATTATCGGCTTTACTGGGAATTAGGCTGGCTCTGGTACCGTGAAGGAAAGTTGCCGCAGGCGCTCAAGTATTTGGAAATGGCGGAAAAATTCCCGCATCCATTCTATGTGGCCAGCACCAGGGCCCACGTTCTCATGGCCCTGGGACAGAAGGAAGAAGCCATTGCCCAGTGGAAATCTGTGGCCGAGAGGTTTCCCGAACAACGACCGCTGGCGGAAAGGTTTCTCCAGAAGCTAACCAGCCCATGACCGAGACAATTCTAAACCGGGTCAGAGACCTTCTTGAGCAGCAGAAGAAACAAGAACCCCTGGAAGAACTCAAAAGCAGACTTCCCGGTCCACCTGTGAGAAGCCTGTCCAGAAGTTTGCGCCAGAACCGGTTTAGCCTGATTGCCGAAGTCAAGAAGGCGTCTCCCTCAGCCGGACTGCTGCGCCGGAGTTACCGGCCCGCGGTTCTGGCTAAAAGTTATGAAAAAAATGGAGCCTGTGCAATTTCCGTGCTGACGTGTCCGTATTTCTTTCATGGTTCCCTGGAGGATTTAAGAAAGGTGCGGGAGGCAACAACCATTCCCATTCTTCGGAAGGATTTTTTAGTTGACCCTTACCAGATTGTGCAGAGCCGCGTCTACGGTGCTGACCTTGTGCTGCTGATAGTCCGGCTCCTCTCGGAAGAAAAGCTCAAGAGTCTCCTGGCTGACGCCCTGAGCCTGGGCATGGAGGCTCTCCTGGAGGTGCACGACAACCACCAGCTCAAATCCGTTTTACCGCTGGCCTGCCGTAGCGGCGTAATACTTGGCGTCAACAATAGAGACTTGAAAACCCTGAAGACAGACCTTGGCACAAGTTTCCGCTTGATAAAGGAAATAAACTGCGATAAAATTCCGGTTGTCAGTGAAAGCGGCATCAAAGACGGTGCAGAACTCCAGCAACTTCAAAAAGCAGGCTTCCGGGGTGCACTGGTCGGAACCAGCCTGCTGCGTGGTGCAAACCCGGGAAAGAAATTAAGAAATCTGCTCAGCTTTTGCCAGCAAGAAACCGGCCACTAATCATGGCCAAAGGAGACCGCATGGAAAGAAAAATCCTTCTTTCAGAAGAAGGGCTGCCAAAAGCCTGGTATAACGTCCAGGCAGATTTGCCCAGGCCATTACCGCCGCCCATCAGGCCTGACACCAAAAAGCCAATTAGCCCGGAGGACCTGGCTCCCATCTTTCCGATGGGCCTGATTGAACAGGAGGTCTCTCAAGACAGGTGGGTGGAAATCCCGGAAGAAGTCAGGGAGGTCCTCTCCCTTTACCGGCCGACACCGCTGCACCGGGCCATCAATCTGGAGAAGGCATTAGGGACCAGGGCCCGGATTTATTACAAGAATGAATCCTTTTCTCCGCCTGGTTCTCACAAGCCCAATACAGCCATTGCCCAGGTTTACTACAATAAAAAAGAAGGGGTTAAACGAATTACTACAGAAACCGGGGCCGGTCAGTGGGGCAGCGCTCTGGCTTTTGCCTGCAAGATGTTTGGTGTGGCCTGCACCATTTACATGGTTAAGGTTTCCTACGAACAGAAACCATACCGCAGACTCCTGTGCCAATCCTGGGGTGCGGAGATGTACCCTTCCCCTTCGGACAAGACGAACTTCGGACGCAAGGTCAGGCAGGAAAATCCGGACTGTCCCGGCAGCCTGGGCATTGCCATTTCCGAAGCCATTGAGGATGCAGCCACACACGATGACACCAAGTATTCCCTGGGCAGCGTCCTGAACCATGTTCTGATGCACCAGACAGTCATCGGTCTGGAGACAGAAAAACAACTTGCCTCCATCGGGGAAAAACCGGATGTCCTCATTGGCTGTGTGGGCGGAGGAAGTAATTTTGCTGGCCTCATTCTTCCCTTTATTCCGAGAAAACTTGATGGTGAGAAAATTCGTTTCCTGGCGGTGGAACCGCAGTCGTGTCCCACCCTGACCAGAGGACTTTATAAGTACGACTTCGGCGATACGGCCGGCACGACACCGCTACTGAAAATGTTTACGCTGGGCCACGGCTTCATTCCGCCAGGCATTCATGCAGGTGGACTCCGTTACCACGGAGCCGCTCCCATCGTTTCCCACCTTCTGGACCTGGGATTGATTGAAGCGGTAGCCTATCACCAGACAGAGTGTTTTCAGGCCGCCCTGCTCTTCGCCAGAACAGAAGGATTTCTGCCGGCACCAGAAACTTCTCACGCCATCAAGGCGGCTATTGATGAGGCTCAAAAGGCTGAAAAGGACAAGGTAATAGTGTTTAATTACTCAGGGCACGGACTCCTGGACCTGTCCGCCTACGATAGTTATTTCCGGGGTCAGTTGCAGGATTACGCCTATCCCCGGGAGAAGATTGAAGAGGCACTGCGCCAGCTTCCAGCAGTGGAATGATTCGCATCAAAATCTGCGGTTTCACAAGACGGCAGGACCTAAAAGAGGCTCTCGCTCTGGGTATTGACTTTGTCGGCTTCAATTTTTGGCCGAGCAGTCCCCGTTATCTGAGCCCCGGGCAGGCTAAAACGCTAATAACCGGCTTGAGGCTTACGGCCAGGACAGTAGGCGTTTTTGTTGACGCCGACCTTTCTCTCATAAAAGATGCAGCAGTAAATCTGAGGCTTGATGGAATTCAGTTGCATGGGAAGGAAGGACCGGAAACTGTGGCCAAACTGAAGGAGATGTTTCCTCAAACCATGATTATTAAAGCCATTCGCGTCGGTCAGCCTCACGACCTTGAGAACATTTACAGATACCCGGCTGATTTTTTCCTTCTGGACAGTTTCTCACCGGTGATGGCTGGCGGCACCGGCAGGATGCTTGACCTGGAGTTTCTCAGAAAAACTGTTCTTGCCTGGGACTGGGAGAGGATTTTTCTGGCTGGCGGGATTAAACCGGGGAATGTTTTCCGTCTGCTGAGTGAGTTCAAACCGTATGCCATTGACGTCGCCTCCGGCGTGGAAACTTCCCCCGGGGTTAAGAGCAAAAGGCTGATGGCCAGACTGATTGATGAGGTTCGCAGAGTTGAATCCAATGAGAGCAAAGACGGCTAAAGGCCGGTTTGGACGCTTTGGTGGATGCTTCGTTCCGGAAACGCTTATGCCGGCTTTAACGGAGCTGGCCCGAGCCTACTACCGTTTCTCCCGGCAGAAGGATTTCAAGGAAGAGTTAGCGTCACTTCTTCGCCGGTATGCGGGCCGGCCAACACCACTTTTTCTGGCGGAAAGGTTCAGCCGTTTTATCGGGTGTGAAGTCTACCTGAAACGAGAAGATTTAGCCTTTACCGGAGCCCATAAGATCAACAACACCCTCGGTCAGGCCCTGCTGGCCAGGTGGTGCCATAAGAAACGACTTATCGCGGAAACCGGAGCCGGCCAGCATGGGGTAGCCACGGCTACCGTGGCGGCCCTTTTCGGGATGAAATGCTCTATCTACATGGGGGAACTTGACTGGCAACGACAACATCTCAATGTCGTCCGGATGAAATTATTGGGAGCAGAAGTTATTCCGGTGCGCAGCGGCAGCAAAACATTGAAAGACGCCATTAATGAAACCATGCGTGACTGGATTGCCAGTTTCCCTTACACGCATTATGTCTTTGGAACCGTAGCCGGCCCCCACCCTTACCCCCTTATCGTCAGAAATTTTCAGGCCGTCATCGGCCGTGAGGCAAAACGTCAAATCTTAGAACAGGCAGGCCGGCTGCCGGATTACCTTGTCGCCTGCGTCGGCGGCGGCAGTAATAGTCTCGGTCTTTTTCACCCTTTCCGTCGGCACCGCGAGGTCCGCTTCATCGGAGTGGAAGCTGCCGGCCGCGGGCTGGCCAGTGGTTTTCATGCCGCCACCCTGTGTCGTGGTCGGCCCGGAGTTCTCCACGGAAGTTTCAGTTATGTCCTTCAGGATAAAAATGGCCAGATCGCTTCCACCCACTCTGTTTCCGCTGGTCTGGATTATCCCGGGGTTGGACCGGAGCATTCCTACTACAGGGAAATTGGTCGGGCAAGTTACACAGCGGTTACTGATTCAGAAGCCCTCCGGGCCTTCCACCTTCTGTGCGAGAAAGAAGGTATTATCCCGGCTCTTGAGTCAGCCCACGCGCTTGCCTGGGTCATAAAGAACCGGCGCCGTTTTAGAAAAAGGGATATCGTCATCGTCAATCTCTCCGGCCGGGGGGATAAAGATGTGGCCGAAGTGGCTAAGATTGAGGGAAAGGAATGAGCACCATCGCTGAACAATTTTCAAGACTGCGCAGCCGGCACCAACGGGGCTTAATCACTTACCTGACAGCCGGCTTCCCTGACCGGAATACCAGCCTTCGGCTAATGGAAAATGTGGAAAAGTGGGGGACCGACCTGCTGGAAATCGGGGTTCCCTTTTCTGACCCCATCGCGGATGGACCGGTAATTCAACAGACTTCCCAGGTTGCTCTGGCACAGGGTATGAATCTTGGCCTTGTTTTTCAGCACTGCCAGCACCTGGCCGGACATCTTTCTATCCCCTACCTGCTGATGACTTACTATAATCCTGTTTACCAGTACGGACTGAAAAATTTTGCGCGTGACTGCCGCAAAACAGGCGTGTCCGGAATTATTGTTCCGGACCTGAGTCTGGAAGAATCAGAACCGCTCAGAAGTCTTCTAAGGGAGCAAAACATTGACCTGATTCAGTTTGTTACCCCCTTCACACCGTTAGCCCGGATGAAACGCATTGTTCGTCTGGCCTCAGGCTTTCTTTACGTCGTCTCGGTAGCCGGCGTCACCGGTGAGCGAAAATCGTTTGACCCGCTGCTGATAAAGTGTCTTAAACAGCTGAGAAACCTTACCCGGCTTCCCCTGGCAGTGGGCTTCGGTGTTTCTACTCCAGAACAGATTAAGTACCTGGCACCCCATGTAGATGCGGTTATTATCGGTAGTTATTTCCTGAGAAGACTGGCTGATGGTAAAATAGAGGAAGTGGAAAAGTCCATGGCAAACTTTAAGGTCTTTCTTACCAATCATGAGTGAAACAAAAAAAACACTGCCTGCGGCACCGTCAAAAGGGAAAAAGTCCCTTTTAAAGAAGATACTCCTGATTTTGGCGTTGATACTGGTGGCCTTCAATGGCTACCTCTTTTACCATAACTACCGCAGGGAGCAGGCCAGACGGCAGGCCGAGGAGCAAAAACGCCTGGCCGAAGAAGAGGCCAGGAAAAAGCAGGAAAGAATTCTGCAAGAAAAGAAAAAGGAATTTGAACAGCTCCTCGCCGAAATGAAGAAACTTATTCAGACCGGCTGTTACGGGAGCCTTCACTCTCTGGGAGAACAAGCCCTGGCGCTGGCGAGAACCTATCACTTCTCCGAGGAGGAGGTCAAAGAATTACTGAGACAGATGGACACCAGGCTTTACCTTTCCCGGTTGACTAAACTGGAAAAACTGGCCCAGGACATTTTTCAATACCAACATATCAGAGAGCAGTTGAGAAAAATTCCCCGCCTTCCGGCCATTCAGACGCGGTGGGACAAACTCTTAGTTAGAAGTTACCTTAACGAGTACCTGGCCTGTCTGGAACTGGCCGAGAAAACGGCCAGGCAGGGACTGGCCGGTCAGGACGCTCAGGTTAATTATTCGGCCAGTAAGATGTATCTGGGCCGCGCCCGCCAGCTGAGAAAGCAAAAGACTTTAACCCCTGACGAAGATCGCGAAAGAACATTAATGGCGCTGCAGAGTCAGTTATTCTTCAAAGAGCCTCAATTTCAGGAAACTTCCACCCCCGGAAGGCTTTACCGCTCTTATTGAAATGAAAAACATCCGCGTGGCCGTGGCCGGTTGTGGTACTGTGGGTGCCCAGTTTATAAGAATTCTGCGCCAGAGGCGAGCCGCTCTCCTGCAGAAAACAGGCCTGCGCTTTGACCTTGTCGCAGCGGCTGATGCGGCTCCGGAGAAAAAACCTCTAACTGGCCCTCCTTTTTTTACCGACGTTCACCGGATGCTGAGAGAAACCGAGGTGGATATCCTGGTGGAACTAATCGGAGGCCTGCAGCCAGCTTATTCTCTGGTAAAGACTGCCCTCAGTCAGGGAAAAAGCGTCGTCACCGCCAACAAGGCACTTTTATCAGAGCACGGCGAGGAATTGATGAACCTGGCTGCAGAAAAACGGGTTTATCTTGGTTTTGAAGCCAGCGTTGGAGGAGCCATTCCGATTATCAAGACAGTCCGCGAGAGCTTTGTGGGCACTTCCATAAAACGGATGCTGGCCATCCTCAACGGAACTACTAACTACATCCTTTCCCGGATGAGTCTGGAAGGAATGGAGTTTGCTCACGCTCTGGAGAAAGCCAGGAAGCAGGGATACGCTGAGGCCAATCCTGCCCTTGACCTCTGCGGGGTGGATACCGCCCACAAACTTGGCATTCTAATTCGTTATCTCTTCCACAAGATTATCTCCTGGCGCGAAATTCCCGTTGAGGGAATAGAGCAACTAAGCCAGTTAGATATTGTTTACGCTCGCGAACTGGGTTATCGCGTAAAACTTCTGGCTCTGGCTGATACCAGATCCGGAGTTCTGGACGCCCGGGTCCACCCTGCTCTTCTGCCTGCGAACCACCTTCTGGCTCTGGTGGAAGATGTTTACAACGCCATCTATCTGGAAGGGGACCTGATTGGTCGCAGCCTCCTCTTTGGGGAAGGAGCCGGAGGCAAGGCGGCGGCCAGTGCGGTGGTGGCTGACGTGGTGGAGATCGGATTGAAACTGCGCCAGGGAGGATTCGCCAGCCTGCGCTGGCCAGAAAACAAAGTTCTTTCACTGATGGATAGTGCTGATTCTCTTTCCCGCTGCTATCTGCGCTTCACCGCCGTAGACCGGCCCGGAGTGTTGGCCAGCATTGCCCAGATACTTGGCCAGAACAATATCAGCATTGCCTCTGTCATCCAGAAGCAAGAGAATCCCCGGCAGGCAGTCCCCATTGTAATGCTTACCCACCAGGCCTCCGAAAAATCTTTTCGCCAGGCGCTCAAGAGCATTGATGCTCTCAAGGCTATTCGCCAGCCTACTGTCCGGCTGCGACTGGTGGAATAAACGTAAACCTTTTTCTCCATGGAATCTGAATTCATAATTTCTGTTCCGGCCAGTATTGGCAACCTCGGCAGTGGTTTTGACTGTGCGGCTGTCAGTTTAAGACTTTTTTCTACCTATCGGGTCAGGACAGCCAGACAACTTTCCATCAGGGTTGACGACCCCCGACTGCCCGGAGACAAGAGCAATCTTGTCTGGCAGGCTTATGCCCAGACGCGCAAAATTCTCCAGCAGCCGGTGTTGCCCCTCCGTCTGGTGATAACAAACAGAATTCCTCCAGGGGCCGGTCTGGGCGGTAGCGGAAGCGCCGTTGTCGCTGGTGTACTGGCTGCCTTTCTCCTTGCTGGCCGACCGGTGGATACTGAGGAGGTTCTTTCCTGCTGTCTGAGAATGGAGAAGCACCCTGACAATGTTGCCGCCAGTTTACTGGGTGGTTTTGTCCTGGTGGCTGCCAGTGACCGGCTTCTTTACCGCAGTATTCCTGTCCCGGCTGGCTGGAAGGCTGTCATCTTCCTGCCGGAAAAAGGCTACCCAACCCGGCAGGCCAGACAGATTCTGCCCGGGAAAATTGACCGCCAGCAAGCCACTTTCAATATCAGCCGGTGCGCCTTTTTAACCCTTGCTTTTCTGGAGCAAAAAGGGTACTATTTGAAAACAGGCATGGAGGATGCCCTGCACCAGCCGTACCGGGCGAAGTTATATCCTCATCTGGTGCCACTTTGCCGGACAGCCCTGGCCAGTGGAGCCAGCGGGTGTTGTTTAAGCGGGGCCGGTCCTTCAGTGGCTGCCATCTGCTGCCAGGGTACCCGCAAGGTGGAGAAGAACTGGCGGAAGTTGCTTCTTGAGAAAAGGTGGACTGGCCAGGTGAAAGTGGTCGCCCTGGGCGGCAAAACCACCTGGCATTGTAATCGTAAAATCTCCGGACAAATTTAACCAGGCGGCGAACAATGTACTTTATCGTGGTCGGCTGTGGCAAGGTAGGTGCTCACCTGGCCAGGATTCTTTCCGAGGAGCATAATGTAGCCATCATTGACCGTAACAGCCAGAGTTTTGAGAGCCTCAAACCTGTTTTTAACGGCCTGACCATCACCGGAAGCGGAATGGACCTGGATGTTCTTCGCGAGGCTGGAATTGAACGTTGTGATGCGCTGGCGGCCGTAAGTAGTGATGATAATGTGAACCTGGTAATCGGACAGGTGGCCAGGCGAATCTTTCATGTTCCCAAAGTGGTGGTGCGGGTGACTGATCCGGTGAAGGCTGAAGTTTACCGTGGCCTTGGGTATGAAATTATTAACGGCTCTTATCTGGTAGCGGAAGTGATCAGAGATAAGTTGATTGAAGGCCATTTCTCCACCTATATTTTGGAGTCCAGTCAGGTGAGCATGCTGGAGGTAATCGTCAGCAAGGAAAAGGCTGGTCGTCCGGTCAGTACCTTTAACCTGCCGGATCAGTTTTACGTTGCACTGGTCGTGCGCCACGGCGAACCATTACTTCCCGAAGCAAACCTGGTCGTTCACGATGGTGACCGCCTGATTGGCGTCGTCAAAATTGCTCAATTAAAACACGTGCGGAAGATTCTGGGGATTACATGAAAATAATTATTGTTGGTGGTGGACAGGTTGGAGCCTTTCTGGCTGAACGTCTGGCTGAAAATAACTACGTCACCCTGATTGAGAAAAATCCTCGACGGGTGGAAATACTGGCCGGTAATCCCCGAATACTCATCATTGAGGGTGACGGCTGCCAGGTCGACACATTGATGCAAGCCGGAATAAAAACGGCCGATGTCATCGCCGCGGTAACCGGAAAAGATGAGGACAACCTGATTATCTGTCAACTGGCGAAAGACGTTTTCAAGGTACGCCGCACCGTGGCCCGCATCAATGACCCCCGCCACGAAAAAATTTTCTTCCAGTTAGGTGTTGATATTGCCGTGGATAGCACCGCAATTATTGCCAAAATTATTGAAGAAGAAGTCTCCCTTGAGGACATGATTAATCTTTGCGCCTTCAAGCGGGGAAAACTTTCTCTGGTTCGGGTTGACCTGCCCGAGGGCTCACCGGTTTTGCATCAGCCACTCAAGGCCATAAGGCTTCCCGAGGATACAGTTCTGGTAGCGATCCTGAGGGGAGATGAGTTTATCATTCCCAGAGGCGAGCTTGCCTTTCAGGCAGGAGATGAGGTTATTGCCCTGACCAAGGTAGAAAACGAAAAAGAACTTCTTCACGCCTTCATTGGCGAGACAACATGAAGAGAAATCTCTGGCATTACGTCATGGTCTTGCTTAAGGCCTGGGCCGGTATCTGTCTGGAAATGATTTACCCGTTACTGGTCTGCCTTTTGGCCCTCATGATCAGCGCGGTCTTTTACTTTTTCTACCTGCTGGTTACATGATTCCGAATTTCAGCCGGGAAGACATCAGCACGGTCGGTTATTATCTGGGCCGAATGGTCTTTCTGCTTGGTTTCCTTCAGGGATTACCTTTACTGCTGGCCATCGTTCTGCAGGAATGGGCAGCCGTACCTGATTTTCTTCTTTCTGTGGAGCTCTCCCTAATTTTAGGCGCTATTCTTTCCACCTTATTTCCTCCGGTAGAAGAAATTAACTGGCGTCAGGGTATGGTCTTGGTCGCCCTTACCTGGCTGGTGGCGATGTTTCTTTCGGCTCTTCCGCTCTATCTTAGCGGTCACTTCCTTTCCTACCTTGACGCCTGCTTTGAATGTATGAGTGCCTATGCGACCACAGGACTGGTTCTGGTCCAGGACCTTGACCACCTTTCCACCGCTCATAACTTCTGGCGTCACTTCATGTGCTTTATTGGTGGACAGGGCATCATTCTGGTCGCAGTTATTTTTCTTTTCAGAGGTTCCGGAGCCTTCAGAGTATATGTCGGAGAAGCCCGCGATGCCCGCATTTTGCCGAATGTGCGGACCACCGCTTATTTTATCTGGCTGGTGAGCTGCTTTTATCTTGTTTTAGGCTCAGGCCTTCTGTCCGGATGCCTGGTTCTGTCCGGAGTAAACCTTCCCCGGGCCCTTTTCCACGGCATCTGCATCTTCATGGCCGGCTGGGACACCGCTGGTTTCGCCCCTCAGTCTCTCAATATCCTTTACTATCATAATGCTGCCTTTGAAATGCTCACCATTATCTTTTTCCTTCTGGGCGCCATTTCCTTCACTGTTCATTACTCTATCTGGACAGGCCACTTCCGGGAGTTGAAGGAAAACTACGAACTCAAAGTCTTACTTGGCAGCATCGTTGTTACTTATGTGCTGGCATTGGCAGGATTTGGACATTCTGTTTCGCGTTATCCGGGCCTCTGGTCTTTTTTCCGTTCTACCTTTTACCAGTTGGTTTCCGGACATACCGGCGTGGGGTTTTCCAACATAACGGTCACGGAACTGGCTGGATGGAGTCAGCTGACGCTTATGGGAATAATTTTTGCCATGGGTCTGGGTGGGTGTACCAATTCCACTTCCGGCGGCATTAAGGCTCTCCGGACTGGCCTGTTCTTCAAGAGTGTGCGGCAGGAAGTAAGAAGATTCGCCTATCCAGAAGGAGCCAGCATTCAGGAAAGGTTTCATCACCAGAGGAATCTACCGGTGGACGACCGTCAGATGCGGGTAGCCCTGACCATGGCTGTGTGTTATCTGGCACTTTACCTCTCTGGCGCCCTGCTGGGAACGCTGTTTGGCTACGACTTTGTGCCCAGTCTGTTTGAATCGGTTTCGGCTTCTGCTAATGTCGGGCTTTCTGCAGGACTGACCAGCAGTAACATGCCGGTGCTGCTTAAAATCTGGTACATCTTTCAAATGTGGTGTGGCCGTCTGGAGTTCATCCCCATCTTTATCCTCGGCCGCTTTTTGCTGACCGCAGGAAGAGAATGAAAAGAAATTTCAGTTTCCTTCTAACTATCTTTATCGCCCTGGCCGCTTTTGTTTCGGTCTCACTGGCCGAGCATTTCTCCCAGAATAACCGGTCTCTGTCTCTAAGAGAGTTACTGACAAATGCAAACACCTACCATGGCCAGGTGGTGACACTTCAGGGGGAACTCATTGGTGACCTCATCCGGGCACCAGAAGGTTTCTGGGTTAACCTTCTGGAAGGTCCAAACTGCCTTGGTCTCTGGTTCCCCAGGGAGATGATGCCCCGGATCGGCCAGTTAGGCCGGTATCAGGTGCGTGGCGACATTGTTGAGGTTCAGGGTACCTTTTTCCAGCACTGCCCCCTGCATGGGACTGGCCCTGATCTTCATGTCATTTCCATGAAGGTTGTCTTACCGGGTTATGAGGAAAAGGAATACTTTTTTAGAGAGGAACTGATCGCAATTGTACTCTTCGGAACTATCGGGTTGTGCTCCGTTCTTCTTATGCGGATGCTGAAGAAAAAACGTCAGGGGTCAACTCGCCGGCAGAACAGCTTCCCAGGAGGAGATTCGGCTTAGCCGCCACAATCTCCACCGGGGTAACTTTTCCCGTGAGGTCCCTCTGGCCGGGAAAAAGAACAGCCAGGTCAGTTGTGGTCCTTCCCAGAAGATAGCGGTTTCTGCGGCTACTCCTGATCACCAGTACCAGTTCCTGTCGGCCCACGAGTTTTTCCAGATACTGCCTGGAAATGGACTGTTGAAGCTCAAGGATAACACGATGTCGCCTCGCTTTAACTTCCGGAGAAACAGGGTCTCCCCATCTGGCCGCAGCCGTACCGGGCCGGGGTGAGTATTTGAAAACAAAAAGGTCATGAAACCTGACCCTTTCCACCAGCGTCAGGGTCTGCTCAAAATCTTCTTCCTCTTCCAGCGGAAAACCAACCATCACGTCAGATGTGATTGTGACCTCAGGAACCAGGGAGCGAACGGCATCAATCAATCTCAGGTAATCGCTGGCATCGTAGCCGCGGCCCATCGCCTTCAGAATCTTGCTGGAACCAGCCTGCACCGGCAGGTGGAAGTGCCGGTACAGTTTAGGCAGGTCCCGAAAGGCCAGCAGAAGTTCTCGCGGTACATCCTTGGGGTGTGAGGTAAGAAAGCGCAGTCGGCTAACACCAGAAATTTCGTGAACCTCACAGAGAAGTTTAACAAAACTGTGCCCGTCAGGCAGGTCAGCACCATACTGATTTACATTCTGACCCAGGAGGGTTATTTCTCTGACTCCTTGCTCCGTCAGGTGTTTAACTTCATCTACTATTTCTTTCTTCGGCCGGCTGACAAGTCTTCCCCGGGTGAAAGGCACCACACAGTAACTGCAGAAATTGCTGCATCCCCTGGTGACATAAAGAGAAGCCGTGACCTGGTCAGATAACTGGGGAAGGTCCTGGAGAAAAGGCCAGCCGCCTTCTCCAGTGGCCACGACCCGGCTACCTTTTTCCGCCTGCGCCAGCAGGTCAGGAAACTCCGGGAGTCTTCCCGGGCTGCAGACAAGGTCAATAAAGGGATATTTTTCCACAAGTTCCTGGCCGTAGAGACTGGCCGTACAGCCGATTAAACAGAAGATTCTCCCCGAATTCTTAAGGTGCTTTAAAGAACAGAGATATCCCAGACCACGCTGTTCCGCATGCGCCCGAACGCTGCAGGTGTTAACAATGAGAATATCAGCGTTTTCCGGTCTCTCTGCCGGCAGGAAACCAGCCTTTTCCAGCCTGGCCAGCAACCTTTCGGAATCGACGTCGTTCATCTGACAGCCAAAGGTCCGGATAAAAACCTTCTTTTTTTCTTTCCGTTCCATTCCAATCTGACCACTGCGGGCCTACAGCTTCCCGGCAAACATCAGTAACCCAATGGCCACGAAAAGCGTGGCCGCAATGTACCTGACTATTTCTGGCCTAAGAAGTTTTCCCCATGCGCCTCCAAGAATAACGGTAATCACGGTCACCAGACTGAAGGCAGCCATTGCTCCCAGAAACACCGACAGCACTGACCTGGATTCAGCCGCCAGACATAAACTGGCCAGTTGAGTTTTGTCACCTAACTCCGCCAGAAAAATAGTCGTTAGCGCACTCAGAAAGATTTTCCAGTCCATCAATCCCCCCGGTTGTGGAGGCACTTATCCTTGTGATTTTAGCGAATTCTTTTCAGGGCCATTAAAGTGCCCAGCACCATCCCGCACAAACTCACGGCGGTCAACTTTAACTGAAACTGAAAACCTGCAGAAAAAGCGCCCAGGTCCTTCAGTGGCAAAGACACTCCCGGGCTAACCGCGGTGGTCAGAAGAATAGTTAAAAGACTATCCTGCGGAAGAAAAATAGCCACTATCTGTCCCAGCACAGTGGCCACCATGGTTGCCAGTAAAATCGTTATCAAGGCATAGATCAGTCTCATCGTTCTCCCGATTCCAACCTTACTTTTCCCGATTTCTCCCCCGGTAACTGCCTCTTTGTCTTCTCCGCCGGTTCAGACCTCATAGTTCAATCATGGCCTTGACTACCCCATCTCCATAAGCACCAACCAGAGAAAGTGCCCTTTCCGTTTCCTGAAGTGGGAAAGTATGGGTAATCATTCGGTTCAGTAAGCCTCTGTGTTGAGCCACCAGTTGTAACGCCATTTCGGTAGTATGGGCTGAACGCCGAACATTGGTCACCAGGACCTCCTTCCGGCGCAAAAGGTGCGGATTCAGACCAACCTCATCCTTATCCGGAATCCCGATGAGTACCATGTTGCCACCAACTCTAACGTTTCTGGTGGCTTCCTGGAAAGTTTCCTCCTTTCCCGCAGCCTCAAAAACCACATCAAAAAGTTCCTCGTCTTTCCGGAGCGATAAACTCCGCCGTTCCTGACTTACCAGAACCACCTCTGTAGCCCCAAGAAGTTTCGCCATCTCCAGCCGCCAGGGAAGCAGGTCTCTTACCACCAGATTCCGGGAAAGACTGGCAGCAGCAAAGACTACGGAAAGACCAATCGGACCGGCGCCAATAACCAGAACACTATCCCCTGGTCGGAAACAACTCAACCGGACAGCATAAAGACCAATGGCCAGCGGTTCCGCCAGAGCACCTTCAGCATAGGTCACTCCTTCAGGCAGTTTAACCAGATTGCTCTCCGGCATCACCAGAAACTCTCTCAGCGCCCCATCCACCGGGGGCGTACCCAGGAAAAGCACCCGGGGACATAAGTTAGGCTTTCCCTTCCGGCACTGAGGGCAATCGCCACAGGAAATACTCGGCTCAATAGCCACCCTGTCGCCGACCTTCAACTTTTCCACCTCCTGCCCGACGGCTACCACCTCCCCGGAGGCCTCATGCCCCAGGATAATCCTGTCGCGAACGACCTGGTCTCCAATCCGTCCATAGCGAAAATAATGAACATCTGACCCGCAGATACCAACACACCGTACCCGGACCATAATCTCATTCCCCTTACTGATTTCTGGTTCCGGAAGTTCCTCAACAACGATTTTTCGGTCAGGTGTTAGCAGAGCAGCTTTCATGGCGTGTCTTCTCCTGTTTTGCTCAAGTGTAACATTCCTTAGCGATTCGGGCAATAAATATGTTAAAATGCTTCTATAAGAGCGCGGCCTCAACTTAGAAGCCTCAACAGAGGCAAACACTCAAGCGTCAAATTAATGAAACCTACCGCGTGGAGGCAAAATGAAAGAAAAAGAGGTAGCGCCTGACAGATTACAGGCACCCTGGCCAGGAGAGATGGTACCGGAAAGCAGCGACAGAATTGAAGCGGCTGAGGGAATGATCGGCCAGGAAAGAGCGATGAGGGCCATTGAATTCGGCTTGAAGATTGGCGACTACGGGTACAATATCTTTGTGGCTGGCCCTTCCGGCACAGGAAAGATGACCTCGGTTGAGGCTGCTGTCAGAAAGATTGCCGAGCGATTACCGACCCCCAGCGACTGGTGCTACGTTTATAACTTTTCGCGACCGGACCACCCCAGGGCGCTTCAGATGGCGCCGGGACAGGCCAGCAATTTCCAGGCTGACATGGAGCGCTTGATTGCCGAACTCAAGATTGAGATACCGCGCGCCTTTGAGAGCAAGGTTTACGAAGAGCACAAAAACGCTCTGGTAAAAGAATTCCAGAAAACCAGAGAAGAAATCTTCAATGGCGTGGAAGAAACTGCTCGTCAATCCGGCTTTCAAATCAAGCAGACCCCTGGCGGCGTCGTCTTTGTACCCCTGGTTGAAGGTCGTCCCCTCTCCGAAGAAGAAATGGAAAAATTGACCGACCAGGCACGTCAGGAAATCCGGCAACGCCAGGAGGTTCTTTATGAGGTTTTGACTGAGGCCCTGCGCCGCGTCCGGGAAAAAGAAAAGATCTTACGGCAAAAACTGGAGGCACTGGACCGAGAAACTGGCCAGGCGGTAACCTCCCCACGACTGTCAGAATTAAAGGAGAAATATGCCACCTACCCGGAAATTACCAGATGGCTGGCTGAGGTGGAAGAAGATATCGTCAGAAATCTGGAGGATTTTCAGGAGAAGAAGGAGCCAGAAATTATGCCAGGATTGCGCCTGGGAATAAAGGATGGCACTCTTCAGAAGTATCAGGTGAATGTCTTTGTTGACCACTCCCGAACGCGGGGTGCTCCGGTGGTCA
The DNA here is from genome assembly GCA_029551285.1 of bacterium. GTDB lineage: Bacteria > Ratteibacteria > UBA8468 > B48-G9 > DSTR01 > JAMWDF01. Next base: position 53,272 of record JAKPFT010000062.1, on the reverse strand, counting down.
AGGAGGTGAATCCCACCGCCTACAACCTCACCGGGCGGATTGAATACCGACCACAATTGGGAGCTATGTTCACCGACCACACCATGATGAAACCAGGAGCTCTCCATCTGGCTAACGGAGGTTTTCTCATTCTCCGGGTCATGGACGTCCTGCGCAACTATTTTGCCTGGGATGTTCTCAAACGGGCTATCCAGAATCGCCAGGTGGTTATAGAGGATATTAACGAACAGTTCCGTTTAATCAACACTCCCACCATCAAACCCGAACCAATTCCACTTCAGTCCAAGGTGATTCTGATTGGCAACCTCTGGTTGTATTATCTGCTGTATAACTACGACGAAGACTTTAGAAAACTCTTTAAGGTCAGGGCTGATTTTTCTGTTTTTATGGAAAGAGACCGTCAGGGAATTGCTAACTATGCTGCCTTTATCAGCAAGCTCTGCCGGGAAGAAGGACTCAAACATCTGGACAGGGCAGCCATGTGCGAAGTCATTCAGCATGGCTCCCGTCTGGTAGAAGACCAGACCAAACTGACGACGCGTTTCAGTGACATTGCTGACCTGGTCAGGGAGGCATGTTACTGGGCCAATCAGGCAGGCGAGCCTCAGGTTGGGGTAGCCCACGTGAAGAAAGCCCTGGAGGAAAAAATCTACCGCTCCAATCTCATGGAAAAGCGTCTGGAGGAGCTCATCGCTGACGGTACATTGCTGGTGGACATAGAAGGAGCGGTGGTGGGGCAGGTGAACGGTCTATCGGTAATGACTGTAGGCGATTATACCTTTGGCAAGCCCAACAGGGTCACAGCCCGGGTTGGTCTTGGACGCGGTCACATGATCCATATCGAACGGGAAGTCAAACTTGCCGGAACGATTCACAACAAAGGTTTTCTTATCCTCTCCGGCTACCTGCGACAGAAATATGGACTACTCCTGCCTCTTTCCTTCTCTGCCAGTATCTGCTTTGAACAGGTTTATGAAGAAATAGAAGGGGATAGCGCCTCCACGACGGAGTTATATGCCCTGCTCTCAGCACTTTCAGGGTTACCCCTGAAACAGTCCATCGCAGTTACCGGTTCGGTCAATCAACACGGACAGGTCCAGCCGGTGGGAGCAATTAATGAAAAGATAGAAGGCTTTTTCTCCACCTGCCAGGTGAAAGGTGGAGTTAATGGCCAGGGAGTAATCATTCCCCGGGCCAATGTGAAAAATCTGATGCTTAAAGAAGAGGTAATTGAGGCCGTCAGGAAAGGCAAATTTCACATCTGGGCCATAAACAATGTTGACGAGGGTCTGCAGATTCTTACCGGAGTGCCTGCCGGTGAGCAGGCCCCTGATGGTTCTTATCCTGAAGGCACGGTCCACCATCTTGTGGTCAAACGGCTTGAATTCTTTAACCAGCAGAGTAAGATTCAGGCCAGGAGTAAACGGACTAAAAAGTTATCTTCATGAGGAAACCAGACTTGTTTTTTCTCCTTACCTGCTTGCTGGTAACCGGCGCCAGGGATACGGTCTCAGCCCAGACCGGAAAGGTGGTCTTTTTCGGGTTTGAATCGCCCGCGGAAACCTGGGTTGCCTGTCCCGGCAACCAAAATGGGGTACGCCGAATCTCGCAAACTCAAAATCGTGTACTGGAAGGAACTCACTCTCTGGAAGTTCAGATGACTTTCCCCGGAGAGGCCGCAGTGGAAAAATCTTTTTACCGAGATTTGACCCGTTACCGTCATCTTATTTTTAACATTTATGCTGGCGAGATACCTGATGACTTGAGAGTGGTTATTTTTCTCCAGGACGCTGAGTGGTTATGGTACCAGACACCCTTGATGTCCCTTCAGAAGAATCGCTGGAACAAACTGACCTTAAATGTTCAGCCCGACAGTGCTTACTGGGAACCTATTAACCACGCCCAGCCATGGTCAATTAAAGCTGCAGCCAATATTAAGAAAATTGGCCTTAAGGTTTTTTGTTCCAGAGAGGCTGAGGTTACTCTCTGGCTGGATGAAATCGCAGGCGAGTTAGTCTCTTTTCCGGAAGTGACCATATCTTCCAGGCAGGTACCTTGCTACTCAAGGTTGGAACTCACCTTCAATCTACCGGAAGATTACTCCAATCCCTTTAATCCCGAAGAAGTGGAAGTATCAGCCACTTTTCTTGACCCTGACGGCCAGGAAACAGTTCTCCCTGGATTTTACTATCAGACCTATCAGGCTTCCCTGATTGACGGTCAGGAACTGCTGGCGCCAGAAGGATATCCCTGCTGGAAGGTGAGGTTTAGCCCCAGAAAATGCGGTCAGCACAGTTGCCGCATCAAGGTGAGGGATAAGCACGGGGAGAGAGAAAGTCAGAGAATTTCCTTTCTAACAGTGCCCTCAAATAACCCGGGATTTATTGAGGTAAGTTCCCTGGATGGCCGTTATTTTCAGTTTTCCAATGGTTCCTTTTTCTATCCCCTGGGCTTAAACATTCGTTCCCCTACTGACACCCGCTACGCCCACTTGCGCAAACGGCCGCTTGACCCGGATAGTGGGACTTTCTACTACGAAAAGATTTTTCAGCAGATGAAACAGTCCGGTCAGAATTTCTGTGAAGTCTGGATGGCTAACTGGTTCGCCGCCCTGGAATGGATTGAAAACCGGCCCGGGTACAGAGGCGCTGGTTTCTACAATCTACGCCATGCCTGGAAACTTGACCGCCTCCTGGAGCTGGCCGAAACTAACGGTATCTATCTCCAGATTGTTCTCATCAACCACGGTCAGTTAAGTACTTACTGTGACGAGGAATGGCCGGATCACCCTTATAATGAGAAAAATGGTGGTTTTTTGAAAAAACCCGAGGAGTTCTTCACCGACACCAGGGCTGAGCAGTTGATGCGACGCAAGTTTCGCTATATTGTTGCCCGCTGGAGTTACAGTCCCAATATCTTTGGCTGGGTTCTGCTCAACGAAATCAACCTGACAGGTTCCAGGAGAGATTTTTACCTTTCGCCTGCGGTCACCACCTGGTACGAAAGACTGGCTGGTTACCTGAAAAAAATAGACCCCTACCACCATCTGGTGAGCGCCCATTACACCATTCTGGTTGATAATGACCTTCTGCGGTCATCCGTGGTGGACTACACGATCACCAATGCTTATTATGAGAGCGGTCGAACTTCTCTGGTGGAATTTCTGAAAGAGATTTACCGGTTCAACGCCCGTTTTGACAAACCAACCTTTGTCTCCGAATTTGGAGGCACACCCTGGGGAGCCACTGACCCCAATCTGGTTCGTGACGTGATCGCCGGACTCTGGGGCAGCTTTCACCTGCCCTTTGCCGGTGCTCCTGCCTTCTGGTGGCATCGGCTGGTCACGGAACTCAACCTTTATCCAATCTACCAGAACCTTGCCCGATATGCCGCTTCGGTTGATCGTTTGAAGACTGCTCTGGAGATAGAGGAGGTAAAGACTGAAGGGAAAATAAAAACGCTCGGCCTGGGCAACTTTTGCGAGGCTCTGGTGTGGGTATACGACCCGCTAGTCATGACCAGAATTCAGGACCTAACTTCGTTTTCTGAATTGAGGGATGTCAGAATTGCGCTTGGAAAGAAGAAACCTGGCCGCTACAAAGTTGAATTCTGGTCTATGGAAGACGGTTTCCTCCAGGAAGGTACCGTGGAAAACCAGAGTGATACCCTTTCCGTTACCCTTCCGCCTTTTCGTCGCTGGCTGGCGGTCAAGATTAAGGCTGAAGTATGAATTTAGACAGAGAGCATCGTCCCCCGGCCATCCTTCTGCCCGAAGAAACAGCCCGCACCAACCTGACCCTGGAACAAAAACTAACCCTGGGGCTGCTCTGTCTCTTAGGCGGTCAACTTGTCTGGCGCTACTGTCAGACGGGCTCTTTCTGGCCCCATTATCTTCTCAGTCTCATTTACGCGGTGATCTGTTTCCACAAGTTTTTTCTCATTTTCAGCGGGTTGTTACGGCGCCAGGAGATAGTTATTTCCGAAGTGGAAATACTCTCCAGATACGAATGGCCGTTTTACACCATCCTGCTTCCTCTCTACCGGGAAAAAGAAATCCTGCCCCAGCTTTATCGGGCCATGGAAAAGCTTGATTACCCCCGGGAGAAACTGGAGATTATTCTCATCCTTGAGGAAGACGATAGCGAAACCCAACAGGCCCTGGAACAAATCTCCCTGCCGCCATGGTGGCGCCTGGTCATCGTTCCGGACCAACCGCCAAAAACTAAAGGTAAGGCTCTTAATTACGGTCTGGTTCAGGCCCGCGGTGACTTCCTTGTTATTTACGACGCTGAAGATATTCCTGAACCCGACCAGCTAAAAAAGGCTGTACTCGGTTTTCAGCGCAGTCCGGAACAGGTCGTTTGCCTTCAGGCAAAGCTCAATTATTACAATCCCTATCAGAACATTCTCACCGGCTGGTTTACGGCTGAGTATTCCACCTGGTTTGACCTCTATCTTCCCGGCATCAGCCGTGTCGGTGCTCCCATCCCGCTGGGCGGTACCTCCAACCACTTTCGCACGGCTGTCCTGAAGCAGTTAAGAGGCTGGGACCCTTACAATGTAACTGAAGATTGCGACCTGGGTATCCGCATCTTCAGCGCCGGCTACCGGACGGCTGTTCTGGATACGACCACCTGGGAAGAGGCCAACAGCCAACTACCGAACTGGATTAAGCAACGCAGCCGCTGGGTGAAAGGTTATATTCAGACATATTTTGTTCATATGCGCCATCCCTGGCATTTGTTGCGTCGTCTCGGATTAGTCAATTTTCTCCATTTTAATCTTATTGTCGGGGGTAATTTTTTTGTGCTCTGTTTCAACCCGGTAGCCTGGCTCCTGCTTCTCTGGGAAGTGATTGCCCTTCAAGGGTCAACTTTCCAGTTCAGAAGCCAGGGAGTTTTTGATATCTTAGGACTGGCGCTGCTCTGGGGCAATCTGGTGTTTATCGCCATTAATCTGCTGGGCTGTCTGGAACGAAAATATTACCGTTTGGTTCTGGCCAGTCTGCTCTGTCCTGTTTACTGGGTGCTGATGAGTTTAGGAGCATGGAAAGGTCTCTGGCAGTATTTTCTCTGTCCCCACTTCTGGGAGAAAACTGCCCACGCGCTCTTTTTCTCAGAGAAATCCGCCGTCAAATCGGAAGGTGACCAGATTGCTTAGCCTTCTCCGTACCCGAACCGGCGAAAGATATCCGGCCTGTCTCGCCATCTGGGTATCACCTTAACCCGGGTCTGCAGATAGACTGGCTGGCCCAGCATCTGTTCCATTTCTTCCCGGGCCTTTTTCCCGATGGACTTCAGTTTAGAACCACCGCGACCGATAATGATCGGCCTCAACTGTTCCCGGTCAACAATAATTGAAGCCTGAACCAGGAGAACCCCGGGGTTATTTCTGCCCGGAGAAACTTCCTCAATTTCCACAGCAACACTCTGGGGGACTTCCTGATATGTTTCCGCGAGAACCTTCTCTCTTAAGACTTCTGCCAGCAGATACTCCCGCGGGAGATTACCTGTCGTCTCTTCTTCAGGAAAAAGCACAGGACCCTCTGGAAGAAAATCAAAGATTTTTTCTCTAAGTCTCTCCCATGACTTCTCCTTAAGGGCTGAACAGGGATAAATCTCATCAAAGTTGTACCGGTGCCGGCTTTCATCAATAAGTGAAAGGAGCAATTCCCTCCTGGGAAGCAAGTCAATCTTGTTGATAATAAGAAATGCCTTTTTACTCAGTTTGCGTATCTCTTCCAGAGCCTCTTCATCTTCCTTCTTCCAGCCGCTTACGGTAATCACCATCAGGACCAGGTCCGCTTCCTGAAGGGCATTAATAACGGTTTTCTTCATATGCTGCCCTAACTGATAACGAGGCAACTCAAACCCGGGAGTGTCCACGAAAACGATCTGGCCCCGTTGGCTGGTGGTTACTCCCAGAAGGCGAAGCCTGGTGGTGGCAGGATGCCGAGAAACTATAGAAATCTTTTTCCCCAGCAGCCGATTGAAAAGAGTTGATTTGCCAACGTTCGGACGGCCGGCCAGAGTTACCAAACCGGACTTCATCTTGAGCAGGACCCTTTCCCAACAGCCGATCAAAGAAAAATCGCCTGGCCGGTATCAGCCGATTTCTTTTCTTCCAGAACAGTGGCCAGACTCTCACGCGCCTGTTCCGGTGTGATTACCCCAAATGGTTTGTTGTGAGTCACATGCTCAATAAAATAGCGTAGTTCGAAATAGTAGCCGCCCAGGTCGCTGATATTTCCTTCAACTCCGTTGGCACGCTTTGTTTCAAAGCTGGGGCGCTCAATCTTGCCGCTGGCTTCGTAAACGGTTACGGTTGGATTGCTCCGGCTGTTGAATTCCACCACGGCCTTCTCAAAATTAGCCGTATAGGCCATGATAAAGGGGTAATTGGCTGGCAGGTCCCAGCCACCCTCCACCTGAGCAATTACTCCGCCAGGAAAAACAAAGTGGGTAAAAATATGGCTGTAGGCTCCATTTTCGGCTCGGCCATGGGAGGAAATCTTTTCTGGACGGCAACCGGTGAGATAAAGAAGAAAGTCAGTATCATGGATATGCAGGTCCACCAACGCTCCGCCGGAACGTTCCCCGGCCATCAGCCAGTTTTGCCAGCCCCAGGCAGGCGGTGCAGAAAGGCGCTGACAGGAAATGGTTCTTAACGCACCGTACCTTTTTCTGTCATAAACTTCCTTAAGAAACCGGTATTCGGGCCAGAAACGAAGTACCTGGGCCACCATAAAGCGCACCTTTTTTTCAGCGCAGACTTTTATCATCTCATCAGCTTCCTCCACCGTCAGAGCAATCGGTTTTTCACAGATGACATCCTTGCCCAGAGAGGCTGCTTTAACCACATACTCCCTGTGAAGAAATGTCGGCAGGCAGATGTCAATGATGGTGATATCCTCCCTCTTCAGGAGTTCTTCGGGGGAATAGTAAGGGATGGACTTAAACTTCTCCGCCAGGGATTTGGCTTTTTCCCCGCGAACATCAGCAATGCCCGCGACCTTCACATCCGGGAACTGGCTGTAGACGGTGGCATGCATGGTCCCCATAAAACCGGCTCCAATAATCCCAACTTTTACCATTTTCTTCCTCCATGTTTCTGCTGGTTGACACCCGACAGAGTTCTTTCAGGGTAACCTTATGGTACCTTGGTTTACTCCCACTTAATCTGCAGGTAGAAAATATTCTTATTGGCTCCCGCTACAAAGTTCTCACCGGTTCCGGCTGCCTCCAGAAATGCGGTTTTCTCGTCAACATGAAAATTCCACAACTTTTCTCCGTCCGGAGAGAGAAAATAGAAGTACTGGCCACGGCGGCCGACAACGGCCGAAATAATCTCCCGGAAAAAGGCTGTAAATTTCTTGTCCTCACCCGGTACCAGGCTAAGAACTATCTTCCCCTGATCATCAAAGACACTGACTTCTCCCTTATCAGATTCGGCTGCCAGATAATTACTCCGTGGAGAAAAATTAAGCCTGACCACCGGACCGTTTAACCTGGCCTGCCAGCGCAGGTTTCCTTCTTCTGAGTAGTTCAACAGACTTCCATCCTCAAGACCGACGGCTACCCGGCTGGCCACCGGAGAAATAGCCAGACTGCTGATCCACCTGCCAAGCTCACTTTTCCAGAAAATCACACCTTTGCGGTCAAGGAAGTAAACAACATTGTTGACACCGGCGCTCAGGAAAGAGCCGTCCTCGGCCAAAACCAACCCTCGCACCAGGTTATCAAAGGGATAGTTCCAGGCACCTCCAGACTTCAGCCCCTGGAAGTAAACCTTTCCGTTGAGACACGCCCAGCAAGCAAACCGGCCGTCAGGAGAAATCCCCACTTTGGTAATTCTCTCGTTCATCTTTTTTCGGAGGATAACACTTCCCTTGCGATTCAGGAGATAGACCGTTCCGTTTTCTGTTCCGCAGATCAGATAATTCCCATCACTGGACACTCTGATGTCGGTAATATCACTATCAGTTTCATAGCTCCACATTACCTGGCTCTGGGGAAGAAGCAAATCCCCGGGTAAAGGTTCCTCCAGAAAAGCATAGGTGAAACGCCGCAACAGAACGGGTAAATAACGAAAATCCTGATTCCTGTACTCATACTCAGAGAACCAGACCTTCCGCTGCGGGTCAAAAAGCCTGATGAGCAGCAGATAGTTGGCTTCGTGATAAGAAAGAAAACCACGAACCACCAGACTGGCATTTAGCATTTTACCGACCCGGGCCAGTTCTTCCTCATCTTCCAGTTCCGCCGGAGCAATGGCTTCCTCAGTCATAATTCTGGTCAGGTCTTCCTGAGCAATCACTTCTATTCCTTTAATCGAAGATACCGTTTCACGATAAAGCTGGTTGAAGCCGCTTTGAAGATAGTCAGGGATATCGTTGAAACCAGCGTCAAGGATAAGCATCCGGGTTCGGCGCAGACGTGTTTCCAGACGTTTCATTGCCTGGATTACTGTCCGGGAAGAAACCGGTTGACCATGATAATGGTTGATTTCAAGATTGCGCTGCAGGTCACTCCAGGTAAGAAGAGCCTCCTGCAAAAGACCTTCCCTTTCCAGGAGAAGGGCTAACTGCTGCATAACAGAAGCATCCGGAAGGTAGGATTTCTCAAGGTAAAGTCGGTAATGGGAAATGGCTTCTTTATAGCGATTGTATTTCAGCGCAAAATCGCCTATCAAACGATAGGTGTAAGCCTCCGGTGAGCCGTAACGTAAAAGTTTCAGCGCCTCCAGGTCATACGGCCAGTTCTTTGGCCAGTTACCGGCAGCAAAAGGTTTTGCCTCCTGGGTCAGCCGCAGGACCAGCCGAAGATACGCATCGGCCTGCTGCCTCTGGCCACGGTCGTCGCACTGGTTAGCTTTTACCACATACCGCCACACAGAAGCAGGATAGATTACCTGAAGCTCCTGATTTTTTTCAAACCAGTTCGCCCCGCTGGCCGGCAAAACCAAACCCAACAAAAACAGACTGAGCAGTTTTTCTCTCATGGCTTTGGTTCAAAAATTAGTAGCCCAAACTGTTCCCAATTATCCAGCCTCCCGGTAAAAGTGCTGGTTCCCAGCAGTCCAGACTCCCGATGAATGTTAATGTAGAAAATTGGTGGTGGTGTCCCGGTTATCCCAATATCAGCCAGCGGAATTTTTCCTTCGGCCAGCCACCGGTGCGACTGGATTGTCGTCGCCGTCTCCCAGGAAGAAGTCCAGGATCTTTCCTTTTCATCATCCTGATAAAATTTCCAGATGTAGGCATAATGAATATCATTGAAAGGGTGAAGCACAAACTGATACCAGCGATCCTTTTCGCTTTCACGCTGCAAAGCAATGGAAACAAAGTCACGACTGAATCTGGTGAGATGGTCAGCCTGTGGGTCTTCGCACACACAGAGGAAATAAAGATTTTTGTCATCGTAAGCAAAGCTAATCCAGCTCTGGACATCGGCCGGAACAAGTTCCGGCCCGGAAAGGATAAAAGTATTTTCAGGCGGAATTGTCTTCCAGAAACGTTCCGAATCCTTTCCATCAATGACGACACTTCCGGAGACAGGTAATACCTTGATCCGTCGGTAAGTTGCCTCCTTCATACCCAACTTTTCCCTGACCAGCTGGCTGCGGACAAGAGGAATCAGGTGGCGACAGCGCCACGGCAGTGCAGAATCGCTCAAATATTTATTAGCCTGGGTCCGGACCGGTTCCACTGATTGTTCGGAAAGACGAACCAGCATTTCTATTCCCTTAGGTTCTCCCAGACGGGCCAGAGCCCATCCGGCAGCGGCCTTGACCTCCAGTTCTGAATCCGTCATCACCTTCAATAATGGTCCTATCGCTCCACTGTCACCAAGATAACCCAGTGTCTCCACCGCCCGCTTCTGGAAAAGAACATCAGGGTTTTGAAGGCCGGTCAGGGCGATGGTTGCCCCATCCTTTTCTCCCAGACGGGCCAGAGCCCAGGCACAGTTTAATCTCAGTTCCTGGTCCTCCGAGGAGAGATTCCTCTTCAAAACGCCCACCGCCGCGCGGTCTCTCAGTTCCGCCAGCGCCAGGGCAGCCGATCTTCTTACGACAATATTGGGTTCACCCATCATCTCGGTAAGCAATCTGGTTGTCCCCGGACCGGGTCTGATTGCTGCCAGCCGGGCCATGGCTTCCCTCACCTCAGGATATTCACTTTTTCCCATCTCTCTAAGTACCGCACCCATTTCTGCCGCGTCTATAATCTCCTCAGCCACTTCAAGAGCCTGCTGCCTCTGAGTGCGGTCACCGCTGTTTAAGTTCCGGGTTAACACGGTCTTTAAATCTTTCAACAGTTGCGAGGCTGTCTTCCTCACCAGGGCCGAAGTATCATTCTTCTCAGCGAAACACAGGGCTTTAAGTAACATCCGGTCAAACCGGTCTATCCCGAACCAGGCCCGGAAGGCTTCGGCCCTCAGGGGAGCGTTTTCACTCTTAACCTCCTCCATTAAGAAATCCTTCACCGACGGATTGCCCAGTGCCCCGATTAGTTGCAGGCTCACAACTCTGGTCTCTTCCGGTATTTTCTCATCCCTTACCAGGTTTTGAAGAACCGGCAGAAACTGGGCATCTTTCAGCGACTGGATAACTGAAGCGGCATACTCCCTCACCCGCCGGGAAGAATCAGCCAGACACTGTCCAATCTCCGGGTAACTGGCCGGCTCCCTGATTCTCTCCAGGGCCCATAGACTGTAGATGCGAACATTTTCATCCGGATCTCTTAAACGGCGAAGCAACCCGTCAACGGTGTCCGTGGAGTGAAGACGAACCAGTGTTTTAATGGACTCCAGCCTCAACTTGACGGAAGGATTTTCTAAGAGACTTTCTATAGAAAACCTGGCCTGGGTTGCCCGGAGTCTTTCCAGAGCCCAGAGAGAGCGAAGTTGCACCTCGGCTTCTGCATCGTCCAGAGCCTTCACCAGAAAAGGCACGACCCTTTCGTCCTGAGAGGCTTCCATAGCCCAGAGACACCGGATGCGGATAGCCGTAACCTTGTTCGTGATTAGATCGGTGAAAGGCCTGATTTTTTCTTCCGGTAACTTCTTGAATCGGGAGCGGGCCGCATCTCGCCAGAAGAGACGGTGTAATGCCCAGAGTAACTCTTCAACCACCTGCGGGTTATTATCCCTGAGGTGACTGAGCAGTCCTTCCAGAACTTCCTCGTCAGCAAACTTTCCCAGACCAGCGGCTCCGTAGTAGCGAACCTGCCAGTAACTATCGTCCAGACACCTCAACAGTTCGGGAACAATGCTACCGTCACCATGTTTCACCAGCCCCTGGGCACAGTAAAGACGCACCTTCCACCAGGTGTCGTTCAATCCCCTGCGGAAAGCGGGCAGACAGGTGCTATCGCCAAACTCCACCAGGCAGAAAGCAGCCTGGCTGCGAACTTCTTTAACCTGGTCGTCCAGTAAGGCGGCTATCTCCGGCAAATAAACCTTGTTCTTTTCCTCAAGGAGCCGTTGCAGGATACTTAACTTCTGGCTGACAGGCGCATATTTCAGTCCCTGTACCTGCAGGTCAGTTACCCCGGCGGAAAGACTAACCTGGCCACCTGTCACCAGCGTCAGGCAAGTGGTCACGATGAGCTCTGTCAATCGCCATTTCGCTGTCAGACAGCTCATTATTTAAATCCTCTCCGGTCTGCCGTTTCCGCTTCCCAATCAGGCTGATAAAGAGGCCAGGGAAATCCGATGTCCACCAGTTTAACCTTACCGCTGTACTGCGGTCCCGCGCCGGTGAATAAACCCGGTTTCAAAAAGCCAAAACAGATGGTGGTGGTCGCGTGCACCGCCTCTCCCAGAACAACGCCGCTATCGGCGTCCAGGCCAGAGGGAACATCCAGACTGAAAACGGCCTTTTTCAACGCATTAATCTGCTTGATAATAGTTAGCTCAGGCTCTCTCACCCGCCCGTGTAATCCTATCCCTAGCAGCGCGTCAACCACCACCTCCACCTTCTGGAATTCGCGCCAGTCCAGATTCGTTCCTGGTTGTTGAATAATGGTCGCCTTCATCTTACACAATATCTGATAATTTGTAAAGGCCAGCGCCGAGATCTTTTTCTCTTCTCCCGCCAGTATGGTCCGGACGTCAAAACCGGCATTGATCAAATATCTGGCCGTGACCATCCCGTCGCCGCCGTTATTACCCCGGCCGCAAACAACCAGGACCCTCTCTTTTCTGTTTTTCTTCAGCCAGCGGCTGACCACACTTGCAGCCTGGTGTCCTGCATTTTCCATCAAGACAATTAGCGGCAAACCATACATCTCCACCGCGGCCCTTTCCCGTTTGTAAATTTCCTCTGTTTTCAGGATAAGTCTTTTCATGTCAGTTTACTTTCCGCTGGCAAATCTTCTGGCAGCGATGGTGAGGCTAAGACCTTTTTCTGAAGTTCCTGAGCGAACTGCCATCCCACCCGGTTAATGGGACCTGCGCCGATGGTAATCACAAGATCACCCGGTTTAACAATCTCTTTGAGGTAGGCAATAATTTCAGTCGCTGTGGGCAGATAAAGCGCCTGGCGACCGTGTCCCCTGATCTTTTCCGCCAGCATCCCCGCGTTAACCAGCTGTTTCTCTCTTTCCGAATCACGGACAAAATAGATATCAGGCACAATTACCTTATCAGCCAGGTTAAACGAGGCCGCAAAATCTTCAAGAAGAAAACGGGTGCGGCTGTACTGGTGGGGCTGAAAAATTACAATTACTCTCCGTTGCGGATACCGACCGCGCAGAGCCAGAAGGGTCGCTCTTATCTCCGTGGGGTGGTGCCCGTAATCATCCATAATGATGACCTCGCCAACCTCTGCAATCTTCTCCAGGCGCCGATGAACACCCGGAAAAGACGCCAGAGCCCGGCTCAAAGTCTCTGCCGTTAGCCCCAACTCTTTTCCCACGGCGATGGCCCCCAGAGCGTTCAGGACATTATGACGGCCAAGCAGAGGTAAGCTAAAGCTGCCAAAAAACTCACACCTGAAGAAACACTCAAAGGAAATGCCCCCCGCACTTTCGGTGACGCTGCCAGCCTGCCAGTCAGCTCCATTGAAACCGTAAGTGATAACCCTGGCGACAGCAGCGCCTGCACAATGCAGTGCCCGCTTGTCCTCAGCACAAACGATCAAGGCTCCTTCCGGCCGCACCCGCGCGGCAAAGCAGCCAAAGGCTTCCTGAATTTCCGACAGGTCCCGGTAATAATCCAGATGGTCCTCTTCCACGCTGGTGATGACGGCGATTTCTGGATAATAGGCAAGAAAAGAACGACGATATTCACAGGCCTCCACAATCAGGTATTCTCCAGAACCAACTTCGGAGTTACCCAGACCGCAAATTTCTCCGCCGATAACGAAAGAAGGCGACAGCCCGCCACTTTTAAGAATGGTGACCACCAGCGCTGAAGAAGTGGTCTTACCGTGCGTCCCCGCAATCGCTATCCCCCGTTTCTCCTGCATAAGTAATCCCAGGGCTTCCGGATAAGAAACAACAGGGATTCTTAAGGTGACGGCTCTCTGAAACTCAGGATTATCCGGCCTGACAGCATGGGAACAAACCACTAAATCCAGTTCCGGACTGATATTTTCGGGACGATGCCCGACTTTGACAGTAATACCCTGCTGGCGAAGCCTGGCCAGCAGCGGCGTCTCTTCCAGGTCTGAACCGGTAACAGTTTTCCCCTGCCGGAATAAGAGCATTGCCAGACCGCTCATCCCGCTGCCGCCAATGCCTACGAGATGAATTTTTTTTGCCTGTTTCAATATACTTTTCTGCATTGGTTGGGGTTCCTTAGTGACTATGGCTAAACCGCGTATCTTTCCTTTTTTTGCTCGCGACCAGACCCTTTATCAAACTGAGAAAACATTCCCGGTCGTCAGTTAGATGGAGCCGGGATAGTCTGGCCCGCATCAAGTCACGCTCTTTCAGTAGTTGCTGAAGTAGGGAGGGAAATTCTTCCCTCATTCTCGCTCCCTGCTCCAGGAGCAGACACCCCCCTTTTTTTAGAAGCCATCTGGCATTTTCCCTCTGGTGTCCCCCGGCATAAGGATAGGGAACAAGGATTGCCGGTAACTGCCGGTTTACCAGTTCCACCAGAGTGCCGGCTCCAGCACGAGCCACAGCGACATCACTGGCACTATAGAGTAAACCCATCTCGCAGGAGAAATCAAAAACCCTTGCCCGAACACCAGCCCTCCGGTAAGCCTCTCCGACCTCTTCCCTTTCCGGGCCGGCCAGATGAAGACACTGAAGGTTTTCCTTCCGGAAAAGTTTAAGATTAGTCAGGACCAACCGGTTAAGGGCGCGCGACGCCTGACTGCCTCCCATGACCAGGAGAGTTACCTTCCCGGCATCTAAACCAAGAGATTCCAGTGCCTTGTTCCGTTCCAGACGATAAGAAAAATCTTCCAGGAGAGGCAACCCCGTTACCTCACAGCGCAGCCGGGACAAGCCTCTCGTCTCCGGAAAAGTAACAGCGACCCTGTCGGCCAGCAAAGATAGCAGTCGTGTCGTCTTGCCCGCGACAATATTTTGTTCATGGACCACAACCCGGCAGCCATTCATCCACGCTGCCAGAACCACCGCTAAAGAGGCATAGCTACCTGTGCCGACCACCAGAGATGGTTTTTCCCGTGTGATAATTTGCCCTGCCCTTCTGAAGATGTTTAACCATCGTCCCGGCAGCCTCCAGAACTCCCTCAATTTGAAGGGCACGTCGGGTAACTCAATACTGGAAATTTCTTTTCTGACCAGCCAGGCCCGCAGGGCTGGCCTCGGTGGGACCACCATCACCACTGACCAGTCAGTCATTTTCCGGATGCGCTCCGCCAGGGCCAGCCCGGGGAAAAAGTGGCCGCCGGTCGGCCCGGTTGCGATGAGTATTTTCACTACCACACCTGAATTATACCACGAACAGGGCGACCTTCTTAGCCTTTTTAGAGCCATACCTGTCGGAGAAAAGTAGATTAAGCGGCTCCAATCTGATAAAATTATTTTCTATGAAAACCTTTAAAGCCATTGGACTGATTTCTGGAGGCCTGGATAGTGCCCTGGCGGTTAAACTCCTTCTGGAACAGAACATTCAGGTAATCGCGCTACATCTGGTAACTCCCTTCAGTCCTCATTTTGGAGAAAAATTAACGCGCCGGGTCACCAGGATGGCGGCTAAACTTGGTATACAACTGTGCCTTCTGGAAACCGGCAAAGACTATCTCCAGATTGTCAAAAACCCATCTTATGGATACGGTCAAAATCTTAATCCCTGCATTGATTGTCATCTTTTCATGGTGCAGGAGGCTAAAAAACTTATGATTAAGGAGAAGGCTTCTTTTATCTTTACCGGAGAAGTGCTGGGGCAGCGACCATTTTCCCAGTCCCGACAGACGCTGGCTTTGATTGACCGAGCCAGTCACTTAGAAGGTTATATTCTTCGGCCGCTCTCAGCCCTCTTGCTGCCTCCCACCCGTCCCGAAATTGCTGGATGGGTGGACAGAAACCGTCTTTTAGCCATTCAGGGAAAACAAAGAAAAGTTCAGTTCGCTCTTGCCGAAGAAAAACAGGTGGAGGATTTTGCCAGCCCGGCTGGGGGCTGTCTGCTTACAGTGCCTGGTTTTTGCCGGCGGCTAAGTGACCTCATGGAGCATAAGGCCGAATTCACCAATGCTGACTGCCTCCTCCTTCAGGTGGGTCGGCATTTTCGTCTCACCAGAGAGAGTAAACTTATCTTACCCAGAGATGAAGGTGAACGAGAAAGATTGAAACAGTTGAAACAACCCGGCGATACCCTCGTCTCTGTTGATGAAGCCCCTGGCTTTATGGGGTTGCTGCAGGGAAATCCAGTGGGGACAGTCTGGGACATCGTGGCTTCTTACTGTCCGGTGCCACTGGCTGAGGTCACGGTTCGCACCCAGCGACAGTCTGTCAAAGTATCCCGAAAACCAAAGGCTCTTTTCCTGCCATGGTTAATCAAATGAAAGATAAGAAACCTTTTTACCGTACGATCGTTCACCCGGCCGGTATGCTTTCCTTTCAAATAATCATTGAAGAAAGCAATCTGATGATTCTGGCAGAAAAAGATTTACGGGAGAAAGCCAGGGCAGTCCTGTGGCATCACCGGGAGCAACTAAAACAATATATTGAGGCTCACCCGGAATTTTACTATTCCTTTACGCCCCTGGAAGTGGAGAAAGCGCCGCCCATCGTTCAAACTATGGCCGAGGCGGCCTGGCTCACCAACACAGGCCCTATGGCTGCCGTGGCCGGGGCCCTGGCAGAGGCGGTAGGCCACTCCCTTCTTCAAGAATCGTCTCAGGTTATCGTGGAAAATGGGGGAGATATTTTTTTGCACTGCTTAAATCCTGCAGTCATCGGTATCTATGCGGGCAACTCCCCCTTTTCACTCAAAATTGGGATTAAGCTTCCAGGATCTGATTTCAGCCGGGGTATTGCTACCTCAAGCGGTACGGTCGGCCACTCCTGGAGTTATGGTCAGGCTGATGCCGTAACAGTAGTGTGCCGGTCAGCCACGCTGGCAGATGCTGCTGCTACCCGTCTGGGAAATCTTGTCCTGGCCAGTGGTGACTGGTCACAGATAGAAACGGAATTGAGCCGCTTGCCCTTTGTGGAGGCAGCTGTGTGCATTGCCGGCAGGAAGATGATGGCATGGGGACAGATGGAACTGGTTTCCTTAGAAGATTAGCCCGGCGCCGGGCCACGGCGGGATGGGTATTCATACTCCTGGTGGCTGCCTTTGCCAGAACGCCGGGAATACTTTTCTGGCCAGGAGTTTTTCTCACCCTGCTGGGGGAAGTGTTGCGCACCAGTTCTGCTGGAGTCATAAAGAAAAACCAGGAAGTTGCCCGAACTGGCCCATATCGCTGGTGTCGTCATCCTCTTTATTTCGGAAGTTTCCTGGTTACCCTTGGTCTATCTTCCGCTTCCGGTAACTGGGTCCTGCTGCTTCTGGGATTATTGCTTTTCCCGGTCTTTTACATTCCGGCGATAATCGTTGAAGAGAAATTTCTTACCAAGAAGTTTGGCCAAGAGTATGAGGCCTATAAGAAGGTGACACCGGTGTTCCTTCCCGGGCCTGCTCCTACTTCCTGGAAAGACTTCTCCTGGGAGCATGTCCGGCTCAACAGGGAACATCTCAACTGGATTGTGCTTGTTGCGGTGTTAATCCTGATTGCCTTGAGAAACACACACCTGAGATTTTGACAGCGAGCCTGGTTGGTGTATAATTGATAGTATGCGCTGGTTGACCCCGGATAATTTCCAGGTTAAAATTTATACCAGACAGCGCCGGAAAGGGAAACGAAAAAATGGAGATTACAGTCAAGGAACTACTGGAGAGTGGTGTCTATTTCGGGCATCCGTCACGGCAGTTTGATCCGAGAATAAGACCTTTTCTTTATGGTCGCAGACAGGGCATCTACATTATTGATATTGAAAGAACAGCAGAAAAAATAAAGGAAGCCGCGGCTTTTCTCAAGAGTGTCATCCTCGGGGGTAAGAAAGTTCTCTTTGTCGGAACAAAGAAACAGGCTCAGAGTGCCGTTAACGAGATGGCAGAAAAATGCGGAATGCCTTATGTCAGCTACCGCTGGATTGGCGGGACACTGACAAATTTTGAGGCGATTCGACGACGAATCCAGAGACTTGATGAAATTGAAGCCCTGGAGACATCAGGCCGTCTGAGCTATTACACCAAGAAAGAAGCCAGCCTTATTCTAAAGGAGAAAGAGGACCTGATAAGAAAATTCGGGGGTATCAGAGAAATGACCGGTTATCCCGGCGCCATAATTATTGTTGACCTTAGACGAGAGATTAATGCTGTGAAAGAAGCCAGAAAGGTTAACATTCCCATTGTAGGCATCGTCGATACCAACGGTAATCCAGAGCTGGCTCACTATCCCATTCCGGCTAACGATGATGGCCTGAAATCAATCCGTCTAGTTCTGAGCAAGCTGGCCGAGGCGATTAATGAGGTCCAACTCGAAGCCCAGGTAAGCCGGGAAATACGCGAGATGGTTCAGGGAGCGGATGTTCCTGCTTCAGAGTCCGGGGATACCGGTTAGAAAATTTCAGGAGAAACCAAATGAAAATTTCTGCGGAACAGGTGAAAGCCCTGAGGAAAGAGACGGGTTTAAGCGTGATGGAGTGTAAGAAAGCCCTTGAGGAAACAGGAGGAGACCATCAAAAGGCGTTAGAACGGCTAAAGGTCCTCGGACTACAAATGGTTAAAGACAAGTCCAGCCGCGAGACGCACGAGGGTAGAGTCGGCGCCTATATCCACACCAACGGCCGCATCGGCGTTCTGGTGGAAGTCAATTGTGAGAGTGATTTTGTTGCCAGAACCGATGACTTTCAGGACCTGGTCAAGAATCTCTGTTTGCAGGTGACGGCCACCAATCCTGCCTGGGTTGATCGGGAATCTGTTCCTGAGAAGGTGGTAGAGGAACAAAAAAGATTGATTCAGCAGCAATTCTGCGTGGATAAACCTGCTGAAGTTGCTGAAAAAATACTTAACGGAAAACTTGAAGATTTTTATCAGCAACATGTCTTACTGGAACAGAAGTTCATCCGCGATGAGAGCCTCAGGGTAAAGGATTATCTCAGCCAGAAGGTAGCCAAACTTGGAGAGAATATCAGGGTCAGACGGTTTGTGAGGTTTGCCCTTGGTGAATAATTGACAAATGGAGCACTACTTTTGACGGCCGTCTCAGGACCTGTTAAACTTATTGCGTCTTGAGGAAGGGTGCGTCAAACAACCGAGGAGGAATTGATGGATTTTGAGCTCGGATATATTCAGGCCCTGGCAGTAATCGGATTAGGTTTTATGGTGTTCATGCTGGGTTTGATGATTGACGAGGTCAACAAGAAAAAAGCTATTGTCGGTTACATTCTGGCGGTGTTGCTGGTTGGACTGGGAGTTTACTCCTATGCCGTGGTGGCCCAGTATCAAAGAGACAAAGGCGAGGCAAGTTTCAATAAACTAAATTATTTCCTTTACATCTACCGGCCACCCCAGCAACCAACATCTCCAGTACAACCCGGGCCGCCCCTTCCCCAGAGATAAGTACATACCGTGAGCCCGAGGAAGAAGCACAAAACATTACTTCTTTGCGGTCATGCAGTGGCAAGTTGACCTTCTATTAGCTAATATAATTTAAGGGCTCTGGAAGGCTTAAAGGTGACCTTTTTTCTCTGCGGGACATCAACCCTTTCCCCGGTTTTAGGATTTCGCGCCACCTTGGGCGGCCGCACCTTCACCTGGAAGACTCCAAAATTCCTGAACTCAATCCTTTGTCCCTGCTCAAGGGCTTCCCGCAGACAGTCAAGGAAACTTTCAATGGTACTCTTAACCAGTATCCTGGTCAGGCCAGTGCGTTCCGCTACTTTTTCTACAAAATCGGCTTTGATCATCGCTCCCCCTTTTCCTGTTGGCTGGTACTTCTCTAATACCAGCAGCACCGATCTTCTCCTGCCGGAGGAGGGAGTCGAACCCTCACGAGGTTGCCCTCACCGGATTTTGAGTCCGGCGCGTCTGCCATTTCACCACTCCGGCTACCTTAGTAAACTACAACTTTTTTGACCGACTGTCAATTTTAGACCAAACCCTTTCCATAAGAAGATGAAAACAACTTAAATTGAGTAAGTGCGATTCCTGCCTTCACTTGCCACCACCTCGCACCTTATTCCACCCTGATGGATACTTTGCCGCTCTCCGGCTGATAAACAAACTTCAGATTGATGGGAAGTTCGGGCAAGCAGGAAAGATACCCTTTCAAAACCAGTTCCTGCAAAGACCTGGGCAGGTAGCCCTCTTTCAGTTGAAAGGAGCGCACTCTCCCGACGAGAAAATCCAGTTGCCCCTGAAATCTGCTTTTGAGGACCGAATCCCAGAAAGCCTGGTTCACCGGATAGCCCAGCGCCCTGGCTTTCTGAAGGTCCTGCCAGGCTCTCTCAAAATCGTTCAGGGAAAAATAAGCCGAAGCCCGGTTATAGTAGGCCCCGGCAAAATCAGGGTTAAGTTCAATTGCTTTGCTGAAATCAGCTACGGCCTTCTGGTGATTTTTCAGAGACTGATAACACAGTCCCCGGTTATTGTAGATTTTGGCTGAAGTTGGTTTTAGCTGGAGAGATTCAGTGTAATCCTGGATGGCTGCTGGGAAGTTGCCTTTATGATAGAAAGCCAGACCCCGGTTAAAAAGGATACTGGCACTTTGCGGAAAGCTGCGAAGTGCCAGACTAAAGAAGTGGATCGCCGCATCATAGTTCTTTTTAGCTAACGCCTGACAACCTCTTTCAAAAAGCTGTTTGACCTCCGGTGTGATTGCGCTATAATCTTTTATATCCATCAACCACTTTTTACCGCAGACCGTTGCTGGCGTCAACGGCAGGTGTAAAAGCATGGAAGATATTGTCCGCTACCGGGTCAGAAATAAATTCTACCTGTGTCTTTCTCCTGAAGAAGCCATGCTTACCGGCGTTACCACCGGCGAGCAAGTTATTGAAAGGGTTATTCTCAGGAAAAATCCTGGCTGGACCTGTCACGAATTTGCTACCCTGCGAACGGACCCTTTAGAGGAACTGGCCAAGATAGATGCCCTGCAGCGTCACGAGCAAATTTTTTCCAGCCGGAGAGAAGCCCAGCAGTTCATGGCCAGTCAGCCTGAAGGCCAATATGTTCTCTGCGGTATAGTAGAAACACAGACCGTTCCGAGAGAAGAAATCCATCCGGAGAAAGAGCCGCCGGTCGAAGATATTCTGAGGCAGTTGTCTTCCTTTGACAAGAAAGAGACTCACTCAAGTTAAGCGCTGTAATTTAGAAAATAACACTTCGCCTGACCGGTGATGAATCAGAGGGAAAAATCGGTTTTCTACCGGCAGCTTTCGGTAATGCTGGAATCAGGATTACCACTGCTGGTGGCTCTTGATAACCTTGCTTCAGGAAGTCTGCCCGCCCCGCTTAAGAATGCCTTTTGGCAAGTGCACCAGCAGGTAGCCGCCGGCGGGTCTTTCTCTACAGCCATGGAGAAGGTCTTTACCGGACTCCTGGAACCACTGGAAATTTCCACCATCAGAGTCGGAGAAAGGTCAGGCCATCTTCCGGAAGCCCTCAAAAATCTGGCCACTTATTTTGAATTCCTCACCGGACTTCGCACCAGAATGCTGACGGGTCTTCTTTATCCCGTCATTCTCCTTCACGCCGCCATCATCATCCCGGCGGTTCCTCTGCTCATCCTAAGAGGACCAATGGCCTTCTTTTCAGCTATTATTCCCTTCTTTGTTCTGTTTTACAGTCCCATCATTATCATCCGCCTTATTCCCGCAAATAAAATCGCACCCCTGAGAGGTTTTACTGATGAAGCCGTCCTGCACGCACCAGTTCTTGGAAAGCTGCTGTGCTCGCTGGCATTGTTGCGTTTCTACCAGGCCTGGCTATGTTTGTACTCAGCCGGTGTCAGTATCCTTGAGGCCCTGGACCTGGCAGCCAGGGCAACCGGAAATAAGGCGATTGAAACCTCGCTTCTTCAGAGCCAGTTTCCCATGCGTCAGGGAAAATCGCTCACTGAAAGTCTACTGACCAATCGCTACCTTAGCCCGGAAGTTAGGGAGCTTATTAAAACCGGAGAATTGAGTGGCCGTCTTGAGGAAACGCTCGGCCATCTGGTGACTACCACCCAGCAGGAAGTGAACACGCTTGTGGAAAGAATGGTAACTGTCCTGCCAGTGGTTGTCTATCTACTGGTGGCGGCTTATGTGGGATTTGTAGTTGTTTCCTTCTACGCAGGCTACTTCCGGGAAATCAATTCCCTTCTCCAGTGAACCGCAAAAGATGGAGGAACACTACCTCTCTTATTTGACGATTTCCAGAAGTTCAACCTCAAAAATGAGAACCGCGTTCGGCCCAATAACTTGCCCGGCGCCCTTCTCTCCATAAGCCAGTTGCGGAGGGATGAAAAACCGATAGACACTGCCAGTCTTCATCAGCAGCAGACCTTCCTGCCACCCCTTTATTACTCCGGATAGCGGAAAAACTGCTGGTTGACCCCGACGGTAGGAGCTATCAAATTCTGTTCCATTCAGTAACGTTCCCCTGTAGTTAACCTTCACCCGGTCAGTCAGTAGCGGACTGGGCCCGCTTCCTTCTTTAAGTACCTGGTACTGCAAACCTGATGGTGTGGTGATAACACCTGGCTTCTTAGCATTCTCTTCTAAGAACTTCAACCCTTCCGTTCTGTTTTTTTCTCCCTCAGCGGCTCTGGCCCGGACTGAGGCCTCCTGCATTTTTTTGAACAGCTCCTGCTTCATCTGGCTGGCTTCCGCAGCCCCAACCAACGATTCCTTACCCTCAAAGGCATCCTTCACCCCCCTGAGAAACCATTCCCAGTCAACCTTCGCATTAAGATTTTTCAGAGAAGAACCAACATCCTGCCCCAGAACATAGCTCAACCTGGCCTCCGGTTTCTTCAAATCGTCCTTTTCCTTCTTTTCAGCAGAACCCACGATACTGCAGAAAAGGAAAACACTGACAAACACGATCAGCCAACCACGGTTCATGCTACCTCCTCATGTTTCCTTTTATACTATACCCGAGCAATAACCAGGTCAAACTATCGTCATGCTGGCGCTGTTACAGCTGACCATCTTTCGCCTTCTTATTCCATCTCTCTCAAAGACTTCAAGTTGTTTTTTAGTCTTTTCCAATTCTGTCAATAGTTTTGAAATTCTTTATCTCCCTGCCCTTTCTCCGCCTACCGTCAAAAAAGGAAGGGAATAACTGGCGAACGAATGGCGCAGGCACAGTTACAAGACAAGACGAAAAGCGCACGCGTTCGGTAAGCGGACCGGGCAATTCCATCCGGGACGCAATACCTTACTCGGCGGTGTCTGAGCTCGCCACCGGGCGAGCGAGTTCGCCGAGCGACCGATTTCGGCGTAGTCCTTGTCTGTGCCGGAGCATTCTGAGTGAGCCAGTTTGTTCCCTTTCTTTTCATTCCTCTTTTGTTCCTTTTTTGACACTATCACTCACTGTGTCACCAGCCCCCACGACTTCAAATTTTCCAGGCTAATTCTGATGGCTTCAAATGGTTCCACGGTTGGCGTGTCCATCTCCACCAGACAGAAATGTACCCCGGCCTTCTGACAGGCCTGAATAATTCTGGACCAGTTAAGGTTACCAGTACCAATGGGTGGCATCACCTGTTTATTCTTAATAATCCCCATATCCTTCACGTGGACTTCGCTGACTCGACCTGCGTATTTCTCAATCCAGGCCGCCGGGTCACCACCGCCATGTTGTATCCAGTAGGTATCTATCTCCGCTTCCAGCCCCGGGCAGTTTTCCAGAAGAATTTCCAGCCCTGTTTTTCCCTGGTACCGCTCCAGCTCAATGGCGTGGTTATGGTACCCCAGTCGCAAACCAGCGTCTTTCACTTTGGGCAAGACCCGGGCAAAATCTCTCGCCACCTTTTGATACCCTTCAGCATTGTGTAACTCTCCCGGAAGCCCTGGACACATAATTGCCTCGCACCCCAAAAGCCGATGTTCGGCAATAACTCTGTCTGTTTCGTTGACAATATCTGAATAGCCCGTGTGGGTGGAGCAAACCGAGAGGCTGCGTTGCTCAAGCAATTCTTTCAACCTGCTGGCTTCAATCCTGGCCATGCCCGAGGCCTGAATTACCCTGTAGCCAATATCTTTAACCCTGTCCAGCGTCCTGGCAATATCTTCCTCCGTCCGACAGAAATCCCGCAACGTGTACATCTGCATCCCGATAATTATCCTGGCCATTGTTTTTCCTCCTGTTGTGTTAGCCGGCCTGCTTTCCTTCTTCCTGCGAAAACGGTATCATACTGGCATGATTTTTTTTCTAATCTATGACCTGGTTTTCTTTCTTTACCTGCTTTTCTGCTTTCCCTGGCTGTGGCGCCGCATCCGTCCGGAAGAACAGTTTCTGGGCGACTGGCGCGAACGGTTTGGCTTCTTCAGCCGCCAGATTAGAAAAAGAGTTCGGCCCGGAAGTATCTGGTTCCAGACAGTTTCTGTGGGCGAACTGCTCTCTATTGGCCCCTTAGTTAAGATACTTCAGGAACGCTACCCGGGTCAAACCCTGATTTTGACCGTGACCACCAAAAGTGGCCGCACCCTGGCGGCAAAGAATTTCCCGGAGATTCCCTGTCTTTTTTTCCCCCTGGACTTCTCTCCCATTGTTTCTGCAACCCTGCGGTTGATAAAACCGAAACTGGTGGTCCTGGTGGAAACTGAAATCTGGCCCAATCTTATCAGAATCTGCTCCAGAAAGGGGATCCCGGTGGTGGTGGTCAACGGCCGTCTCTCTCCGCGTTCTTTTCGGTGGTATCGCCGTTTCCGAGTGTTTCTGCGCCGGGTCTTGCCTCTGGTAAAGGAAGTGGCCATGCGAACCGAAGAAGAGGCGAAAAGACTGATTTTTCTCGGTGCCAGAAAAGAGGTCGTTAAAGTTGTCGGCAGTATTAAGTTTGACCAGGCTTACGCTCTCAGTCTGAAAATCAATCCCGGGGAGGTCCGCAGAAAATACAATCTCCCCGAAAACCGCCGGATAGTCGTTTTTGGTTCTCTCCACCCCGGCGAAGAAAAGGAAATAGTGGGAGTGGCCAGAAAACTTCTGGAGTTAGTACCCGGATTGTTAACGGTTATTGTGCCCAGATTTTTAGACCGCACGGGTATCATAAGTTATCTTCAGGAAGCCAGCCTTCCTTACACTTGCCGGAGCAAACTGCCCGAAGGGAAAGAAAAACCCATCTGGGTCCTGGATACCTACGGGGAACTTAACAATTTCTATAGCATCTGCCAGTTGGCTTTCGTCGGCGGAAGCCTGGTGCCCTGGGGCGGGCAAAATCCAATAGAACCCGCTGCTTTCCGCAAACCAGTTATCTTCGGAAAATTCAACTGGCACTTTTTTGAAGAATGGCTCAGGATAAAATCAGCCGGTGGCGGTATTGAAGTCAACAGTTACCAGGAACTTCTTCAGCAGACAGTCTCTCTTCTGCAGAGTGAACAACGCTTGAAGGAAATGGGCGAGAAGGCTTTTTCCGTCGTGGTCGCCAATCGTGGCGCCACCCAGCGCAACATGGAGATGCTCAACCGTTACCTCTTTCCCCGGTCTCATTTCAGGTCAACCTTGCCCTGACGGCTGATGGCGTCCTGAAGCCTTCCCAGGAAATACTCCAGTCTGATGGTATTCATCCCCGGGTCCACAAAAACATTTATTCCCTGGCCCAGGGGACGGCTCCGGAGAAGATACTGATACTGACCATGACGGCCGGCCAATCCTTCAAGAGTCAGGTAACCGTTAATCAGGCTCAGACTGCCAGCCATCTTGCTGTAATGAAAATCAGCCCCTGTAATCGCCCGGACTGACCCACCACCGCCCAGGGCCGCCAGAGCTTTCACCGCACCAAAATTAAGAGTTTGTTTCACCCCGAACCTGGGGAGACTCTCAAAAGTTACCACCAGATGGTGCTGGCCCGGCGATAACTTTCCCTGCAACGCGGTCTTAACAATACCGGAAACAATGACCTGGTCGTTAAGGTCATGGCATAGTTGTTTCAGGTTTATTTCGGGGAAAAGACCTTCAAAGGAAATCTCCGGACGGAGCAAGTCACCGTTGAAGAAAAGGTCAAAGATACCTCTGGACTGATAAAAATAGCAATTGAATTTCCCCTGATATTCTCCACTAAGCCGGTGTAACTGGCCAGAGAGTTCACTGAGCCGCAAATTAGAAATTACTGCCTTCTCACATGAGAACAAAATCTCGGGGGCTCTTTCCTCGTCAAAAGAAAAGCGCAGATTCTCTATCAGTCCGTTTTGAAAGGAAATGGCTGGGACTTCTACCTTCAGTAGTCCGTTCAGGGAAAGTTTTTTTTGTGCCAGCCACCACAAAATCCTTCATCTGGATTGACCCGCCACTGGTGGAGAGATTAAGTTTTTTCTTCAACTCTTCCGGGAGCAGATGCAACACTTCTTCCAACTGCAGTCCCTCAGAATTGAACCGCAAGGAAAAATTATCGCCTTCTAATGTACCGGAAAAATTAAGCCGGCCGCCACCTGGTTTTTCCACCAGTCCCTGTAGCTGGCCTCTAAAAGCCTTAAGGTCGTACGCACCTTTCACCTCGCCCCGAAACATCGCCGGGTCATTCCTGGCGTGGATTTCTGAGAGCACCAGGTCAAAATCCATTTTCTGAAGCTGCTCTGTCGGGCCCATGGTTACCAGCAGCACTCCATCCACCAGCCCTTCCACCGGCACCTCTGTCTTAAAAAAAGAGGCCAGCCTGGCAACAGCCAGCCCTTTCAGATTTACCTTCAGGGAAATACTTTTTTTCCCCCAGTCAGTGAGATTCCCGGTTACTTCGGCTGTCCCCAGGTCTTCCAGTCTAACGGTGGTCTGACTGATACTCACCTCTCCGGTCTTCACATTACCCGTGATAACACCGGACACCTTAAGGGGCTGCTTCGCACTATTCATTGAGATTTCGCCGGGTCCGGAAAAGGCAAAGGCTAAGTTACCGCCTGGTCTGACCGGCAGAAGCGCTGGTCTAACCGAAAAGTCTCTCAGTCTGAGGCAGAGATTGAGAGACGGACTGGACAGTTCTACCTTCCTGGCTTTCAGGTTAAAAGCGTGAACCCTGAGGCTTTCTACGGAAAATCCCTTTCCGAAGGGCAGGGACTGACTGACAATTTCCCGGGCCCGGTTACTGGCTATCCGGGAAAAAATCAGATAACACCCGAGGATAACAACTCCTGCTACCGCCAGCCACCAGAGTCTTCTTCCTTTCCTCAAAAGTTCTTTCTCCGGTATAGCCTTTTAACCATTATTCTTTTTCCTCAGGAAACTGTCAAAAAATTCAAAAGCCTTTCTCCCTGAGAAGGCATGCTCGCCCGGGAAAATTTCTATCCAGAGACGTTCAGGCACTCCGGCTGTCTGGTAAACCCTTTTCACCTTTTCATGGGCAATCCTGGCTGATTCAAGGGAAAAACAGGTGTCGCTGGCCCCTGACTCTATCAAGAGTGGTTTAGGACAAATGGCCGCGATGACATCTCCAACGTCAGCGTACCGGTAAAGAAAGGGTACCAGTTGACTCCCGCAAAAATTCGGCCGGTGAATGGCATAATGTAATGTGGAGGTGGCATAACAGATAATGTCACCGCAAACAATCCGCTCATCCAGGAGCGTCAAGTAGGTAGCCATCGTCCCGCCCTGGGATAAACCCATACAACCAATTCTCGTCGGGTCAACGAAATCTCTGGTCAGCAGAAAGTCAACGGCGCGCATCCCGTCAAAGATATTCATTCCCAGAAGAGTTCGGCCTAAAATCAGATGCTGAATGAAGTGAACATTGCACTTATCCCGACCGCCAAAGGGGTCATCATTGTAACCGACCCGTTCCCCGAAACTGCGCCAGTCAGGACAGATGGTCACGTAACCGGCTTCCGCCATCTGCCGACCATAATCGTAGTTGTGCCTCCTGATGCTGGCTTCAATGTCCGGATTATTATGGGTAACTCCGGCTACGGGGTCCTTGCCGTAAGTACCATGGCCGTGGCAGCACACAATCGCCGGCAGTTTCCCTTTTTTTTCCCGGGGAACCAAAAGATACAGCGGCATCCAGCAATCACGTTCAGTTTGAATTAGCCACTTTTCCCGGGTAAATTTCTCCGTTTCTTCAACCGAATGCAGTTCCGGCGAAAGGTCGGCAGGCTCCGGGAAGGCTCCCAGCAACTGCCTTATCTTTCTCACCAGTTTTCCCTTCCAGAGTTCAACATCTTGCGGCGTCCTACCCTTGAAGGTGAGAGCAGGTCTTACCCGGTGGGCCCAGCGGTCAATAAAGTTATCGGTAAGTTGACGCACATCGTAGTAGTTAGGCATAATCACTCCTTTTTTAGCCAAATTATAACGAAAACCCTGGGACAGGGCAAATCACACTGACAAAATCGCTACGGCCAAGACAACTGGAGGCTTGCCGAAGAAATGGAAGTGTGTATAATCTCCTTCAAACAACCCGGAGGAAAAATGAATCTTATCTTCATCATGCTGGACAGTTTAAGGCAGGACCATGTAAGTTTCTACCATCAGGGGAAACCAGCCTTTCCCGATGTAGCCGCCTGTCAGACGCCCAATCTGGACCAACTGGCAGCCAGCAGCATCGTTTTTGACAACGTTTATCCCTGCGGACTGCCAACTATTCCTGTCCGTTATGAGTTGATGACTGGCTACTATTCTTTGCCCTACCGTCCCTGGTGCGCTCTCACCCCTTACGATATGACCATCGCCGATATTCTCCGCCGGGAAGATTATCTTTCCGCTTTCATCACCGATACCTACCACTATCGGGCACCGGGGATGAACTACCACGCACATTTTAACCTTTACCACTGGGTGCGCGGTCAGGAATATGACCCGGCCAGTATCCCGCTGCCGGAAAGAAAACTGGAAAACTACGTGAACTCAAACTACCCGGAACACTGGAAAAGAAGAGTGGCCCAGTTTCTGGCTAACACAGACCATTTAGATGAGAACACCTGGTTTACCGCACGCTTAGTAGAAAAAGCCACGGAATTCTTAAAAAAGGCCAGACACCGAAACCAGAAAAAAATCTTTCTCTGGTTTGATTCTTTTGAACCACACGAACCCTGGGACCCACCGGCCCGTTTTGATGTCTACACTGACAAAAACTATCGCGGGCCAAGGTTAATTCTGCCGATGGGCGGTCTGGCTTCTGAGTGGGCCACGCCAGAAGAAATCCGCTTTATCCGCGGTCTTTACGCCGGGGAAGTGGCCTGCGTGGACTACTGGGTGGGTCAGCTTCTTCGTGCCCTTGAGGAACTTGGCTACTACGAAGATTCACTCCTTGTTCTCACCGCTGACCACGGCCATCCGTTAGCCGACCATGGCAAGTTTCTGAAAAGCGCCGACCGCATGTACAGTGAATTGCTGAAGGTCCCTTT
This sequence comes from bacterium, assembly GCA_029551285.1. GTDB lineage: Bacteria > Ratteibacteria > UBA8468 > B48-G9 > DSTR01 > JAMWDF01. The sequence goes on along the minus strand of JAKPFT010000062.1, from coordinate 24,273 downwards.
TTTCCTCAGGTTACCTCAGGGAAAGTACGGGGGCCAGCGCCTTAAAGCTCTGGCCCAGTTTCCCGATGTGCTGCCAACAATTCTGGAAATTCTGGGCTACCAGACTGATACCATACCGATGGGTGGCCAGAGTTTCGCTAAACTGATTCGCGGAGAGACGAACACCTTCAGAAAAGCCATCATTTGCGGGTATCATGCCAGAGTGGAAAGATGTATCAGAAACGAGCAGTGGAGCTACCTTCAGACCGGCGCGGCCGAACCTGACTGTCTCTTCAACCTGAAGCAAGACCCGGCAGAAAAAGAAAACATTATTGACTCCTTCCCTGAGGTAGCGCGAGAACTTAACGCCTGTTTTGGTAATGTCTTTCGCCAGGAAGTTCCCAGAGTAATCAAGGGTATTCAGGGCGAGTACGAAATGGGATCGGCAGCGGTGGAGTGATTAAAACCTGGCCGGGAAGGACCGAACAAAATCAGCCACCTGCTTGATCGTCTCCGGGGAACAGCCCGGCGGCATTACCCCGGCTGAAGTAATTACCAGCCCCCGGTGATGGGGCAAAGCCTGTAAATCTTTTTCCAGTTCCTGGCAAATCCTCCGGGCTGGTTGCAGCCACAAGGTAGCATTGGTACCTCCGAGCAGGCACTTCTCCGGACAGAAAGTTCGGCCATCCAGCAGGGTTGTATCTCCTACTGGCGGAGAGGTAAAAGCCTCAAAGCCATGGACGGGAATCTCGTTGAGGTCAGGGAGAAGCGATTTTAACTTGCCGCACATGTGCAACACGGCTATCTTCCCGGCTGAGCGGATACAGGCGGCATAAGCCCGGACATGCTCTTTGTTCCAGAGTTGGTACTGCGCCGGAGAAATAAGAGTGGTAGAGGTATTTTCCGTGATATAACAGAGGTCAGCCGGAGAGGTAGCCACGACCATCTCTGTTCGCCGCAGCACACTGCGGTGCATAGTCTGAAAAAGCGCCCGCACCATTTCCGGTTCATCAGCCAGTAGATAATGACCGTTTTCAATGCCGGACAGGTGCTGCAGCCAGTCCATCAGGGGAGAAGTGCCAATACCAGTAGCGACCACTGCTTCTTCCCCAATTTCCCTTACCTGCTGCTCTGCTTCCTCCTTCAGGTGATTATCCGGCTCCCAGGAACAGTCCGAGAAGAAAGCGTTGAGAATTTCTATGTCCTCAGGCTTTTTCACCGGGAACTCTCGCGGGTGCCAGGACCCGGAGACTTCATCAAAAATCCATTCTGCCGTCAGTGTCCCTGAAGGTGTGTGGTAAAACCATCTCTGGCGTTTTCCCCTAATTTCCTGCACCAGGGAGGTTTTCTTGCGCACCTCCCGCACGCAGGCCGAACACCACCGGTGCTGGTCACTGCCCACCCAGCGGTGCAACCTTACCAATTCCATCTTTGAAAAAGGGGAGCGCTGCCACCCGGGATAATTGGCATTAAGTTTGGGCCAGAAGGGTAGCCGGTCAAGCGGCTCTAACCTCAAGGCCGCCAGCCAGCGTCGTTTTGGAGTCACGGTTCCTTCACATACTTGATTTCCTGGGGGATATTAGCCACCAGCGGCAACCGCCGTTTAAACTCGCTCTTTCTCACCAGCTCCGCTACCCGTTTCACCAGCGTTTCTTTTAAACCAAGATTCCTCACGATTTCTTCAGGGCTTAATTTTCTATCCACATACGCGTGAAGGACCTGGTCAATCTCGGCATAAGAAAAACCTAATTCGTCCTCATCTGTTTGCCCTGGCCAGAGTTCTGCACTGGGTGCTTTCCTGACAATCTCGGCTGGAATTTTCAGGTATTCCGCCAGTTGATACATCTCGGTTTTATAAAGGTCCCCGACCGGGTTGATAGCACAGGCCATATCCCCGTAAATTGTTCCATAGCCGAGATATCTTTCACTCTTGTTACTGGTACCCACCACCAGCGCTCCAAAGTGGCTGGAAAGGTCATAAAGAACCGACATTCTCTCCCGGGCAATCTTGTTGCCCCGACGCACACTATCTGCCTGGGGGAAATTCTTGAAATAAGTCTCCACCTGGGCGGTAATGTCCAATTCCAGATGACAGATACCCAGCGTCTTAACTATAAGGCGAGCATGGGCAAGGCCAGCTCCGGCCGCAGTGTGACAGGGCAGAATAATTCCGTAGGTGTTTGCCCGACCAAGGGCCTCAGCGCAAAGAGCCGCCACCACAGAAGAATCTACGCCGCCGGAAAGACCCAGCACTGCCCGCCGGAACCCAGCCTTCTTAAACTCATCTCGCAAAAAAGCAATCAGATAATCACTTACGCGGTTTACATGTAACCTGGGAATTGTTCTCATACTCGTATGATATAACAGGGGGCGGTTTCTGGCAATTTCCTCACTGCTTATTTTATTCGAAATTTCTACATAACGAACTTGCTGAAGGAAAGTATCTGACTTCGGAAAGATTTCTGCCCACCCGCTTTGAAATCTACCCCTGTTGACACCCGGACTCTTATGTCGGTAGTTTGCCTGCTTATTTGATTTAAAAGACCCACCGGAAGTTCCTGGTTTGCTAATGTAGCCGGATTCACTGGTGTCCTGTAACCTGAACAAGAATTCCTGTAGCTGTTGACTGTAAGGTATAATATCAGGGTTTCCGGATAGCCAGCCGCATAACCAAAAATGCGGTTTTTTTCTTATCCTTCTGGGAAACGAGAAATTAATTCAGGAAGGTGAGCCACGGTGAAAAAAATAGCACGGTCTTTCTCCGGCTGGCCAGGTGTTTTCTGGTTGCTTGCAGTTTCTCTATGTTCAGCCATGCCGCATGTCTCTGGCTGGCTGGTGGGAGATGCTCACCTGCATTCCACTTATTCCGATGGAAATTCTTCTATCGCTGTCATGGCCTCCAGGGCGAAGGACCTGGGTTTACAGTGGCTTTATCTGACTGACCACGCTCCCTTCTTCTTCCTGAAAAGTTGGAACAATTATGTGAGAGAATGCCGGCAGGCTTCAACCGACATTATCGTCATGGCCGGGTCAGAATTTGGCCTGACCAACCACTACCTCGGCTACGGTCTGGAACACTTCCAGCCAAGTTTGATTGATTCCTGCCAGGGCCTGATAAACTATGTGATTTCCCTGGGCGGTTTTGGATACATCGCTCATCCGGACAGTCCTGACCTGGGCTGGGATGACCTTAGCGTGGATGGATATACAGGCATTGAGGTCTGGAACGGCCGTAGCAGCTGCGAGTATCTCTGGGATGAACTGTTGATGCAGCAGAGAAAAGTTCTGGGCATAGCCAACACCGACGCTCATTCTCCCGATTCTCTTGGTGACCCTTTTCTCTACGTCAGGGCAGGCCCAGCGGAGGAAGAAATTCTCCAGGCGCTGAAAACAGGTAAAGTGGTTATGAGTCGTGGCCCGTTTCTCAACTTTGAAGTCGGACCGTCAGAACTGGGCGAAACTGCTGGTATCCCTGAGCGCTCCGGAGTGGCTCATCTCAACGTTACCTGGGTCAGCGACGGAACGCTGGAACTGGTTCGCATTCTCCGGGTGGACCCTGATGGAATTTCCACGGCTGCCATCATAGATACAGTTCTTTCACCCTCACCGGTAGAATTAACCGTTCCCTTGGAGAAAAACTCAATCTGCCTGCGTCTGCAGGGCCTCAACAGTTCCGGGCAGGTTATTGCCCTGACCAATCCCATCTGGGTGCAGGAACTGGCGGACGGAGACATTAATGGAGACGGAACAATCAACATCCTGGACGTCATCTGCTGCCTGCGTCTGGTCATCCAGGCGAGCCTTCCGGTCAACGGAAAGGTCTATGCCCATCCCTATCCCCGCTGGTTATTTGAAAGGGGTGACCTCAACGGAGACGGCGTCGTTGATATAAGCGATGTCCTTTTTGTACTGAGGTCTGCTTTGAACAGACAACCCCGTTAAATCTTCACAGGGAGAGAAAAATGGAACGAACGCTGGAAAAACTGGGCAAGCAAGAGCCTACAGTCATTGTTGTTATTGGCGACTCCTGCTCCGTGGATTGTCACTGGACACTTGGCCGGAAAAACTGGGTTCAGTATCTGTCAGAAGCCCTCTGGCACACTTACGGCGACGGCTTCATCACCGTCATTAACTCCAGTAAATGCGGCAGTTCTTACACTTCAGAACTGACCCGGCTGGAGACTTCCGTCCTGCGTTTCCGGCCAGACCTGGTGGTAAGTGCCATCGGCGGTCTGGCGAAAGACAAACCACCTAAGGAAGCAGATCTTTTTGCCACTGACCGCGCTGCGGCCCGGGAAGTGATAAAACGAATTCAGGCAGCTGGCAGCGAAATTCTTTTTATCACCTGGAACCCGGTCGTTTACGGCTACTGGCAACCCCTGCCTGAAGGCGCCAGACCCGGGGAAGCCTTTCCTGAGTCGCCTGCCCATTCCGAAGCCAGCGCTAAAGCGCTTAAAGACCTGGCTGAAGAACTGAAGTTGCCGGTGGTTGATCTTTACTCGGCCTGGAAAAATCATCGGATTCCCTATCGCTTTCTCACCGCTCATCCCCAAAATCTGTGGTTGTGGATGGCTGACACAATCCATCCCGGGCCAGTGGGTCACCTGGCCTTTTTCCGGACAATTGCTGCTGCTTTTAAGGTTTCCCCCTACTTCCCCTGGGAACACACTCCCTTACTGGAGTATCCGGATTCAGAAAAAAAGGGTTAAGCCTGACCAGAACGGTGGGTTTTACCGGTTTCTTAAGCCCGTGGTATAATTCTGCCCAGGTAAGGAGTGCAACTTCTCACCTTCTCACAAAGGAGTTCTATGCCCAGACGCAACGACATCCACAAAGTTCTAATTATCGGTTCCGGCCCGATTGTTATTGGTCAGGCCTGTGAATTTGACTATTCCGGCACGCAGGCCTGCAAGGCTTTGAGACAGCTCGGCTACGAGATTGTTCTGGTTAACTCCAATCCTGCAACCATCATGACCGACCCCGGCATGGCTGATAAGACTTACATTGAACCCTTGACCGCCGAAGTCCTGGAGAAAATTATAGAAAAGGAACGACCGGACGCGCTTTTACCCAACTTAGGCGGCCAGACCGGCCTGAATCTGTCGTCACAACTGGCTTCTTCTGGCGTGCTGGAGCGATACGGAGTCAAGGTTATTGGTGTTAATGTGGAAGCAATCAAACGAGGAGAAGACAGGATTGCCTTCAAGGAAACCATGAATCGGCTGGGCATTCCCATGCCCAAAAGTGCCCCGGCTTATTCCGTGGAAGAAGCCGAACGAATTGCTGCCGAATTAGGCTACCCGGTGGTAATAAGGCCGGCCTACACCCTTGGCGGTACCGGCGGTGGACTGGTCTATAACGTGGAAGAGTTGCGTGTTGTGGCCAGCCGGGGAATAGCCGCCAGTATGGTTGGTCAGATTTTGGTAGAAGAATCCGTCTTAGGCTGGGAAGAGTTAGAACTGGAAGTTGTCCGGGATGCCAAAAACCAGATGATTACTGTCTGCTTTATTGAAAACGTTGATGCTATGGGAGTCCACACTGGAGATTCTTACTGTGTGGCTCCCATGTTAACGATAGACCCGGAGCTTCAAAAGCGTCTTCAGGAATATTCCTATGCCATCGTGGAAGCCATTGAAGTCATTGGTGGCACCAACATTCAGTTTGCCCATGACCCGGTGACGCACCGCGTGGTGGTCATTGAAATCAACCCGCGCACATCTCGCTCCTCAGCCCTGGCTTCAAAAGCCACAGGTTTTCCCATTGCCTTAGTCTCGGCAAAACTGGCAGCCGGTCTCACGCTGGACGAAATCCCCTACTGGAAGGAAGGTACCCTGGAGAAGTACCGGCCCAGTGGCGACTATGTGGTGGTTAAATTCGCCCGCTGGGCTTTTGAGAAATTCCGGGATGTTGAAGATAAATTAGGCACCCAGATGCGTGCCGTGGGTGAAGTTATGTCTATCGGCAAGACCTATAAGGAAGCCTTCCAGAAGGCTATCCGGTCATTAGAAATTGGCCGTTTTGGCCTGGGCTTTGCCAGAGATTTCCACCAGCGCTCCCTGCCGGAACTTATGGAATTGCTGGCTTATCCCACCAGCGAGCGTCAATTTATCATGTATGAAGCCCTCCGGAAAGGGGCCTCGGTGGAGGAACTTTATCGCAAAACCTACATCAAACCCTGGTTCATTCAACAGATGAAGGAACTGGTGGAGTTAGAAGAAGAAATTCTCCGCTACCGGGGAAAGAAACTTCCGGACAAACTGCTGGTTCAGGCTAAAAAGGATGGATTCAGCGACCGTTATCTGGCTCAACTGCTGAAAAAAAAGGAAGACAAAATTCGCCAGCAGCGCCAGAGGATTAATCTGGTCCAGGGATGGGAAGCCCTGCCGGTCAGCGGTGTGGAAAACGCCGCTTATTACTTTTCCACTTACAACGCTCCGGATAGTGTTCCCACCAGCCCCAGGAAAAAAGTTATGGTCCTGGGTGGCGGGCCCAACCGCATTGGCCAGGGCATTGAATTTGATTACTGCTGTGTCCACGCGGCCTTTGCCCTGCGAGAAGCCGGTTTTGAAACCATCATGGTCAACTGTAACCCCGAGACGGTTTCCACTGATTACGACACTTCTGACAAACTATATTTTGAGCCGCTGACCGTGGAGGACGTTTTAGCCATTTACGAGAAGGAAAAACCAACCGGGGTCATTGTCCAGTTTGGCGGACAAACTCCTCTTAATATTGCCCGCGAATTGGACGAAGCCGGCGTGCGTATCCTGGGCACCACCCCGGATATGATTGACCTGGCTGAGGACCGGGACCGCTTCCGGACGATGATGAAAAAACTGAATATCCCGATGCCGGCCGCCGGGACGGCCAGTAATCTTCAGGAAGCCCTAACAGTGGCGAAAAAATTGGGCTACCCGTTGATGTTGCGACCCTCTTACGTACTGGGTGGCCGGGGCATGGAAATCATTTACGACGAAGAGATGCTGCGTCAGTACGTGGAAGCCGCGGTTGGGGTGACTCCCGAAAGACCGATCCTCATAGACAAGTTTCTGGAAGATGCCCTGGAAACAGAGGCCGACGCTCTCTCTGATGGAAAGGAAGTTTTCATTCCGGCCATCATGGAACACATTGAGCAAGCCGGCATTCATTCCGGAGATTCCGCCTGCGTGCTGCCGCCGGTGAACATTCCGCCAAAGCACTTGAAGACCATTGAAGAGTACACCAAAAAAATTGCCAGGGCGCTCCACGTAGTTGGCCTGATGAACATGCAGTATGCCATCTGTCAGGACAAACTTTATGTCCTGGAAGCCAATCCCCGTGCTTCCAGAACTGTCCCCCTGGTTTCCAAGGTCTGTAACATCCCCATGGCTAAAATTGCCACCAGACTTATGCAGGGAGACTCACTGGCCAGTCTGGGGTTGAAGAACAAGTCTATTCCGCACTTCGGGGTAAAAGAATCGGTTTTTCCCTTTCCCATGTTTCCGGAAGTCGACCCGGTCCTGGGTCCGGAGATGCGCTCCACCGGCGAAGTGCTCGGACTGGCCGAAAGTTTCAGTTTGGCTTTTTTCAAGGCTGAGGAAGCGGCCGGACAGCGCCTGCCTCTGGAGGGTACAGTGCTGATTACGGTGGCTGACAGGGACAAGCAGGCGGTGGTGGAAGTAGCCAGATGCTTTGCTTCTCTTGGTTTTCGTCTTCTGGCCACAGCCGGGACACAGGCCTTTCTGGCCCAGCACGGAATTGAAACAGAGCGAGCCAACAAACTTCAGGAAGACCGGCCGCACATTGTGGACCTGATTAAAAATGGCGAGATTGACCTCATCATCAACACTCCTAAGGGAAAATTGAGCCAGTACGACGATTCCTACCTGCGAAAGAGTGCCATCAAATACAGAATTCCCTATGTGACCACCGTGGCGGCCGCGAAAGCGGCTGCTTTGAGCATTGAAGCCAGACGCAAGGGCACCATCAGCATTCGTTCTCTGCAGGAATACCACGCCGCCATCGGGCAGGAATAAAAACGGTCTCATCAGTTCACCTGTTAGCGAAGACGGTCTTCTCTCTCTCATCTTATACTGACCTGACATTCCTGTCAGGGAACGATTGACCTTGTGGTGGCTGCTGCCCCTGTGGCCGTCAACATCAGTCACCTGTGAACTACTTTGTTGGTCAGGCAGGAATCAAGACATTATTCAGCCTTCAGGTTTAAGGTGGCTGTCTCACTGCTTACTCCTTAAATTTTCCAGACGCATATTAGAGAGGGGGTGCATTAGTTCCGTTTTGCGCCGCCGAAATCTTGACAGGGAAAGGAAGATGCGATAGGATGAAAAGTGCATTATGCGATTCAGAATACTTTTATCCGTTGGTATCTGCTGGCTCGCCGGGTTGGTCTGCGCTCAGCATCCACCACCCGCTTCCTGGGAAGAAAGTTTCAACGACGGAGTCTTACTGCTTGCCGAAGGTTCATTTCAGAAGGCGCAGGAAAGGTTTAAAGAAGTACTGGTGGTCTTTCCCGAGCATGCTCTCACACACTATTACCTGGGCAAAACTTATACTGCGCTTGGCGATTACGAAAAAGCACTGGCAGCCTATAAAGAGGCTCTGCGCCTTGATAGTTCTCTTCTGGAAGCATACTCCGGTATGGGTATTTGTCTGTATCAGATTGGTCAGTATCGTGAAGCCCTTAGAATGCTCACCCTGGCGGATCAACTCTGGATGCCCGACCCTGGCCCAGTTCTTTTTTACAGCGGACTTGCTTCCTACCAACTTAAGAACTACCATGCCTGCAAGCGTTTCATGGAAAGATGTCGTGCACTTGACCCGGACTTGGAGTTTGTCTGCCGCTATTACGAAGGCCTGGCCGAGGCTAATCTTGGCCGATACGCCAGTGCCCGCAGGGAACTTGCGTCCCTGCTAAAGGTACATCCGCAACCGGTTCGCGAGGCTGCCGCAGACTCACTGAAGGCTCTTGAAACTCAGGGAAAACCATTTAAATTTTCTCTTGAACTTGGTGTGGAGTACGATGACAACGTCATCCTTCAGCCTGAGGGAGAACCTTTGCCCACCGAAGTTTCAAACCAGAGAGATTGGCGGCTGGTAAGCCAGGCCTCATTTCTCTACCGGCGGGACTTCCGGGTTAGTGAACTAACTATTTCTTCGTCTCTATATCATTGCTCCCATAGCCGTCTTTCCGCCTATGACCTCAGCGGAAGCTCAACCTCCCTGCTGGTTTCCTCAAACAGCAAAACATTTCAGCCGACGCTGGAGTACAAGTATGAATATTACCTGGTAGGCAACGAAAAATATCTGGGCCGGCATTCCCTGGCAACATCAGCCATGATTGCCTCAGAGTATCCTTTCCAAAGCCAGTTCTTTTTGTTGCTGGAGTCAACCCGGTTTTTCCAGTCTTCCCTGGTACCCGGGGATGAGCGTGATAGCACTGCCTACCTCTGCGGCGCCAGGTTTTTCATACCTTTTGCCGGAGACGGATTATTTGGTTTTGGAGCCAGTTACAAAATTAACCAGGCAGAAGGTTCTAACTGGGACTATCATAACCCGCAGGCATGGTTACAGTGGACTATCCCGCTGGGACACTCCAGAAGCACTCTTTCTTTCTCTGGCATCTTAGAACACCTTGACTTTGACCATGTAAATACCCTGTTTGGAGCAACCAGGGACGATACCCGGGTAACACTGAAGGGCTCGGTAACCTTTCGTCTTAACAAAAACTGGCATTTGTCGCTTGGACATACATACCTCCGGAATGAGTCCACTCTGCCTGCTTACGAATATGAGAGAAACATTTCTTCGCTTTTTGCAACTTGCATGTTCTGAACGGAAAGGTAGAGCGTCGCTTTTTCTTTCCGGCATTGTTTTTATTCTGGCTGGAGTTGGAAGCCTCTGGGTCCCCCGGGCGCTTGCTGCCTCACCCTGTGGGACTGTCACATCCCTGGAAGGGACAGCCATGGTTCAACGGGCGCAGACTTCAGAATGGCAGGCTCTCAGGATAAAAGACAGAGTTTATCCGGGTGATACCATCAAAACTGGATTCCGTTCCCGACTGACGCTGTGCCTTGTAGATGAGACCACCATTACTCTTGGGCCTCAGAGTGATTTTCAACTGGATAATTTCTCCTTCACTCCGTCAAAAAATCAGCGTGAGGCAAGTGTCAAGGTTCTGATGGGAAAAGCGCGTTTCAGCATCAGACGAGTGCTGGCAGCACCTTCTCGTTTCCAGGTAACAACTCCAACCGCTGTCGCAGGCGTGAAGGGCACAAAATTTGTGGTCTGGGTTCTCTCTACGGAACTCAGCCGCTTCTTAGTTACCCAGGGGGTCATCACTATCCGCAATCTACTGCCTTCTCTTCCGGCAGAAATTGTTCTCAGGGCCGGCTTTGCCAGTGATGTGAGAAGCGGCCAGGAGCCACTGGCTCCTTATCGCTTGTCGTCTGAAGAGTTTGAAGAGTTTCTCGGAGGAACAACTGGAATGGATACTGGAGCCGGGTTAGACATAAAGAGACATGTTTTCCAGTTTTTGCCTGGCGAGGATAGACACATTTTACTCAAGGGGGACACCGCCGGTAATGTTTTTCGCTCAGCCTTGAACGAGAGAGAAAGCAGAAATATACCCCGGTTACTTCCTCCACCACCCCCGCCACCATCACTTCAGGGTGGCTGAAAAGGCAGGAATTGAAATCCACAAGGACCGGATATGACAAAACAAAGATATCTCTCCGTCCTGGTATTCCTTATCTCTTTTCCTGCGTTTGCTTCCCGGCAAGCAGCGACTTCTCACCACATGGTTTACTTACTTGCCGGTAGAACTGCCTTGCGCCAGTTCAAAATTCTTACAGGCATTTTGGCTGACTCTCCCTTTATCCTTCAGCAACGCACGTTGAATCTTGATAGGGACCTGGATGAATCATCCCGGCCATCTACCCTGGCGCTGGACCCTGAAAACGAACGTTTGTACGTCACTTTTACCAACTCAGATACAATTTTTGTTTACAATGTTAGAACATTCGTTCAGGAAGCAAGTCTTCAAATTCCCGGCACCACCAACTTTGCTCGCATTGCTGTGCCTCAGGACAATTCTGACTTAAAAATCTATGCTGTGGAACGCGGGGGGACACACCTTTTTGTATTTGACCGTCGCACGCTGGAAAGGCTTCCTGCAATGGAGTATGACCTTGTGACTGCCACCCAAGGTGTCTGGGTCTATCAGGGACGTGTTTTTGCAACGGATACTGACGGCATACGTGTCTATGAGGAAAAAGTCCCGATCTTTTTCTTTCCTGTTGCTGGCAGTATTAAGTGCCTTTCCGGGGACGGCTCTCTTTCAGAACAGGTTCTCCTGTTTGGACTGATGGGACCTCTTCCCCCTTTGCCAGCAGATATTTCTGGGACCTGGCAAATGGAGACACTCCAGGTTTCCGGTACCGTGACACTCGGTGAAGATGGAATCATTATTCCGGGGGATATCTGGACATGGGCAAACGGATGGACGGAAACTTTAACTGATGGAACTTACCAGATGTGCGCGGATGGCTCAGTTGTTCTTCAGGGCAACACCAGTGATGGCCCTTTTCATTTTCATGGCATCCTGAGACAGAAAGGAGATATTATATCTCTTAGAGATATCCCTGCCCTTGAAGCGCCAGACCGCGGCCTGGGCTTCCTCATCAGAAAAGGAAACAACTACAGCCTGATGGACCTGTCAGGCTGGTGGTGCGTGAAGGGAACAGCCCTTTCTGGATACATCCAGACAGATGGGGCCGGAACGATAACCGGTTCCGAATGGATACTGCCGGATGGAACGACTCAACCAATCACTGGGGGAACGTATACCATAGACCCTGAAACAGGAACCATAACGCTCCAGGTCGTGGCTGGCGAAAAATCTTACTCCTTTTTGGGTGTTTTAAACAAGGCAAGAGACATCGCTATTTTGCGAAATGAGCCGCCCGCAGGACCTCGCCAGTTCGGGATAACTGGAAACGAATTAGTTATCCTTGTGAAAAGCGTAAACAGAACATTTGAGAGCAAAGACATTTCTGGCTGCTGGGAAATAACGGCCATGCACTTCAGGGGAACCATAGTCGCAGATGCCTCTGGCGTGATCACCCAGGGCACGTTGATAGACGATGGAGGAAACATAAGAAATATCACCGGTGGGACATGCAGTCTTAACTCTGACGGAGAATTGTTTCTGCACCTGTCTGCAGATGATGATACTTTTTCTTTTCGGGGTGTGATGTCTCCTTACAAAGATTTCATTGTCTTTGTTGAGAGCCTTACCGGACCGGAAATCACCGACAGGAACCTGGGTACCCTGACAAGATACCAGCCAGCAATGGCGGTGGCTAATGATAGCCGTCCCGGGGAAGAAAACTCGCTCGTCATGATAGAGCTTCCCGCAAATACCTGCACAGAACTACCGCTGGGAGTGGAGGCTACTGCAGTTAGTGTCTTTGCCCCGCTGCAGAGAGTTTTTGTCACCTGTAAGGAACACAACGGAGCTCACCAGTCTCTGCGTCTTTATGATGAAAGTTCTTTAGAGGAAACCTTAGAAATTACCATCCCTTTTGAAACCTGGGGGCCAATCTTTGACTGCGCAGTGAAAGAAATTACGGGCAGTCTTCTAATTACAAAAGCGTGCATCTCGCACCCTGATGGGAATGTCCACCTCGGAGACAATGTCACTTTCTCTGTCACCATTTCCAATACATCGGATATTTCCATTGCCAGACTTCCCCTGCGCGATCTTTTCAATCAGACCTGTCTTTCCTTTGTCACTGCCAGCCTTCAGCCGGATGAGATAGACTCTGATCAGATTGACTGGAGTGATGTTACCGGTGAAGCAGACCTTCTTCCCGGCGAGAGCATCAATATTGAGATTACCTTCCGCGCCATTTCCAGCGCTGACTCTGCCCTGAACAGGGTCCTTGTACACGATGCGGCTGATGCCGGAGGCAATCCCCTACCCGACGTTCAGGCCGAATGCTCCATCAGGATTACTGGAACAGGCACCCTGACAGTTACCAAAATTTGTCTTTCCCATCCGGACGGAAAAGTCCCCTTCGGAAACAATGCGGTCTTCCAGGTGACGATTACCAACAACTGTGTCTTCCCCGTGGTAACACTCCCTTTCCAGGACACCTTTGACCCGGACATCCTAACTTTTGTTTCCGCCTCAATATCCCCTGACCTTCAAACACCCGGTCAGGTTTACTGGGATAATCTTCTTCACGAAACGGCCCTGGAGCCATCGGCTTCACTGTCGTTTACAATAATACTCCAGGCGCTCACACCGACAACTTTTACCACCAATACCGGACAGGTCTCAGACGCCAGGGATTTGTACGGTAACCGCCTTCCCACGGCTGTTTCCGAAGTCGGCCTGTCTGTTCTTCCCTTTTCTGTCACAGTCCAGGGAGGCACTACAGTTTCTTCATACGTAATGGTCTCCTTCCCCCTGACACCTGAAAACCCTGACCCGGGGATAAACCTGCTGGCCAGCCTTGGCTTTTATGACCCAACACGGTGGCGGCTTTTCCGGTGGAACCCGGATGCCGATCCACCCTCCTATGAAGAGTACAAAGAAGGCAATCAACTTTTCGACCTAAAACCCGGAAAGGCCTTCTGGCTAATCTCCAGGTATCCATCAATACTTCGGGTTACAGGCGCACCTGTTTCAACAAGGCAAAGCTTTCTTCTGACCCTGCGTCCGGGATGGAACCAGATCGCCTGTCCTTTCAACTTTTCCGTTCTCTGGAGCGCCGTCCAGGTCAGAAATGGCGAGACCAATTACAGCGCCGCTGAAAGGCATACTCTGTGGAAGTATGTAAACGGTAGCTATGTGGAAGCAGCGGCGCTGGAACCAGGCACCGGCTACTGGGTGTGGAATCCGACAGAACGGGAGTTAGAAATTTCTATTCCTCCCCAACCGGCAGGAGCAGTTGCTTTAGTGCCTTCTAAGGCATCAACAAGAAGTGAACCGCAACCACCCCAACCACCGGGACAGACTCTGGGTGAATCCAGCAAAGGCTCTTCAGGAAGCGGGTGTTTTATCGCAACCGCCTGCTTTGGTCCATCTGCTCCTGAGGTTAAGATTCTCAGGAAGTTCCGGGATAGGTTTCTTCTGACTCACTGGCCGGGAAGAAGGTTTGTGGCTTTCTACTACCGTTTCTCTCCTCGGCTTGCTGCTTTCCTGCGTACGCATCCCTTCTTCAGACACACGGTGAGAGCAATGCTGGTGCCAGTCGTTCAGTTGTGCCGGCTGCTTATATCCTGACTTTGATGAAAAGAAAAAAGTTCTTTTTTATCCGCGCCCTGCGACCTGGCCTGGTCCTCACCGTACTTCTAACAATTCTGACTTTTCTTCCCCTGGAACCGATTGACTTCCTGGAGTACAAGTTGCTTGATTTACGTTTCCGGTTTTCAAAGCGGCACCACGCAATTAACGATGTGGTCCTGCTTACCATTGATAACCGCTCTGAGGACCGGCTTGGCCGCTGGCCCTGGGACAGAACAATAATTGCTCAACTGATCAATAACATCAGCCAGGGCCAGCCCGCGGTAATCGGACTGGACATAGTTTTCGCGGAAAAGCAGATTTCCCCGCTGGATAAGATTCTTTCCCTGCCTGATGCCAAAAGTGAGCTGGAGAAAGTTAATCTTGAAAAAATTCGGAAGTCCTGCGATTACGACAGACAACTGGCCGAAGCGATCGCAAAAGCCCGCAACGTTGTCCTCGGATACTACTTCTTCACCGATGGTCCGGATACAATCCCGGATGAGCTTGTCCAGAATGACCCGCGCTACAGAAAGGTCCGCCTCCAGTCGGAAGTCTTCCCGGTCCGGGCAAGTGGTCAAACCCGGGAGGTACTGCCTGTAAAAAGAGGACATGGCCTTGAATCCAGTATCGAACTGATTTCATCAGCGTCCAAAGCCCAGGGATACCTGAATATATTTCCGGATTCCGACGGCGTGGTCCGAAAAAGTTTTCTGATTATGAAACAGGGCCGGGATTGGCTGGCCTCATTTCCACTTCAAATTCTGAAGATTTACGAAGGTGTTTCTGGTACCCCCGTTACTGTAACAGAAGATGGTATCACGCAATTGAAGGTGGGCCAGCGGGATATCCCGGTGGGACTTGATGGCTCATTACCTGTTGATTACACGAAAGAGCTAAGTTGTTTCCCTTCTTATTCGGTAATTGATGTTCTTGATGGCAGTGTACCTCCAGCCGCTTTTTCTAAGAAGGTCGTCCTTGTGGGTATCACAGACCCCGGCCTGATGCGTGATAACTGGATTACGCCGACTGAAATCGTCACCCCCGGAGTTAAAATTCATGCGCTTACGATCGCTACCTGCCTTGAAGGTACTTACATCCATCAGGCAGGCTATGTTGAGGTCCTCAATCTACTTTTTATCATACTCTTCGG
This sequence comes from bacterium, assembly GCA_029551285.1. Lineage (GTDB taxonomy): Bacteria > Ratteibacteria > UBA8468 > B48-G9 > DSTR01 > JAMWDF01. The sequence goes on along the minus strand of JAKPFT010000062.1, from coordinate 8,851 downwards.
CCTTCTCCTGACAGCGGCAATCCCCCGGATGCGAGGTTTGCTGCCAGGCACTTTTCTGGCGCTTTTTCTTTTCCTGGCTTACATTCTAACTGCCTTCTTGCTCTTCCGAAAGGCGCACATAGCGCTCAATATGGTCTATCCTCTGCTCTGTATCGCTGCCGTTTACACCACGGAGACGCTTCGCCATGCTGGGCTCTCTCTTACCCGGGCCCTTCGTAAAGTTCTTCAGAAAGAAAGTGCCCTGCGCATGCTTGGAGAAACGCAGCAGGAACTTTCGCGACTGGTCAGGGTTTCCGATATTTTTCATCCATCATCAGCATCCTGCCTTTCACCCTTTCTGCCTGAGGCCATTCTGGCTGATACACCTGCCCTTACCTGGAAGTTGATCCTGGCCTCTCTCGGGATTAACTCTGGTGCCCTGGTACTGTTTAATGCAGATGGGTCCCATCAAATTATTGTTTCCCTTGGCACACTTCTGGATAAAATTCATCTTGAGGCAATAAAAAAACGGGTAGAGACCAGCGAAAGTCCTTTCCTGACTAACCACCCTGGCAAGAAAAGCGAATGGACATTCTCCCCGGATATCCGTAACCTGATGGCTTTTTCAGTTGTTTCTGGTGAAGACTTCAGACTCGTCGGGATTTTTCTTAACAAGAGTGCAACCGCCTTTTCTGACAGCGACCAGTTTACCCTGGAAGATGTCAAACTTGCCCAGACCGCTGCTCTCCAGGCTATTATCGCCATCCAGAATTCAAAACTTAATACCGCGCTGAAACAGGCACAACTGGAAACGATATTCCGGCTTGCGATGTCCATTGAGTGCCGGGACAGGGAGACCGGTTTACACGTCCACAGAGTCAGCGAATACGCCGGGATTGTTGCCCGGGGGATAAACCTGTCGGACCCGGAAGTCAAACTTATCAAAAGCGCCATGCCTCTTCACGACATAGGAAAGATAGCTGTTCCGGACAGCATTCTTTTGAAACCGGGCAAACTTACCGACGAGGAACTGGCGATAATGCGAAAACACCCTGTCGTCGGCGCAAAGATTCTGGAAAACTCCTCCTCAGCCATCCTGAGCGCTGCGCGTATCATCGCACTTTCCCACCAGGAACGATACGACGGTTCCGGATATCCCTACGGACTGAAAGGTGAAAATATCCCGCTCTACGGCAGAATCGCTGCGGTGGCTGATGTCTTTGACGCCCTTGCCTCAAAAAGGTCCTACAAAGAAGCTCTCAGCCTGGAAAAGACCATTGAAATCCTCCGGCAGGAAAGTGGTAAGAGTTTGGATCCATCCTTTGTCAGGGTATTTCTGGAGAGCATGGAGCAGGTACTTGAGGTTTACCATCAATACAAAGAAAGTCCGGATACAAGCCCGTTTGAGTATCCCTTAAAACAGATTTACCAGGGGAAATAAGTTTTTACCTGTCAGATTGGCCGGCTCAACGATCATAGTCGTATGGTGAAAGCTGTCATCAAAACTGACCCGAGAAACATGGGGATTACGGAAAAAAACGAAAGAATTAAAGTTAGAAAGATGGCTGAAGATGCGGAAATTTTTCCCCGCACACCCGTTTAAGATAGCCACCAGGGGCGACTGCAGCAAAGATTAAAGGGGCAATGCCACCAGCCTTCAATAAGCCCTGACGGAAAACTTCTTTCTCCCCCGGCAGTCTGATAACCCGCGTTAATAACTTTCCAACCAATTTCTCCTGGTAAATAGCCTCAAATTCAGAAGCCACGGCAACTCAGTCTTCCAGCCGCAGACAGGCAAAGTGGCTGGTGTCAAACTGCCAGTTTTCCCGGTCAGAGAATTCTTCAAAAGCCATCTCCCGGCCATCGTCCATTATGGAAAAAGCAAAATCTACCTCCGCGGCCGACATGGCCGGAAGCATCAGTCCCTGGCAGGGAATGGCCACCTCCATGACATAGCCGTTAGGTATCTCTTTCACCTGGCTGCGCACCCCGGCTGCGGAGAAAACGCCGGAACTGTTAGCATACTTGCGACCAGTGATGCTTACCAGCAGTGCGGTCTGGTTAGCCCGATATTTAGCATCATACAGCGCTCCGGCCACAGTGAGCGGACTGGTCCTGGCCGTATTCATTACCATGAGAAGCCCGTCGTAAGCCCAGAGCCAGTTAAAATCTCCGCCTTCTTCCTCAATTTTCTTCAGGGAAGAATCCCTGACAACGGCTAAAAGATAAAGGTTTTTCTCGTCCCACTGGAGGGCAAACTCACCCCCGGATTTTTCTGTGCCTTTCACCTGATACCGCGGGACATCCCGCCACTCCCCGGCCAGGCCGTCAACAACTACCGGCTGCTTTACTCTTCTGGCCACCACCAAATCTCCAGGGGAAATTACTCGTGGCGGGACAGCCGTAATCTTTTCTGCCTGAGAAAGAAGTCTCCTGGCTCTTTCCAGATACCCCGCGCCTGCCTGCCGGCGAGCCGCCAGAGTCAGGGCTAATGTTTCTGCTTTAACTGAAGCAGGCATTTTTCGGTTTTTCAGTTTTTCCAGGACTGAGGTGGCTCTTTCCTCATTCCAGTCCACCAGCGGTCTTTCCGGAGTCACTGAAGATTGAATTTCTCTGCCCCGCCGATAAGGCGACAATCTTTCTCCCAGACATAAAACAGTACTTTCCCCTGGCTCCAGACTGAGCGCAATGCAGGTGCGGTCGTTCTCAAACCTGGTCGGTACCGGGAAATCTCCTGCGAGAGTTTTTTCCATCACCCTGTTGAAAAAACCGTCTACCCGCAAAAGACCCTCCACTCTTTCGCTGACATTCTGGTTGAAGATACCCAGGTAAAGACGGCCAGAACTATCCATTCTGGGCACGACCAGAAAACCGTCGTCTTTGCTTTTCTGCACCAGCGGCACGACCTTTTCTTCAATCTGTTTCATCACCAGCCGGCGCAGTCCGTTCTTACCAAGCGGTCCGGTGGCCAGCAGGACCTTTCCATAGCCTGCCGGCACCTGGTAAAGTATCGGGGTGCCGTCCGTCAGAGACAGGAGTATTTTGACTTCAGGGTTTCCCCGGGAAAAGTCTATCTTCCAGTACCAGCCGCCGAAATGAGTGGTATTGGTATCGCCCAGAGAACGCAACAAGGCGACAGACCCGGCCGATAAAAGATTTTCGCCGGTTCTTTCATGGCCACCATAGGAGACCTGCACCGGGCCAAAGACTGCTTTTAGAATGGTGTTAAGGGGCTGCCCGTACTGATCAAAAGCACCAATCGGGCCAGAGGCGATTAAGGTGCCGCCCCGGTGCACCCAGGCTAACAACCGACTGGCTGCTTCCGGTTTCAGCCAGATAGCCCAGGGAGCCAGGATTACCTTATAAAACATCAGGTCTTCCCGGCCGTCAGCGACCAGGTCTTCATGAAGGTAGAAGTAGCCGAAGTCAGACTGATGCAGCCAGGCATGGAACGGATAGGTTTCGTGTTCCACTTCGTTGTAAGGCCAGCTATTGACAAAAGAGGTGCTGGAAAAAAGAATACCTACCTGAGGATGGACAATTTTAGTGGTAGCCAGGATGGGTTCGTAGAGGTCGGCCTTGCGTCTGACCAGAGCCACCGCGGCTGAACTGCTACTCACCGGAGAAAGGTAATCTCCATCGTAAAGGTACGGGCCGCCGTAAGAGTAAACACGGTTCATGGTAAGTGTACCTGTCCAGAACATAAAGGCTCTGGCGCCAAACCAGACGTGAGCCAGCAGGTGGTACTGGGCCGCGGCCGCAAGTTGTTGCAGGCTGGCACACCCGCCCTGGTAATAATCCCCGCTGGTGATAGTTTCGCCATCACACAGCAGCGTCCCGGTAACCCGGGAAAGCGAGTAGCCCCAGACCCGCTGGACTTCGCTGGCTGCCCCGCTGTGAACCGCGGCCATGTCAGCCCTTTGAAAGGTGCCCAGCTGGTCCATTCCGTGCCGCAGCAGATAATCAAACCGGCCCCAGCCTTCAAACCACAGTTTAGCCTCAGAATTTCCCTGACGCAGTGCTTCCCTGGCCATCTGCCACCATTCGTTGAAACTTTCCCGGCGGAAGGTTTCAAACTCGTAGGTTAGACCTGAAGGCTGAATGCGTAATTTTTCTCCCGGCGGTGGTGGAGGCTCAATTGCCTCAAAAGATTCGTAGTTTGTTTTCCAGAGAGCATTCAGAGAACTGAGACTGCCGTACTTCTTTTTCAGATACTCCCGAAAAGCCTGTCGTCCCCATCGCGTGTACCCGCTGGCGCATTGCGGTTCACCGAAGTAGAAGTAACGAAAAACATGGGGAGCAGAGAGAACCTCTCTGGTCAGGGCTTGTAAAGAATTCTGAAAGTATTGCCGCACCAGAGGATTCCAGATGTCCATATATTTCTGCGGTCGGCCATAAAAATCCAGGTCGTAAAGGCTGTCCTTACCGGATTTCTGCGCCAGCCAGGCCGGCAAATTGCCGTGTTCGGTAAGATGATAGCCGTGGTGGCCCACCCCTATGGCCACATCAAAACCGCAGGCTCTTTCCCGGTCAATTGTTTGGAGGAGATGCCTCAGGGAAGAAGGGTTGACCTGGCCGGATTCATTTAGAGACAAACCGCCTGCCAGATAGCCTTTGGTATTAATGCCGTAGTAATGGAGAAACCGACCGGTGGCATTGTACGGGTCCCAGTAATCCCAGGGAGAATTGGCAAAACACAGAAAGGTAACCCGGTTCTCTGGAGAATCGACTTCTTCCAGCCTTCGTTCCTTATGGCTTACGGCTGCCGGCTGAAAAGACACCGAAGGGAAATTCCTGCGGTACTCAGCCTCAATTTTTGTGCGCAACTGGCTGGAAGCAACTTCTACCTGGTGCAATGTGTTTGTCACTGTGTCAAGCAGGCGCCGATAAGAGACAGTGTCCTCCCTGATAAGGGCTATCTTGCCTTCATAAAAAAATTCATCCATCTCAAGCAGCGAACTTTCCACCAGAGTATCCAGATACCGACCCCGGGCCTGGAAATCTTCCGGCAGAGGCTTTTTCCTGGTCCAGAAAAGATGGCGCTGGAAAAGACGGAGCCATTCTTCTGCCTCCGCCCGGCCAGCATACGATTTCGCCTGTGCCACCATCAGGTCAGAAAAATCCCTCCGCCACAAATCCAGACAGCTAACCGGGGGAAGATACCCTGGATAACTGACCATCTCCGGTAAACGACGGCTAATTCTTTCCTCCAGGGGAGAACCAGGCAACCGGTAAACCTCAATCCTTCTGATAAGAACACGGTCCTCCGGACTGATAACGATGTCCCCGCCTTCCTGGCGGTCTACCAGCAAAACTCCCGGAGCCACCAGTGTTTTCCTGAGCCAGCGAGGTTGAAGAAGGGTATCTGAAGCAAAAGGGTCCCCTGAGGTGGCAAAAGAAACCTGCAGCGTAGAACGTTTTTCATCATTTCTGACCAGTTCCACCAGAATCTTCTGTCTATCCCTGTTCACCCGGCAGAGGTCATAAACGGTAATAACCAGGGCTAAATCCACCGGTCCATTCAGCCCCAGGACTTTCTGGTCAAGGTCAAGAACCAGTCTGGGCCTTGCGACAATCGGCTTGCCCATTTTTTCTGCCAGGCCGGGAAAACCAGGGTTTGGCATATCCGCTGACCAGTGAACCGGAACGGAAAGACGCTGAGCCGATAAGCAGGCAGCCCGGCCACCGGCCAGACTAACTATCTCGGGTACCTGCCCCACCACAGTCAGATTTATCTGGAGTGATTTCTCAAAATCAAGGATAGCCAGCGGGTTGTTCTGCGCTCTGCCCCGGGAGGCTCCCAGGAAAAAACAGAAAAGGATAGCCCTAACCAGAAGGCCAGCAAAATTTCCTTTTTTCATACCTCCCGCTTTGCCAGATTTAGTTACTCCAGGATTAGCCTGGCCAGTCGACTGAGGTCATAATCGTATGTTGCCACCAGCATCGGCGACCAGGCAAAGATACCCCGGGGTGGAGAAACGTTTACCCGGGTGATTTGTAACCTTAACTGTTCGGGAAAATTTCCAGCGGTTTCAGGAAACGCAGTGGCCGGAACAGAAACTTCTAAGAACCAATTATTTTTCTGCCGGGTGCTGACCGCCTGAATACCTTCCGGATTCCAGACTTCAACCCAGGCCTGCTGGTGGACTGAATCCTTGACGACAGGAAGAATTAAAACACCATCAGCCACCTGACCGGCCGGGTTCACTATCACCCGGTAAACAGCCGGAAGCTGTAACTGTTTTTTTTCTGCAAATCAAAATCTATCTGGAGCCGGTCATCACTCAAAATTGCCTCATCATCACGGCGCTTACCAGCACTAACCAGACTTTCAGAACTTTTTGTTTCCAGTTGCGCTCCAAAGAAAAGGGTACGGCCGTTGTGGAGTATTTTTATTTCGGAAGCCACCGGCGCCTCCTCGCCGGTCTTCCAGTCAGTGAGCCTGATGGCCGGCGCTTTTTGCCATTCCGGCTCGTCCAATCGTCCGTCAATCACCGGCACAGCACTTACCCTGCTGGCTCGATATTCAGGCAAAGTGGCGGCTGCCTTCTGAAAACTTGCGGCTTTCTTGAAGAAGAGTTCAAACGCCTCTCCAAAATATTCCACCCGGCGCCGGTAGTCGCTATCCGCCGGCACTTCTTTCCTGGCCTGCTCCAGAAAAAGTTTCATCTTTTCTACTGCCGCTTTCGAGTAAACATCGCGATAAAGAAACCGCTCCGGAACATAGGAGACAGATCCCGGATTGACCCCTTCCCCCCAGGGAGCGTTTTCCCAGCAGTTGATTGCCAGGGTAAAAAGTTCTTTCATTGGTTTGCTGACAGGACCGAATAGGTCACTGTAGAACCCTTCCAGAAGTTGGTCCACATCGGCCTCCGGATTCCACAGCAACTGGTGCCACAGCCAGCCGTTAACCAGAGAAAACCGGTAGGTCATCAGGTTACGTTGCGGCGAGGCCCCATTGTTAAATCCCCCGGAAATTTTGTCTTTCAAAAACTGAAACCACTTTTTCATGGTGTGCGGGTAAAAGGTTGGGGCTTCACAGCTGGGGTAAACCAGATACTCAAAAACGAAAAGGCGCCTCCGGTCACCTTTCAATCTCTGGTGCCAACTTTCCACGACATCCGTCATGTACTTCCAGTGGCCAGGTGCCACCAGTTTTGCGTTTCCCATTACCGTGCAAACCATAACATCAAGGTTTTCCGGAATTTCCACTGTGGAGGGTGGATAAAGAAAACCGGAATAAGCACCGGTCGCCAGTCGCCGTCCCGGATAAAGCCGGCCAATTTCTCTGGCCAGGTTAGCCGCATAACCGAAGATGATTTCCGAAACCTTGGAGTTGGGAACATCTTCTGTCCAGCGAGCCTGGCATTTCGGACAGCGGCAGTGGTAGATATTCTCCAGGTCCTTGGGGAGAAAACGCACGTATTTCTCTGATGGCTCCAGAGAAAAATTGCAGTATTTCGTTCCCTGTTGGTAGAATTCTTTGATGTGCTGAAGTTCCAGTTCCAGAACTTTCGGCTGAGAATAACACAGCCGGTTGGCCTTATGGCCTCCTTCTTCGTTTTCAACAGCGGTTGAGCGGCCATCCGGACCCAGAGCAAAAATTTCCGGATACTTCCCGGCATAGCGGTACCAGCCATCATGGGTATGGTTAACGTGAAAACCCGTGGAATTACCCGCCCTGGTGACCGGAAGACAGTCAGAGAATTCGTCGGTGGTCTCCGCATGGTAAACCGCACCGGTCCGCATCGGGAAGAATGGGTATTTAACCAGGTTAAGGTTATCCACCTGAAGGTGATTTTTCTTCGGAATGACTGCACCGAGTTCATGAGGGAAGTACCACCGTACGCCCCCTACCCTTTCTAAAAATTCTAACACTCCAAAAAATGTTCCCCGGTCAGCTCCGCGATATTCAAGAAGGTCAGTCTCCGGAGCAATCTCTCCTGCAATTGCCACCACATTACCTTCCCGCCGGAGGATAAAACCTTCTGGAGGAAGCGCCTGCCTTTCCTTTTCCAGAAAGGCGGTGAACCGGCTGCGTCCAACGCAGATTAAGGGTCGGCTGGCCCCGGTTGCGACATCAGTGATTATGGGCACAGTTACCCCGGTAATCATTTTTAGATAACGCTGAAGAAACTCCGCCGCGTACCTGACACTTCTGGTTTTGTCCAGCCTCCAGCCAGCGTAGTTAAGACCGAGCAAATCCGGACGGTCAGCCAGCACAATCCGGGCGTTGGCGTTGCCACCGGAAACAAGAATCAGCGGTTTGGTTGGTGCTTCTGCACCCTTCAGGGCGAGAGCAAGTATGAAAAAGAGAAAGAGAGTGCGCCTCATTTTTTTCCTTCGGTCAGCGGCCGCATGTACGCCAACGATGGGTTAGTTTGTCTATTACTGCTTGCAGATTTTTCATAACCTGTCTTCGGGAAGTCATTTTACAGTCCCGTTTCGTCCCTGTCAAATTTTCCACCTTTGCTGCTATGGTAGCCTGCTCTTAATTCTTTGTGAAGAGATGTTAAACAGTTCCCGGACAAATGGGTCTGAATATGTCCCAGGGTGACTTGTTTTGTTTCTTTCAGGTATTCTGCCGGCGTTTTATAATTTTTTGTTGAAATTTTCTACCAGGCCATTAGTCCATGGATGCTTGAATTTTATCGTCCTGTGCTGAATTTTGTTTTCTTTACAAATTTTATCAAAGGGATGTGTCTTTTTTGTCTTTTTATTTTTGGGTAGCGCGTTATAACAAAATTCAAATCCATTGTCTGTTAAAATATAATTAATCTTGTAGGGATAAAATCTTATCACCTGCTTTAGAAATTCCGCCCCAGTTGTTTTGTTTTTTGTCCTTCCCAGCATCACAAACGCCACCTTACTT
>JAKPFT010000059.1 GCA_029551285.1 bacterium | reverse complement strand
AAAGAAAGGGAACAAACTGGCTCACTCAGAGTGCTCCGGCACAGACAAGGACTACGCCGAAATCGGTAGCTCGGCGAACTCATTCGCCAGGGGGCGAATTCAGACACCGCCGAGTAAGGTATTGCGTCCCGGATGGAATTGCCCGGTCCGCTTACCGACCGCATCCGCTTTTCGTCTTGTCTTGTATCTGTGCCTTCGCAAATCGTTCGCCAGCTGTCCCCCTCCTTTTTTGACAATGGAGAGGAAGGGGTGAGATAAGGAATTGCAAAACTATTGACGGAATCAGGAGGTATTCGAGGAGGCTTTGATGAAAAATGAATTCTGCGGAGTGTATGCGGCGCTCTTAACTCCCTTTGACCGCCGTGGCCGGATAGACGAGAAACGTTTGATTTCTCTGGTGGATTTCCTCCTTTCTCGTGGGATTGATGGTCTTTATGTCTGTGGGGGAACCGGGGAGGGGTTGCTGATGAATCTTCCGGAACGGAAAGAGGTTGCTGAACTGGTCAAGGAGCGAGTGGGAAAACGGGCGACGGTTATTTCCCATATCGGAGGCAGCCTTAATACAGAAAACGCAGTAGCACTAGCCGAACATGCTGCGGAAATAAACTTGGATGCAGTCTCCTCAATCGCCCCGATTTACTACCGCTTTTCCTTCAGGGAGATTTTTTCTTACTACCGTACTGTGGCCGAAAGCACCTCACTGCCATTTTTCATATACTACATTCCCGCCACCACCGGTGTTTTTCTGCCCAATGAACAGATAGCCCAACTGGCGACGATCAGGCAAATCGCGGGTTTGAAGTATACCAGTCCTGACTTTTATCTTCTGCAGGACCTGCTGATGAGATGCCCCGGCTGGACCGCCTTTTCCGGTCCGGACGAAATGTTTTTGCCAGCGCTGACCATGGGTGTCTCTGGTTGTATCGGCTCCACCCAGAATGTACTACCGGAGATTTTTGTCGGTATTTACAAAGCCTTTCAGCAGGGCAAACTCCGACAGGCAATGCGGTTGCAGCAACGGGTGACGCAGGCAGTGAGTCTGCTGAAGCGGCACGGAGGCATGGAAGCCTGGAAGGCGGCCCTGCGCTGTCGGGGGGTGGAGCCTGGCTTCTGCCGGCCACCGAACCGACCCTCTCTGCCGGAGGATGAATTTAAAGAACTGGCTGGGGAATGGAAGCGGCTATTTCCGGAATACGCGGAAGGGGTGTAGTGAAATTTAGTGGCTCCTCTTAAGTAAAAATACTGGCCAGGGTAATAATTGTCACCCTGGAAAAATTTTTTGCCTGTCCGGGGAAGGTGTGATATACTCAGTGCTCACATGTAAGGGAAAAGGCCGGTTAACCCGGAAAAGAACGATGAAACCAGAAGCAGTGAAAAAGGTGCGTTTTAATGAGAAGGGGCTGGTTCCGGTGGTGGTCCAGGACCAGTCCGGTGTGGTGCTGATGATGGCCTACATGAATGAGGAAGCGCTCCGTCTAACCATGGACACAGGAAGAATGCATTACTACAGTCGCAGCCGAAGGAAAATCTGGTTGAAAGGCGAGAGTTCCGGTCATTTTCAATATCTGAAGCAGCTGGCTCTGGACTGTGATGGAGACTGTCTTCTAGCAGTGGTTCATCAGAAAGGGGCTGCCTGCCATGAAGGTTACTACAGTTGTTTCTTTCGGGTTTTCAATCAAAAAGAAGGTGATTTTACAGTCAGGCAAAAGAAGCTGTTTGACCCGGAAAGGGTTTACAAATTATGAACCGAGCACTTTATCTTAAATTAGGATTAATTGCGGTGATAGTGGGCGTCTCTATCTGGTATATCCAGCCCCTGGAGAAAAAGATCAGGCGTGGTCTTGACCTTCAGGGCGGAGTGCACCTGGTGCTGGAAGTGGAGCAGCCACCCAGCGGGGAAAAGTCGCTGGCTGATGTGACTGATCGAGCCTTGAAGGTCGTCCGCAACCGGATTGATGGGCTGGGAATTAGCGAGCCAGTGATTCAACGGGAGGGCACCAACAGGATTATCGTTGACATCGCCGGCTATAAGGACCCGGAAAAGGTACTGGAAGTAATTGGTCGAACAGCGCTGCTTGAATTCCGTCTGGTGAGCGATGATGCCGACGCTCTGAAAAAGGCTCTGGAAGGAAATGTCCCTGAGGGCTACGAGCTTCTTTATACCAGGGAAAAGGACGAGCGCGGCATTGCCAGAGAAGCCACCCCACTTCTGGTTAAAACTACCCCGGAATTGACTGGCGCTTACCTCAAGGATGCCTATGTGGGTTACAGTTCAGGCGGTTTCCCGGACGTAAACATTGAATTTAATAAGGAAGGGGGAGAAATTTTCTCCGCCGTCACCGGCGCCAACATCAACCGGAGACTGGCGATAATTCTGGATGGAGTTGTGCAGTCAGCTCCAGTTATCAGAGAGCGGATTCCTAATGGCAAAGCACAGATTAGCGGCAAGTTTTCCATGGAGGAGGCCAGAGAACTGGCGCTGGTGCTCAGGGCCGGTGCTCTGCCGGCGAAACTCAGTGTCATCTATAAAGAACTGATAGGTCCCTCCCTGGGGCAGGAGTATATCAGCATGGGGCTAAGAGCCAGTCTCTACGGTGCGGTGATAGTGCTGGTATTTATGCTCATTTATTACCGTGCCTTCGGACTGCTGGCTGATGTTGCCATGGCCATGAATATCGTCATCCTGCTGGCGATACTGGCCGGATTTAAAGGCGTGCTGACCCTTCCCGGGATTGCTGGTATCGCCCTCACTGCCGGCATGGCTGTGGATGCCAATATCCTTATTAACGAACGTATCCGTGAAGAGCAACGGGCGGGAAAGTCTCCCAGAGCAAGTGTGGATGCTGGCTATCAAAGAGCCTGGGCTGCCATTATTGACTCAAACATTACGACTTTGATTTCCGGAGCGGTGTTGTTTTTCCTAGGGGAAGGCCCGGTAAAAGGGTTTGGTTTAACATTAAGCATCGGAATATTGGCCAATCTTTTCACTGCGGTTTTTGCCACCAAAGCTATCGTGGACTGGTTCCTTCTCAACCGGAAGGTTGACAAACTCTGGATTTAACATGAAACTTCTCAAAGAAACACGTTTTGACTTTATTGGAAGGAGAGGCTGGGCCTATTTATTTTCCTGCCTTATTATTGCGGCCGGTTTAACGGTTTTTGGAATCCGTGGCCAGAAAAACTTTGGCCCCGACTTCGTCGGAGGAGATCTGCTTCAGATAGAAATTTCCAGGACAATAACTGCGCCGGAAGTCTCCAGATCACTTCAGGAATTCTCGGGTGTAACCGTACAGCAACTGGGAACTTCTGGCCAGGAATTCTTGATCCGGAGTGCCGCTGAAACTTCAGCTCAATTGCTGAGGAAACTCCAGGATGTTTATGGATCGGATGCTGTGAAAGTGAAAGCGAACACCTCCATAGAACCTTCTATGAGTGCCAGTCTACGCAAGAAGGCCCTTCACGGACTTTTGTGGGGGATCCTTGGTATTTTGCTTTATTTGACTATTCGCTTTGAATTCCGGCTGGCTACCGCAGCCACGATTGCCATATTCCATGATATCTGTTTCTGTGTGGCAGTTATGGCTCTGGCCAGACAGCAGATTGATGCTACTGTGGTGGCTGCCTTTCTTACGGTTGCCGGTTATTCGGTTAATGACACGGTGATTATTTTTGACCGCATCCGGGAAAACCTGCGCAAGACCAGAAGCGGTGATTACGCTGAGGTTTTTAACCGGAGTATTAACGAAACTCTTTCCCGAACCATCATTACGGTTCTGAGTGTTCTTTTCGTTGTGGTCTGTTTATTTTTCTTCGGGGGTCGTTCTCTGCATAGTTTCTCCCTGGTACTTCTGATCGGGTTTATCATTGGAACTTACTCCTCAATATTTATCGCTTCTTCGCTGGTTATTGACTGGAATCGTATCAGTCCCCATCGTTTTCGGCTATGAAGGTGAGCGGTGGGCGGTTAAAAGGCAGAAAACTATTCTGTCAGAAGGATAAGACCCTGCGGCCAACTTCGCAGCTGGTCAAAAAAGCCATTTTTGATGCTTTAGGTGGCCGTGTCGTCGGAAAACGAGTGCTGGACCTTTTCTCTGGAACAGGCGCCCTGGGGATTGAAGCCGCCAGCGCCGGCGCGCAGAAGGTTTGTTTCGTTGAAGGCAATCCGCGCACGCTCACAGTACTGAAGCGCAACTTAAAGACCATGAATCTGGAAGGGTGCTGCTGTTACCTGAGCGGTCTGGTGGAGAGGGTACTGCCGAAAATTACAGGGGAAAGTTTTGACCTGGTTCTGGCTGATCCCCCTTACGAAATGAGTTCGGCCAGAATAGAGGAAATTCTCAGGCTGATGCTCAGAAACAAACTCCTTACCCGGGAGGCAATAGTCGTACTGGAACACAGCCGGCACCAGAGACTGGAAAATGTACCTGGCTATAAAGTCTGGAAAAGAAAACAGTATGGTGAGACTGTGGTGACTTTTTTCCAGCCTTTTTCCGAAGGAGGCGAAAAGCAGTGAAATTAGAGAGATTGGGAATTTACCCCGGAACGTTTGACCCCGTTACTTACGGGCACATAGATGTGGTCAGGAGAAGTCTGAGCCTCTTTGACCGGGTAGTAGTAGCCGTGGCCGTGGACTCACCCAAAAGATGCCTGTTTACTGCCCAGGAGCGCTACTCCATGGTAGAAAAGGTTTTCCGGGGTTGCCCGGAAGTTACCGTTGAGGTCTTTCAAGGACTTCTGGTAAACTTTGTAAAAAAGAAAGGTGCCCGGAGTATCATCAGGGGTCTGAGAGCCATATCAGACTTTGAATACGAGTTCCAGATGGCGACGACAAATCGGGTGATGTATCCCCGGGCGGAGACGATTTTTCTGTTGCCGCGAGCCGAATTTTTTTACATCAGTTCCTCTTTGATTAAGGAAATAGCACGGTTTGGCGGAGATGTCAGTAGTTTTGTTCCGCCCCATGTAGCCCGGGCTTTAACCCGAAAATTCTCACTGTCAGAAATCAGGAGGATGAACCATGCCCAATCCCAAAAGAAGGCATTCTAATAGTAGAACTGGCAAACGGCGCAGTCACGACCATTTAAGGTTGGTTTCCCTCGTTGCGTGCTCTCAATGCCAGACGCTGGTACCCTCCCACAAAGTCTGTCCCAACTGTGGTTATTACCGTGGTCGTCTGGTGGCACCTCCCAGGGTAAAAAAGGCAAAAGAAGAAAGATAATGGAGTGGCCTTATGGTGGTTAAAATTGCCGTTGATGCCATGGGCGGGGATAACGCACCAGCGGCCCCGGTGAAAGGTGCGCAGATGGCGGCTGCGGACGACACGCTCCATATTACCCTGGCCGGTGTGGAAAAACAGATAGAAGAATTTCTCCTGCCGGAATTCAAGGGTCGTTTCACACTCTGCCATAGAGAAAGCTTCGTTAATATGGCGGACAAGGTTTCTTTAAGTCTGCTCCGGGACCGCGAGACCACCATGGCCAGGATTCTGTCGCTGGTAAAAGAAAGAATCGCCGACGCCGCTTTAAGTGCCGGTAATACCGCGGCCTTTGTTACCCTGGCAATTTCCCACCTGGGGCTCTTGCCAGGTATTGAGCGTCCGGCCATTGCGGTCTTATTGCCGACGACTTCCGGCTGCTACACCGTTACCCTGGATGTTGGCGCCAATACTGCAGTCAAGCCGGTTCATCTTCTTCAGTACGGAATGATGGGCAGCGGATATGCCAGGGTAATGCTGGACGTTGAAAGGCCCACAGTAGGTTTGTTAAACGTGGGAGAAGAACCAACCAAAGGGGATGAACTGCGACGCGAGACCTTTCGTCTGTTTCAGAAACACCAGGGTCTGGTTAATTTTGTGGGCAATGTGGAGGGGCAGGATATTTTCCAGGGGAAGGTAAATGTTCTTGTCTGCGACGGGTTTACGGGTAACATTATTCTGAAAGCCAGCGAGGGACTTTTTCGCTCCTTCCGCTCAATCCTCCGCCGGGAACTCTCCAGAAATTTCATAGGCCGACTGGGTGGCTTCATGCTGCGTTCTCACTTCCGTGAGTTTGCCAGACGCTGCGATTATGCTGATTACGGCGGGGGGATTCTGCTGGGAGTCAACGGCCTGGTGATTATCAGTCACGGCCGCTCTTCTCCTCGGGCTATTGCCAATGCGATCCGCCAGGGAAAAAGAGCGGTGGAAAGGAAACTTCTGGAAAGTTTATCCCGGATAACCGAAAGCACCCTGACATGACAGGAGTAACTATTCTGGGTACCGGCTCTTACCTGCCGGAAAAAGTCCTCACCAACCAGGACCTGGAACGGATGGTGGAAACCAGCGATGAGTGGATTGTTACCAGAACCGGGATTCGTCAGCGTCGGGTTTGTCCTCCGGAAAGGGCAGCCTCTGACCTGGGGACAGAAGCGGCCAGGCGGGCCTGTGAGGATGCGGGCATTCCGGAAGCAGAGATAGATTGTCTCATCTGTGCCACCATCACCGGCGACCGACCATTTCCCTCAACGGCCTGCACCATTCAGAGAAAACTGGGAATTAACGGTATTCCCGCATTTGATATCCAGGCAGCCTGCACCGGATTTCTTTACGGCCTGGAACTGGCCCGGGTCCTGATTGTCGCTGGCGGCTATAAGAGAATTCTGCTGGTCGCCACAGAGTGTATGACCAGAATTACTGATTATACCGATCGATCCACCTGTGTTCTTTTCGGTGATGGTGCCGGAGCCGCGGTGGTCGGCGCGACCCAGGGCCAAAATACTGGCTTGCTCGGTTCTTTTCTGGCGGCTTCAGGGGAGCATGAAGATCTGGTTTATGTCCCTGCTGGAGGCTCACGGTTGCCAGCGTCAGTGGAAACAGTGCAGCAACATTTACACTACCTGAGGATGGAGGGGTCCACTCTTTTTAAGATAGCCGTAGCCTCAATGTCAGAATCTGTCCGAACTCTGCTGCAGCGCTTCCAGATAAAACTGGAGGAGGTGGAAATTGTCATTCCCCACCAGGCCAACCTGAGAATTATTAACGGGGTGGCCAAAAATCTGGGACTGCCTCCTGAAAAATTCTATGTCAACATCGACCGTTACGGGAATATGTCAGCGGCTTCAGTTCCTGTGGCTCTTGATGAAGCCAGCAAGCAGGGCTTACTTAGAAGCGGACAGCTGGTTGTAACGGTAGCCTTTGGCGCGGGTCTAACCTGGGGAGCCAACCTTATCAGGTGGAACCGATGAAAATTGGTATTATTTTTCCGGGTCAGGGTTCCCAGTTCGTGGGCATGGGAAAGGATTTTCAGGAAGACGAAAGGAGCCAGCAGATTTTTCAAAGCGGAGAAGAAATAACAGGTTTGCCTCTGGAGCAGCTGGCCGGCAACGGGCCTGAATCTGAATTGACCAGAACAATAGTTTGTCAGCCAGCCATACTGGCCACCGATCTGGTCTGCTGGGAAATGATAAGACCTTACCTGTCAGGAGAAGTTCACCTTGCCGGACACAGTCTGGGAGAATATGCTGCTCTGGTGGCATCAGGGGCACTTTCTCTGGAGGATGGATTTCGCCTTGTGTGGGCGAGAGCCAGGGCCATGCAGGAGGCGGCTTCAAAGACCGAGGGAGGAATGCTGGCTGTTCAGGGGAAATCCAGGGAGGAGGTTGAAAATCTAATCCTGGACTTCCCTGGTGTGGAAGTCAGTAATATCAATGCCCCGCTCCAGATAGTGGTAGGTGGTCCTCTGGAGAAAATAAGTTCTCTGGAAGAGCACCTGCGTAAAGAGAAGGTGAAAGCTGTCCGTCTCAGGGTTTCCGGCGCCTTTCATACCAGCCTAATGAAAGAAGCCTCAGCAGTCCTGAAAGAAGTGCTGGGTCAAATTGAGGTAAAACCGCCTCGTCACCCGGTTTATCTAAACTACAGCGGCCGCCAGGCTGAAAGCCCCGGGGAGATTAAGGAAGCGCTGGTGCGGCAGATTTATTCACCGGTGCGCTGGGTTGAGATTATCAGAGCCATGGCCAGGGCAGAAGTATCTCTGTTTGTTGAAGCAGGACCCAGGACCGTTCTTTCCAATCTGGTTCAAAAAATCATTCCAGGCAGCCAGACCCTGAACGTGCGGGACCGTGAGAGTCTTGAAAGTACCAGAGAAAGGTTGGAAAAAATGGCGGCTAACTGATGAAGGCGGTGAGGAGGTAAAATGCAGAAGAAGGTGGTGGTGATTACCGGAGGTAGCGGCGGGATAGGCCAGTCTCTCGCCAGAACTTTTGCCAGCAGGGAATACAGGCTGGTGCTGTGGGATGTAAGTGTTCCCGAGCAGTTGCCAGATTTTCTTTGCGGAAATCAGGTGCCCTTCATTATGGAGGCGGTGGATATCACCAGCCGGGCCGCCGTGGAAACCGCTGTGGAAAGAGTCCTGAACCAGTTTGGTCGCATTGATGTTCTAATCAATAATGCTGGAATAACCCGTGATAAGCTTTTGATACGGATGGAAGAAGAAGACTGGGACACAGTGCTTAACGTCAATTTGAAAGGGGCTTTCATCTGTAGTAAACTAATTGCTAAATTACTTTACGCGCAGAGGGCCGGACGAATTATCAACATTGCCTCAATAATCGGGCAGATAGGCAACATCGGGCAGGCTAACTATGCCTCTTCCAAGGCTGGACTGATAGCGCTGACCAAGACTCTGGCCAGGGAGATGGCCAGAGCGGGAGTGACTGTGAATGCCATTGCGCCTGGGTACATTGAAACGAGGATGACGGCTTCGCTTCCGGAGAAGGTTAAGGAAGAAATGTTAAAGAAAATTCCGCTGGGCCGGTTCGGAAAGCCCGAGGATGTGGCGGCGGTAGCCTTTTTTCTCTGCAGTGATGAGGCAGCCTATATTACCGGTCAGGTGATCAGGGTTGATGGCGGATTAGTGATGTAGGCCTTCGGTGAAATCTTAAAAAACCAGGAGGAAAAAGATGACGAGAGAAGAAATCGCTAAGACGGTAAAAGAGATTATCGTGGCCAAACTCGGAGTCAATCTGGGCGAAATTTCTGAGGAAGCGTCCTTCGTTGATGACCTGGGTGCTGACTCCCTGGACACTGTGGAACTGGTGATGGATTTTGAGGAAAAATTCAATCTGGAGATTCCGGATGAGGATGCCGAGAAAATAAGGACAGTCAAGGACGCCATTGATTACATTGAAAAGAAGAAAACCTCATGAAGAAGAAAGTTGTTGTCACCGGAATAGGTGTGGTCACCCCTGTCGGTAATGACATTGCCACAGCCTGGCACAATCTGGTGGAGGGCAAAAGCGGGATTGGCCCCATCACGGCTTTTGATGCGGGTGGCCACGACACCAGAATTGCCGGTGAAGTGAAAAATTTTGAACTGCCAGAAGTAGATGTCAAGAGCCGGCGACGCATGGATAAATTCGTGCAGTTTGCCCTGAAGGCGACCCTGGAAGCTATCAAGGACAGCCAGCTTGATTTAGCTGTTCTGGATAAAACGAGGGCCGGGGTAATTATCGGCGCCGGCATTGGCGGTCTAAGAGTAATTGAAGAGCAGCACGCTATCCTCTTAAAGAGCGGACCATCCAGGGTATCGCCCTTTCTCATCCCGATGTTAATTCCGGATATGGCTTGCGGTCAGGTCGCTATCCACCTGGGTCTAAAAGGACCCAATTTCTGTACTGTAAGCGCCTGTGCTTCCGGAGCGCATGCTCTGGCTACAGCCTTATCGCTGTTGAGAAATGGCCTCTGTGAGGTGGTCCTGGCCGGAGGGACTGAATCGTGCATTACGCCCCTGGGATTGGCCGGTTTCTGCAGCATGAAGGCTCTTTCCACGCGAAACGACGAGCCTGAGAAGGCCTCGCGGCCGTTTGACCGGGAACGAGACGGTTTCGTTATGGCCGAGGGCGCCGGTGTCGTTGTTCTGGAAACGGAAGAGCACGCCAGGGGACGTGGTGCACCTTCAATTTACGCCGAGTTTGCCGGTGCGGGGATGAGCTGTGATGCGTACCACATCACGGCACCGGACGCTGAAGGCGAGGGGGCCGAACTTTCCATGAGTAACGCTCTTCAGGATGCAGGTGTCAGGCCTGATGAAGTTGATTACATTAACGCCCATGGAACTTCAACCCCACTCAATGACCGCAGCGAAACCAGAGCCGTGAAGCATCTTTTTGGCGACCGCGCTTATCGGATACCGATAAGCTCAACCAAGTCTATGACAGGACATCTTTTAGGTGCTGCTGGCGCTGTTGAGTTTATTGCCACGGTGCTTTCGGTTAAGGAAGGGCTGATCCCTCCAACCATTAATTACGAATTCCCGGACCCTGAATGTGACCTTGACTATGTTCCCAACAAGGCCCGAACTTACCAGATAAAGGTGGCTATTTCTAACTCGTTTGGATTCGGTGGTCATAACGCCACCCTGGTGGTGAGGCGCTATCCCGATTGAGCAAGAAGGGGGTATCAGTGAACTACTTTCTTTCTGAAGAACAAATCATGATTAAGAATCTGGCGCGGAAGATTGCTGAGGAAAAAATTGCGCCGGTTCGCGCTGCGTACGATGAGAGTGGAGAATTTCCCTGGGACATAGTTAAATACTTAGCCGAAGCCGACCTGTGCGGGGTTTACCTTCCGGAGACATACGGAGGGATGGGTTTCGGGGTATTTGAGATGTGTCTGGTGGTGGAAGAGTTAAGTCGTATCTGCGGGGGGATTGCACTGGCTTTTGCCGGGACCGGACTGGGAACTTTTCCCATCCTTCTTTTCGGAAACGAAGAACAGAAGAGAAAGTATCTGCCACCGATTGCCCGGGGGCAAAAACTGGCCGCGTTTGCGGTGACGGAGGCGGAATCAGGGAGTGACATCACTCAGCTGAGGACAACGGCGAGGAAGGATGGTGATTACTACATCCTTAACGGCACCAAGCAGTGGATTACTAACGGCGGGGAGGCTGAAATATATACCGTGATTGCCTCCACTGACCGGAGTAAGGGACCACGGGGCGCTACTGCTTTTATCCTGGAGAAGGGCATGCCTGGTTTTTCTTTTGGCAAAAAAGAGAATAAATTAGGCATCAGAGCCTCGGCCACCCGGGAACTTATTTTTCAGGATTGCCGTGTTCATAAATCCCAGGTTCTGGGCCGGGAAGGAATGGGTTTCCTGATTACCATCAAGAATTTTGATACCAGCCGACCAGGGGTAGCAGCCCAGGCTCTCGGTATTGCCCAGGGAGCCTTTGAAGCTGCCCTGGCTTATGCCCACCAGCGGCAGCAGTTCGGCCAGCGGATCAGTTCTTTTCAGGCAATTCAACACCTTCTGGCTGATATGGCCACCCAGATAGAGGCCGCCAGAGGTCTGGTTTACCATTCTGCCCGGCTGATTGATGCCGGAGAAAAGGATGTCAGTATGATTTCCTCTATGGCTAAGTTGTTTGCCTCAGATACCGCTATGAAGGTTACCACCGATGCCATTCAGATTTTTGGTGGTTATGGTTACATGAAGGAATACCCTGTAGAAAAGATGTTTCGGGATGCCAAGATTACGCAAATCTACGAGGGTACCAATCAAATCCAGCGGAATGTCATCGCTCTGGAATTGATTAAAGGGCTGAAAAAGGGGACAGACTTATAAGGCAGACCGAATCTTTGTCTATGAGTTTCAGGGAGATTTGTTACCAGGGTCCCCCTGGCGTGAGAGTTGATAAATTTCTGGCGGAGAGTCTGGGGTTATCCCGCAGTTACTGGCAGCGACTCCTGCGTCAGGGCTTCTGTCTGGTTAATGGCCGCGCAGTAAGTCCTGATTACCGGCTCCACACTGGCACTATTGTTCTTCTAAAGGAAGAGATAAAGGAAGATGTTTCCTCAACGGGGCCCTGCTCGGGAGAAGTGCCGATTATTTATCAGGACCAGGCCATTATAGTTGCCAGCAAACCAGCAGGGCTACTTACCCATCCCTTTCCTTCAAGCGAGAAAGATAGTCTGGTTGGCCGCGTGCTGGCCCGCTTTACTCTGACAAGGATAGGCCAACCCTGGCGCCCCGGTGTCGTGCATCGGCTTGACCGGGAAACCTCGGGAGTACTGGTGTTAGCGAGAACCGACGAAGCTTACTGGAGTCTGGTCAATCAGTTTAAGCATCACCAGGTGGAAAAGAACTATTTAGCCGTGGTAAAGGGGCGATTTCCTGCTGAGAAAAAGACCGTGGAACTCGGCGTAGGGGCCCGCCGCGGTCAACCCACCAGGATGCAGGTGCGTTTTCTCTCAGGCAAAATAGCCGTAACAAGGTTCAACCTTCTGGAACAACTGCCGGATGCATCTTTGGTGGAAGTTATTCCGATAACGGGCCGAACGCACCAGATTAGAGTAACTCTCAGCTATTGCGGTTTTCCCGTGCTTGGGGACAGAAAGTACGGCGTTGAAAGTTCTTATATCAGTCGCACAGCGCTTCACGCCTATCGGCTTGCTTTTATTCATCCGGTGACAGGGCAAAAGATGGAATTTTCTGCGCCCCTTCCGGAGGATCTTGTTACCCTTCTGAAAATACTCAGAGAAGAGGGGCCACGACCCTCTGGGGTTCAAACACCGCAGACTTGAATGCCGGCATGAGAAATCTGGCAAACAAAGGAGTTTGACTTCAATCTTGATTGGCAAACACATGGTCAGGATAGTTACCAGGGGCTAAAATCTGGCGTTTTTCTCGCTCTCTGAATGTTAAATAAGCTGGTTCAGGGTGATTTCTGGACCATAATATGTTTCTGTGGTAAACTTTTTACTGGCATCTGACAGGCTTGACAGGCAATAAGGCTTAATGTTACACTCAGGCTAATCGTGCGGGAATAACTCAGCGGTAGAGTGCGACCTTGCCAAGGTCGAGGTCGGGGGTTCGAATCCCCTTTCCCGCTCTGAAAACACAACCTGAACATACAGAATTTTCTATATTAAGTTTTAGAGAGGTAACGGGGTAAGGTCGTACCCGAGAGACATTGCTCTTGGTGAGATGTTTTTTTGTGCTAAAATAGTAAGCCACAAAGCTGCTGTGGCTCAGCGGTAGAGCACGTCCTTGGTAAGGACGGGGTCATGGGTTCGACTCCCATCAGCAGCTCAGGTAGCTGGAGAAGACGGACAAAGATAATAACAGAGACTGGCAGGAGATAGTAACGAACTGGGGGGCGAAGATGGCGAAGGAGAAATTTATTCGGAGCAAGCCGCATGTAAACGTAGGGACGATCGGGCATGTAGATCATGGGAAGACGGCGTTAACGAGTGCGATAACGCTGGTATTATCTAAGCACAACCAGGCTCAATATTTGAAGTATGAAGAGATAGACAAGGCGCCGGAGGAGAAGGATCGGGGGCTAACGATCAACATAGCGCACATAGAGTATGAGACGGAGAAGCGGCACTATGCGCACATAGATTGTCCTGGGCACGCTGATTACATCAAGAACATGATCACGGGGGCGGCGCAGATGGACGGGGCGATATTAGTAGTGAGTGCGCCTGATGGGCCGATGCCACAGACGCGGGAGCACATATTATTAGCGCGGCAGGTAGGGGTACCGGCGATAGTTGTATTTATGAACAAGATGGACATGGCGCAGGACAAGGAGTTAGTGGAGTTAGTGGAGTTAGAGGTACGGGAGTTACTGAGCAAGTATGAATTTCCCGGGGAAGAGATACCGATTATCAAGGGGAGTGCGTTAGAGGCGTTGAATGCGGAGAGTTTTGGGCGGGACAATGCGAAGGTGAAGCCGATCTGGGAACTACTGGATGCGATAGACAGTTACATACCGACGCCGCCGCGGCCGGTGGACCAGCCGTTTTTGATGGCGGTGGAAGATGTATTTTCGATCACGGGGCGTGGGACAGTAGCGACGGGGCGGATTGAGCGTGGGAAGGTAAAGTTAAATGATGCGGTAGAGCTGATAGGGTTATCGCATGAAGTGAAGCAGACGGTGGTAACGGGGATAGAGATGTTCCGGAAGTTATTAGACGAAGGGGTAGCCGGGGACAATGTAGGTTTACTTTTGCGGGGGATAGAGAAGGACGAAGTGGAGCGTGGGATGGTGATAGCGGCGCCGAAGAGTATCACGCCGCACACGCATTTCAAGGCGCAGGTCTATGTTTTGAAGAAGGAGGAAGGCGGTCGGCACACGCCGTTTTTCACCGGGTATCGTCCGCAATTTTACATGAGGACGACAGATGTTACCGGGCAGATCACATTACCTTCCGGGGTGGAGATGGTGATGCCCGGGGACAACATTGAGATGGATGTAAAGTTAATCTATCCGGTGGCGTTAGAGAAGGGGCAACGGTTTGCCATCAGAGAAGGTGGTCACACTGTCGGGGCTGGCGCTATCTCGGAAATTATTGAGTAACTTCCTGCTAAGGCGGGTGTGAACAATGCGAGAAATCATTAATCTTATTTGCGCTGAATGTGGGGCCAGAAACTATGTGAGTACCAGGAATAAGAAGAAAACCAAGACCAGAATAGAGTTGAGAAAATTTTGCCCCCGCTGTGGACATCACAGGCTGCATAAGGAAAAGTAGTCCCTGCTGATCCAGGCCTGTAGCTCTAACGGCAGAGCAACGGACTCCAAATCCGTGGGTTGGAGGTTCAAATCCTCCCAGGCCTGCGGGTGAAACGGCCGTAAGCCGGGGAAAAGACTAAATGAAGGAAAAGATTAGAACGTATTTGACCGAAGTAAGAATGGAGCTGACCAAAGTGACCTGGCCGACAAAACAGCAGTTACGGCTGACAACAATAGTGGTGATTGTTTTTATGATTGTGGCCGGTACCTACATTGGCATTATTGATATCATTTTTTCAAAGGTGATCAGTCTAATTCTACGCTGAGAACTATCAATGGAACACTGGTACATTCTTCATGTGCGAACTGGTTACGAAGAGAAAATCAAGAAGCTCCTGGAAAATACTGTAAACCGGGAATCAGCCAGGATTAAGCAAATTATCGTTCCCATGGAAAATGTTGCTGAAATGGCCCACGGGGAAAGGAAGATAAAGAAGCGAAAGTACTGGCCTGGCTACATTCTTATACAGGTGGCAGACGGGGCTGAGAATGAGTCGCTGTGGCATGCTATCCGAACAACGCCAGGCGTTCTGGGTTTTCTGGGCGCGGGACAATCGCCGGTGCCGCTGTCCGAGACGGAAATAAACAAGATTATTTCAGAACTGGCTGACCGGCAGCAGAAGCCAACACCGAAGGTTGAGTTCAAACCAGGCGACAAGGTTGAAATTATTGACGGACCGTTTGTTAATTTTACAGGTATCGTGGAGGAAGTTTACCCGGAGCGGGAACGGCTCAAGGTAAGTGTTTCTATCTTTGGCCGGGCTACTCTTCTGGAACTCAATTATTGGCAGGCAGAGCGAATATAATCAGGCAATCCGGGGGTACACAAAAAGGGGATTATTTTGTTTGCGGCAGGGGCAGTGACGTAAGGAGACTAAAACCATGGCAGAGAAAAAAAATGTGAAAGCACTGGTGAAGCTTCAGATACCCGCGGGCCAGGCGACCCCGGCTCCACCGGTAGGACCGGCTCTGGGACAGCACGGGGTTAACATTATGGAATTTTGTAAAGCCTTCAATGCCGCCACCAGGGGAAAAGAAGGCATGATTATCCCCGTTGTGTTGCGCATTTTTGAGGACCGGACCTTTGATTTTATTACCAAGACACCACCGGCCGCCGTACTTCTGAAGAAAGCCGCTGGTGTGGTGAAAGGCTCCGGCGTGCCCAACAAGGAAAAGGTCGGTCGGGTGACGAAAAAACAGGTGGAAGAAATTGCCCGAATAAAGATGCCCGATTTGAATACCACTGACCTGGAACAAGCCAAGAAAATCATTGCTGGTTCGGCCAGAAGCATGGGGCTGGAAATAGTTGATTAGGAGGAGCAGTGAAGAAATCATCAAGGCGCTATCGTGTTCTTGAGCAGAAGGTTGACCGGAAAAAGATCTATACCCTTGAGGAGGCAGTGCTGCTGCTGAAGGAGCTGCATACCACCAGGTTTGACGAAACGGTGAACCTTTCTGTTAATCTGGGTATTGATCCTAAAAAGATCCAACAACCCATCCGGGGCTCAGTGACACTTCCTCATGGCACAGGGAAAACGGTCAGGGTACTTGTCCTGGCCCAGGGAGAAGCGGCCGAGAAAGCCGCGAAGGCTGGAGCTGACTATGTTGGCGGGCAGGAACTTGTAGATAAAATAAAAGCCGGCTGGTTAGAATTTGATGCTGTTGTAGCCACTCCGGACATGATGAAACTGGTCGCACCCCTGGGCAAAATTCTGGGACCAAGAGGATTGATGCCAAGTCCCAAGACAGGCACAGTTACTTTTGATGTTGACCAGATGACCACAGAACTTAAGAAGGGCCGGGTGGAGTTTAGAATGGACCGAGACGGCAATGTTCAACTGCCGGTCGGGAAAGTTTCCTTTCCTCCCGAGAAGTTAACGGAAAACATCTCGGCAGCTCTGGAGGCCATTGCCGACAACAAGCCAGCTGCCGTTAAAGGCCAGTATTTTCGTGTGGTGGCACTGTCCCTGACCATGTCTCCTTCTGTGAGGGTTGCTCCTCCCCGGGGGGCCTCCGGAAACATGTAGCGAGGCTAATATGAATAAGACAAATCTGATTAAGAAGCAGGCCATGGTGGATGCCCTGGCCGGAATTCTCAGCCAGAGTCGAATCTCAGTTCTGGCCAACTTCTCTGGCTTGCCGGTTTCGGAAATGGAGAAACTTCGTCGTCGTCTTCAGGAACATCAGGGACGGCTGAAGGTGGTGAAAAATACCCTTTTGAAGCGAGCCTGCCAGCTCGCTAAAGCTGAGCAACTTGCAACCTCGCTGAGCCAGCCAATATTCCTGGCCTGGAGTGAAGGCGAAGATGAGGTGAGCCTGGTGAAGACGCTCATTGATTTCAGCCGGGCAGGCGGACAGATTACCTTACAGGGTGGTTACCGGCGGGGAGAGTATTTGCCCTGCGAGCGTCTGGAGATGATGGGAAAGTTGCCAGGATTGAAACAGCTGCAGTTATCACTTGTTCAGCAATTAAGAGCCCCCATGAGCAGGCTTGTTTTCAATTTGCGTTACCCGGTGATGAAACTGGTGAGAACTCTGAACGCTGTGAGTCAAAAAAAGGAGAAAGAAAATGGACAAAGTGGAAATGGACGTTCTTGACGAAATTGTGGAAAAGATAGCTAGTCTTTCTGCGCTGGACCTGGCAACACTGACCAGGAAGATTGAGGAGAAATTTGGCGTGCAGGGAATGGTGGCTCCGGTAGGTTTGGTTGCCGGGGCAGCCCAGGCACAGCCGGCAGAGGAAAAGGCTCCTGAGAAATCAACCTTTGACATTATTCTGAAATCGGCCGGGAGCAACAAAATTCAGACGATTAAGGAGGTCAGGGCGATCACCAATCTCGGGTTGAAAGAGGCCAAGGACCTGGTTGAGGGAGCGCCCAAAACACTCAAGGAAAAGGTGAGTAAGGAAGAGGCCGAGGAAATCAAAAAGAAAATGGAAAGTATCGGAGCCGAAGTCGAAATCAGATAAGAGGAGTTACCCAAATGGTAGAAAAAGAAGGTTTTCTTTCCAATCTCCTTGAGGTGCAAACCAGACCGTACCGGGAATTTCTGCAGTTAGATGTTCCGCCAGAACAGCGGCAGAGAAAAGGTCTGGAAGAACTCCTCCAGAAGGTTTTTCCGGTTGAGAGTGAGGACGGCTTGCTGCTCTTGGAATACCTCCATTATGTGCTGGAAGAACCGGTGGACACAGTTGATGAATGTGTGGAAAAGAAAAGCACCTATGAGTACCGGCTGAAACTTTGCCTCAGGTTAACCACCAGGCAGAAATTGCCCGAGACGGGAGAAGTAAAAGTTAAGAATGTTCGCGACCAGGAAATATATATCGGTACCTTGCCCTGTATGACCGATTCGGGAACATTTATCATCAACGGGATTGAGCGGGTGGTTGTCAACCAGTTATTGCGGTGTCCGGGCGTTTATTTTAAGGAGGAAGAGCAGGCGGCCCAGCGGACACTCTATTCCGCCAAAATTTTTCCGGCGCGCGGTCTGTGGATTGAGCTTCAGATTGACAACCATAACTGCCTGGTTATGTTCCTCGGCCGGAGAAAAATTCTGGCCACTGTTTTCCTGAAAGCTCTGGGGTATGCCCCGGAAGAAATTCCCAGGCTGTTCTACGGCTCGCCAGAGGAGATCCCTCCGCATTCTATTATACAAAGCACCCTGGAACGTGACCCGATCGCCAGCCGGGAGGAAGCCCTTAGGAAAATCTATACGGAAATGAGACCCGGCTATCCTCTGATCGCTCGGGAGGCGGAAAAGTTTTTCAACACGCTCTTTTTTGCCACGGAAAATTATGACCTTTCCGAAGCCGGACGTTCTCAGATTAACAAAAAACTTGGTCTGAATTCTTCCAGCCGGTGTCTTCAGCCCGAAGATATTATTGAGACTATCCGATACCTTCTCCGGCTCATTGAAAAAGGGGAGGGAAGCGATGACGATATTGACCATCTTCGCAATAAACGCGTACGTGTGGCTGCGGAAATCATTGGCGAGCACGTTTATGAAGGGTTGGTGCGATTGGCTCGGTTTTCTAAAGAACGAATGAGTCTGGTGGACAAAAGCGGTTCCCTCAGTGCTCAGGAGTTATTGAACAGCAAGGTTTTCACCACCGTGGTGAACGAGTTTTTCAGCCGGAATCAGCTCTCCCAATTTCTCGATCAAACCAATCCGCTGGCAGAAATTACTCACAAGCGACGTGTTACCGCCGTGGGAGAGGGAGGCGTGAAGGAACGCAAACGAGCCGGTTTTGAAGTTCGTGATGTTCACTATACACATTTTGGAAAAATTTGCCCGATTGAGACACCCGAAGGGGCCAACATTGGTTTGATTAATTCCTTAACTGTAGCCACCAGAGTGGATACCCTGGGATTTCTGCGCAGTCCTTACTTCCGGGTGGAGAAAGGACGGGTAGGCACGGAGATCGTTTATCTCTCGGCAGATGAAGAGGAAAATTTCAGGATTGCTCCTCCAGGCCTGGCCGTGGACCCGGAAACACGTTTGATAAAGGAACGACGGGTGACGGTGCGAACCCGGGGCGGGAATTTTCAGGAGGTGGCCAGAGAAGAAGTGGACTATCTCGGGGTGAACCCGCTTCAAATTTTAAGCGTTAGTGCCTCCCTCATCCCTTTTCTGGAGCATGATGACTCCAATCGCGCTCTCATGGGTTCCAACATGCAGCGTCAGGCAGTTCCTCTCCTGCGGCCAGAGTCGCCCCTGGTGAAAACCGGTATGGAACCTGTTGTCGTCAGGGATAGCAAGACCACCGTGCGGGCGCGTTTTGACGGCACGGTGACTTACGTTGACGGAACCAGAATAGTTATCCGGAAGAAAGAGGAGCAATTGTTTCCCTGGCAACAGGAGGACACTTACTATCTGGATACATTCCGTCGTACCAACCAGGACACCTGCTTTCATCAGAGACCGCTGGTTTATCCAGGACAGAATGTCACTGCGGGGGATATTATCAGCGATGGGCCATGTGTCTCCCGGAATAAGGACTTAGCCCTTGGCCGAAATCTCCTGGTGGCTTTTCTTCCGTGGCATGGATACAACTATGAAGATGCTATTATCCTCAGCGAAAAACTGGTGAAGGAAGATGCTTTTACCTCAATTCATATTCACGAATTTGAAGTTGAAGCCAGAGAAACCGAGATGGGGCCGGAAGAAATCACCGCTGATATTCCTAATGTTGCCGAGGAGCACCTGAAAAACCTTGATAAGAACGGAATTGTGCGCATCGGAGCCGAGGTTCAACCTGATGATATTTTAGTTGGTAAAATTACTCCGCGCGGGGAATCGGAACTTACTCCTGAAGAAAAACTCCTCCGGGTCATCTTCGGTGAAAAAGCCAAGGATGTCCAGAATTCTTCTCTGCAGGTGCCGCCGGGTGTCTGGGGCGTAGTCGTCAATGTGCGCAAGTATGTCCATCCTGATTCTCAGGAGGCGGTGAAGGAATGTCTGGAACGACGCTCAAGAGAACCGGTTGCTGCCCGGGAAACTTTTGCTCGCCTTGTTAAGAAGAAAGTGGCTGAGGCGGGAGTTTCAGTTACCCTGAGCAGTGACCCTGAATCATGGACGAAGGTTCAAGAACGCGCTGCTGTTGATGATAAGGATAAACTGAAGCAGGCTATCCTTTCAGCCGACCTGGAGCTGAAGATTGCTGCTGTCCGGAAAGAAAACAGTCAGAAAGTAACGACGGTACGGAAAATAATTGCCGAGAAAATTAAGGATTTCCTCAACCAGCACCACCTGAATCTGGCCGTTACCAGCAATCCTGATTCGTGGGAAAAGGCTATTTTCAGGACACCCGATAGTCTTAAACCCGACGTGGAAAAGATTATCAGGATCGGGGCGACGGAACTGGAGCGACTGGCGCGGGAACTACGAAATGAAGAAGCGAAATTGCGCCGGGGGCCGGATCTGAGTCCGGAAGTCATCTGTAAGGTTGTCGTTGAAGTAGCCGTAAAGAAAAAGGTTTCCGTCGGTGACAAGATGAGTGGACGGCACGGAAATAAGGGTGTGGTTTCTCTCATTCTGCCAGAAGAAGATATGCCGTTTCTGTCTGACGGTACGCCGGTGGATATCATTCTCAATCCCCTTGGTGTTCCCTCAAGAATGAACGTCGGACAGATTCTGGAAACCCACCTGGGCTGGGCACTGAAGGCTCTCAACAGGGAAATGGTGACACCTGTTTTTCAGTCGGTTAAGGAAATGGAAATAAGAAGCCTGCTGGAGGAGGCAGGTCTTCCGGCCAGCGGAAAAGCCCGGTTGTATGATGGCCAGACCGGGGAGTGTTTTGGCCAGCCGGTTGCCGTGGGGTATATCTACATGATGAAGTTAATTCACCTGGCCGATGAGAAGATTCATTCACGGTGCACCGGTTCTTATTCCCTGATTACCCAGCAACCACTCGGCGGCAGAGCTCAGTTTGGCGGCCAGCGTTTTGGAGAGATGGAAGTCTGGACGCTGGAAGGTTATGGGGCCGCGCACACGCTGAGAGAAATGCTTACCGTGAAAAGTGACGACACTGAAGGACGCAAAAGAATCTATGAGGCCATTGCCAAGGGTATTGATTACCGTGGAGAAAATGTTCCCGAAAGTTTCAATGTTCTTAAAAAGGAACTACAGGGTCTGGGCTTTGACATCAAGTCTGAAACCAGAAAAACGGGCCAGGGCAGCAGGCCGGTTGTTACCATCAGAATTGCGCCACCGATGGTGATTCGGTCCTGGTCCCATGGTGAAGTAAAGAAGGCAGAGACTCTTAACTACCGCACTTACAAACCGGAGCGCGATGGGCTCTTCTGCGAGCGAATTTTCGGACCGGTCAAAGATTACGAGTGTGCCTGCGGAAAGTATAAGAAAATGAGGTACAAGGGGATTATCTGCGACCGGTGCGGGGTGGAAGTGACCACGGCCAGGGTGAGACGCGAACGCATGGGGCACATTGAACTGGCCTGCCCGGTAGCCTATATCTGGCTCTTTAAGAGCAGCTCCAACTGGATGGGGACTCTGCTGGATATGTCCCAGACAGAGCTGGAGATGATTCTTTACTACGAACGCTATGTGGTTATTGACAGCAATGGCACGCCCCTTCAGGAAAAGCAGTTGTTGACTGAAGAAGAATATCAACAAGCTCTGGAACGTTTCGGAGCCAGGCTGCGGGCCGGAATCGGAGCAGAGGCCATTCAGGAACTCATGAAAAAGATTGACCTGAACAAGGAAGAGGAATCACTGAAAAACCAGTTGCGTAAAAAACGGCGTATGGACTCTGCCGGCCGCCGGAGTTTGATCAAAAAACTGCGCATGGTTCAGGGTTTGATTAAAACCCAGGTGAAACCGGACTACATGGTTACCAACATCATTCCGGTCATACCTCCAGACCTGCGTCCGCTTTTGCCCCTGGATGGCGGCCGCTTCGTCGCTTCCGACTTAAATGACCTTTATCAGCGGGTGATCAATCGCAACAACCGCTTGAAGAAACTTCTGAAGTTACAGGCTCCTGACATCATCATTCGCAATGAAAAAAGAATGCTCCAGGAGGCTGTTGATGCCCTGTTTGATAACGGTAAGCATGGCGCTCCAGTTCTTGGCAAGGGCAAGCGTCCGTTGAAGTCTCTCAGCGACGGACTTCGGGGGAAACAGGGTCGTTTCCGGCAGAATCTTTTAGGGAAACGCGTTGACTACTCCGGTCGGGCCGTCATTGTAGTCGGACCCGAACTCAAGCTAAATGAATGCGGGGTTCCCAAGGAAATGGCTCTGGAACTTTTCGGGCCATTCGTTCTCAGGGAACTGCGGAAGAAGGAATACTTTCACACGCTGGGTAGTGCCAAACGGGCCCTCACGGAAAACCGTCCTGAGGTCTGGGAGATTCTGGAGAAAGTCAGTAAGCACCACCCGGTTCTCCTGAACCGACAGCCAACCCTTCATCGTCTTTCTATCCAGGCCTTTGAACCCAGACTGATTGAAGGTAATGTTCTGAAAATCCATCCCCTGGTTTGTCCTGCCTATAATGCTGATTTTGACGGGGATACGATGTCTATCCACGTACCCCTTTCTCTGGAGGCACAACTTGAGGCAGAGTTGTTGATGAAGGCTACCACCCATCTCCTTTCTCCGGCCAGCGGTCGGCCGGTAGCAACACCTACCAGGGATATCGTTCTGGGCTGTTACTATCTCACCTACGAAAGCAGTGAAGACCTTTATCCTGAGGTCATTTCAGGATTTGACGAAGCCGTTCTTCTTCATTACTTCGGCTATCTGGAACTTCACCGTCCGATCAGGGTGCGGGACGAACGGGGCCAGATAATTACGACTACCGCCGGCCGCATTATTTTCAATTCCATTCTTCCTCCAGAAGTGGGTTACCAGAATTTCCTTTTCAACCATAAGAAACTTGAGGCCCTGATCGGTGAAGTCTTTAATCGTTGTGGATATGACAGGACAGTTGATTTTCTGGACGCCATCAAGGAACTCGGTTTTCATTATGCTACGGTAGGGGGATTAACAATCGGAATTGAGGATTTGAAGATTCCGCCCATTAAGAAGAGACTGGTTGAGGAGGGGAGAGCCGAGGCTGAGCGGGTAAAGATGCATTACCAGAAGGGAATTATCTCGGAAGGGGAAAGGTATAACCGGATTATTGATATCTGGACTTCACGGTGTAACGAGGTCAGTGACGCTGTCATCGCCACCCTGGAAAGTGACACCAGCATTAAACCATTCCGGATTAATCCGGTGATGGCCATGGTTGATTCCGGGGCCAGGGGTAACAGAACCCAGATTAACCAGCTCATGGGGATGCGCGGATTGATGATTCGGCCCACCAAGAAGGTTACCGGTGGCATCGGGGAGATTATTGAAACACCCGTTATCTCCAGTTTCCGCGAAGGGATGTCACTGCTGGAGTATTTCCTTTCCGTGCATGGCGGGAGAAAAGGCCTGGTGGATGCGGCTCTGAAAACATCTGATGCTGGATACCTGAGCCGTCGTCTGGTGGATGTAGCCCACGCGGAGATTGTAACCGAGGAAGATTGCGGAACTCTGGAAGGGATTCTGATCAGTCCTCTGGTGGAAGGCGATGAAGAATTAATACCTCTGGAGGAAAGAATTGTCGGCCGGGTAGCCGTGGATAATATTGTGGACATTATCACTGACGAAACGATCGTGCGGGCCGGAGAAGAGATCGACCAGGAAAAAGCAAAGCGCATTCGCGAGGCAGGCATTCAGAGAATCAAAATTCGTTCTGTACTTACCTGCAAGGCGGAAAAGGGTGTCTGCGCAAAATGTTACGGCTGGGACTTATCGCGAAGAAAACTGGTGAACCTGGGAGAGGCGGTTGGCATAGTGGCCGCTCAGTCCATCGGCGAGCCTGGCACGCAGCTGACCCTGCGGACATTCCATACTGGCGGCACGGCTTCGCGGTCGCTTGGCCCCTCCAGAATTGTTACTAAGTCTGAGGGCGCGGTGGTCTGGCCGCCGGAAATGAAAACGGTGGTTAATGCCGAAGGACAGCGGCTGGTGGTCGGCCGGGAAGGAAGCATTATTATTCAAGATAAACGGGGAAGGGAACTGGAAAAGTACACTTTGAGGGTTGGTGCCAGATTAAGGGTAGAGCAGGGAGAACTGGTAAAGCCAGGTCAGGTCATAGCCGAATGGGACCCCTATGCCGTGCCTATCGTCGCTGAGTTCGCGGGCGAGGTTCGTTATCACGATATTGTTCTGGGAAAGACTGCCCGGGAGGAAATAGATAATGAAACAGGACTTCGTCGTACCGTAATTGTTGACCACAAAGAGGACCTTGACCCTCAGATTATTCTGGTAGAAAAAGTTAGCCAGGGTAATCAAACTGTGGAAAAGAAGGTGGCTGACTATCACATTCCTGTGGGGGCGCATCTGGCCGTGGAAGACAGGCAGACCGTTTCTCCCGGGACCATTCTGGCGAAAACGGCACGGACAGTGGGACGTGTTCAGGATATCACCGGGGGACTTCCCAGAGTTAGTGAACTTTTTGAAGCCAGGACTCCAAAAAATCCAGCCGTTTTAAGCGAAATAGACGGCGTCGTCCATATCCTCCCGCAGGAAAAAGGCCTGCGAAAGATTCAGGTAGAAGGTCAGGTGAGCAGAAAGGAGTATAGCATTCCCTACGGGAAGCATTTACTGGTAACAGACGGTGACTATGTAATTGCCGGCAGCAAACTTACGGACGGACCGGTTATCCTGCACGATATTCTGCGGATTCAGGGAGAGCGGAAGGTTCAGGAATATCTTTTGAACGAAGTTCAGAAGGTTTACCGGGTGGAGGGAGTGAACATCCACGATAAGCATATTGAAATTATTATCCGGAAAATGCTTTCCCGGGTTCGGGTGGAAGACCCGGGGGATACTTTCCTCCTGGAGGGAGAGGAACTGGACAAGATGAAAATCCAGAGAATTAATGAGGCGCTGCCCAGAGGAAAGAAAAGGGCAACCTATCAACCGCTGGTTCTGGGTATCACCCGCGTAGCCTTAAGCAGCGAAAGCTTCATTTCCGCGGCCTCATTCCAGGAAACCATTAAGGTTCTGACCAACGCGGCCGTAGCCGGCGCTGAAGACTACCTTGAAGGTCTGAAAGAAAATGTCATTATGGGCCAGTTGATTCCTGCCGGGACAGGATTTTTCTCTCCGGAAAAGAGCCGGGAGCAGGCTGTTCCTGGCACTGATTATGCCCTAACTTTTCAGGAATAGGAGGAATGATGCCCACGATAAACCAGTTGCTCCGGCATTCAAGAAAGCCAAAGAAGCGGTCTTCTAAGTCAACGGCTCTGGCACGCAATCCCCAGCGCCGAGGTGTCTGTCTCTACGTCAAAACAATGACCCCCAAGAAACCAAACTCGGCTCTTCGTAAAATTGCCAAAGTCCGTTTGACCAACGGCAAAGAAGTAATTGCCTACATTCCCGGGATTGGCCATAATCTGCAGGAACACTCTATTGTTCTGGTGAGGGGTGGCCGGGTCAAAGACCTGCCCGGGGTGAAATACCATATCATTCGCGGTACGCTTGACGCTGCCGGCGTGGAAAACAGGAAAAAATCTCGTTCCCGGTACGGCGCTAAGAGACCCAAGGCAACTGAACAAAAAGCACCCGCGGCGGCACCATGAGAAGACCGAGAAGACAACAACTTACAAGAGGGGAGCGACCATGCCCAGACGCAAAAGAGTAATCCGGAAAAAAATACTGGCGGACCCGGTTTACGGTGACGGTGAAGTTGCCAGGTTTGTTAATTCACTCATGAAAGATGGCAAGAAAAGTCTGGCCTATTCTATCTTTTACAATACCCTGGACATCATTAATGAAAGGACGAAACAGGACGGCTTGAGTGTTTTTAAGAAGGCTCTCAGTCAGGTTAAGCCAAAACTGGAAGTGAGACCGAGACGCGTGGGAGGGGCTACCTACCAGATACCCATGGAGGTCCCCCCGGCAAGAAGTTTGGCGCTGGCCATCAGGTGGATTCTTGAATCAGCACGGGCCAGGAAGGGAAAGCCAATGGCTGAGCGGCTGGCGGATGAGCTTCTGGAAGCGGCCCGGGGTGAGGGGCCAAGTATTAAGAAGCGCGAGGAAACCCATAAAATGGCTGAAGCCAACCGTGCCTTCGCTCATTACCGGTGGTAACTTCGCTGGAAAGGATTAGATAAAGGTGATAAGCGCAACAGAATTCCTCCAGAGGGAGGCTGACATCACCAGCGATATCTTACGGACAAGGAATATAGGTATCATAGCTCACATTGATGCGGGAAAAACAACGACCACGGAGCGGCTGCTCTTTTATACCGGGAAAATTTACCGCATCGGTGAGGTTGATGAGGGGACCGCGGTGATGGACTGGATGGACCAGGAGCGGGAACGCGGTATTACCATCACAGCCGCGGCCACGACCTGCATCTGGAAGGGGTATCGGATTAACATCATTGATACTCCGGGCCATGTTGACTTTACCGCTGAAGTGGAACGCTCCCTGAGAGTCCTGGATGGGGCTATCGGTATTTTCTGTGCGGTCAGTGGCGTGCAGCCCCAGTCAGAGACTGTCTGGCGACAGAGCGAGCGTTACCGTATTCCCAGGCTGGTTTACATTAATAAAATGGACAGAATCGGCGCTGACTTTTTCCGGGCTGTTCAGTCTGTGGAAAGGAAGCTTGACCGCCGTCTGGTTCTGGTTAACTTACCGATAGGTAGCGGTTCTGACTTCCAGGGCATTATTGACCTGGTGGAGCAACAGGCGATTCTTTTTCCGTCTGAAGATGAAACTCAGGCGAAGAAGATACCTATTCCCACCAGTCTGAGTTCTCTGGCTAATGAATACAGAACTCAGCTTATTGAAAAGCTGGCTGATGTTGATGACCAGGTAATGATTAAGTACCTTGAAGGTGAAGCAATCAGCGTCACCGAGTTGAAGCAGGCTCTTCGGAAAGGTACTCTCAGCGGGAAATTCTTTCCTGTTTTCTGCGGTGCTTCCCTGAGGAATAAGGGTACCTTGCAACTGCTGGATGCTATCGTAGATTACTTGCCATCGCCAGTGGACCGGGGCAGGGTCAGTGGCCTCAATCCTCAGACCGGACAGGCTGACGAGAGGCTTCCCTCGGAAGATGAACCTGTTTCCTTGCTTGTCTTCAAAGTTCAAAATGATGTGCACCTGGGACGTTTGCTTTACTGCCGGATTTACTCAGGACTTCTGCGTCCCGGCGTTCTGATAAACTGGAGTCGTGGGAAACGAGAAAGAATTATCAAAATCCTTCAGTTGCATGCCAACCGGTACCAACTATGCCAGGAAGCCCGGGCTGGCGATATTGTTGGAGTGGTAGGGCCCAAGAGCACATACACGGGTGATACCTTAGCAGACACTAAACACCCGATTGTCTTTGAAAGAATGGCTTTCCCGGAACCGGTGGTGGCGGTCTCGGTGGAACCACGAACAAGGGCGGAGCAGGAAAAGGTAAACTGGGCGTTGGCCAGACTGGCTGATGAAGACCCGACGATTCATTTGCGGGTTGACCCGGAAACGGGTCAGACAATTCTTTACGGGATGGGTGAACTTCACATAGAGATTTCCATAGAAAAACTTCGCCGGGAGCATAACCTCAATCTTAAAGTGGGAAAACCACAGGTGGCTTACCGGGAGACGGTTTCTGTTTCGGGAAAAGGCGAAGGACGGTTCATCCGCGAGTACGATGGTAAAGCTCAGTATGGCCACGTAATTTTGCAGGTTGAACCTCTGGCCACGCCGGAAAGTAAGTTTGAATTTGTCAATCACTGTCCGCCCGAGAAGATACCGGAGGTTTTTGTCCCCTCCATAGAAGAAGGTATCAGGGAGGCTATGGAGGTAGGCCCTCTGGCCGGTTATCCTGTGATTAACATTAAGGTTGCTATCGTTGACGGCTCCTGCGATCAGAGCAGCTCTACCGATGTGGCTTACAAGATCGCAGCCACCATGGCTTTTCGGGAAGCGTGCCGACAGGCTAAGCCGGTACTGCTGGAACCCATTATGAAAATAGAATTGACCGTACCGGCTGAATTCCTTGGGGATGTTCTCAGCGATTTCAATGCCCGTGGGGGAAGGATACAACAGTTGGAGTCAGTTGGTTCCAGTAAGGTCATCACCGGGCTGATTTCTCTGAGGGAAACATTTGGCTACGCCACTACATTGAGGTCCTTGACACAGGGCAGGGGAAGTTATACAATGGAGTTTTTGCGCTATAACCTTGTACCGCAGGCGGAGGCAGCCAGGTTGCTCCATCAGGGTTGAACCTTAGTCAGGAAACGGACAGACTGGCAGGAGATAGTAACGAACTGGGGGCGAAGATGGCGAAGGAGAAATTTATTCGGAGCAAGCCGCATGTAAACGTAGGGACGATCGGGCATGTAGATCATGGGAAGACGACGTTAACGAGTGCGATAACGCTGGTATTATCCAAGCACAATCAGGCTCAATATTTGAAGTATGAAGAGATAGACAAGGCGCCGGAGGAGAAGGATCGGGGGCTAACGATCAACATAGCGCACATAGAGTATGAGACGGA